>URBM01000009.1 GCA_900545995.1 uncultured Collinsella sp. | reverse complement strand
GATCGAGGTATCGGGCTCATGGCCAATGCCCGTCACCACAGGCACGGGGCAAGCCGCTACCGCACGGGCAAGGTCCTCGTCGTTGAAGGTCATGAGGTCCTCGAAGGAACCGCCGCCGCGCACGAGCAAAATGCAATCGAGCGCGGGCGTGATGGCAGCGGCGCGGCGCAGACCCTCAATAAGCTCCGCCGGCGCGCCCTCGCCTTGGACCTTGGCACCCACGCAAACGAGCTCGACAAGTGGGTTGCGACGGCGCAGCGTACGCTTGACGTCGTCGATCACGGCGCCCGAAAGCGAGGTGACGACCGCCACGCGTGAGCAAAACACCGGAATGCGACGTTTGCGCGCCTCGTCCATCAGGCCCTCGCGACGCAGCTTTTCGGCCAGTTGTGCCACCTGCTGACGCAGCAGGCCCTCCCCCGCCAGCGAGAACGAACGGGCGACAAAGCTCATACGGCCCGTGGGCTTATAGAGATTGAAGCTGCCCTTAAAGCTCACCTGCATACCGTCGCGCAAGTCGAAGGTGCGCTTAAGATAGGCACCCTTCCAGATGATGCAATCGACGGCAGCCGAGTCGTCCTTGATCTGGAAGTAGCAGTGGCCGCTTCGGGCATTGGGGCCACGAAAGCCCGTGACCTCGCCCAGGACGCTCAGCTGCGGAATGGCATCGAGCGCGCCAGCGGCGATCTCCACCGCCTGGCTCACGCTGAGCTCCTTGCGCTCCTGCTCGTCCGAGCCGTCAAACTCGGCGGAAACGCTGTTGCCGGTTAGATTCCAGCCTGCCACGCAGCCTCCTTTCGTCATCGTGCACACGGGCTCCAGCCCTGTGCAAATTCAAGTCCCACACATAGTACAGCGCCGCGGGGACACAAATCCCCGCGGCACCCCCGTCTAAGCTCTTATCGGTTGGAGTTTCTGTTGTAACGAGCCATAAGGTAGAGCAGCTGAATAATCGAGGTGAGCGCCGCCGCCACGTAGGTAAGCGCGGCTGCCGTCAGGACCTTCTTGGCACCATTGACCTGCTTGGAGCTCATGCCCGACTGCTCGATGTACGCCACGGCGCGGCGGCTGGCATCAATCTCGACCGGCAGCGTAACCAGTTGGAACAGCACGCTAAACGAGAAGAAGATCAGTGCGAGGGTCGTGAGTCCCGCGATGTTCATAAACAGGCCCAAGAGCAACACGATGGTCCAGGTGTTCTGGGTAAAGTTGACGACCGGCACGAGGGCGGTGCGAACCTTCATCATGGCGTAACCGCTTTGACGCTGGGCGGCATGGCCCGCCTCGTGGCAGGCGACGGCAACGCTTGCGACCGACCCGCCCGAACGGTTGGCATCCGAGAGATACAGGTTATTGTCCTGTGGGTTGTAATGGTCGGTGAGCTCGCCGGCGACACCCTTGATACCCACGGCGTTGCAGCCGCTGGCGTCGAGCATGCGGCGAGCGACCGTGGCGCCCGTGTCGCCGTCCGAGCGAACCTTGGACCAGGTTTTGTACGTCGAGTTGATATAGTTCTGTGCGGCAAGGCCAATCACCGTGCAGACAAGAACAACCAGCAGGTACAGCGGGTCGATGCCAAAGCCGTATCCATAGTAATAAGGCATGCGAATTCCTCCGAATCGAGTTACACGTTGGAGGCATTCTACCCACTCAAGCGGCTAGGCTTCCTTACAGCAATTCAATTTTGCCATCTTTGACCGTCAACCCCATGTTGCCCGAGAGCAGATCGTCCAGGCGCGAGCCCACAAGCTCAAAGCGCCAGCCTTCGCGCAAGGGGCTCTGCTCGGGATGCTCAATGTAGTCGGCCAGGTCATCGCGCGAGGCAATGACCGAGGTCGCCACTCCCGAGCGTTCGGCAACCAGGCGGATGAGCGCATACATCAGGTCCGTCACGCTCTCCAACTCCGGAGAGATCTGGCGATGCCCGCGCACCATGAGCGGCAGGCGATCGTGCGGGCAGCTTGCGCCGCGCTTGATGGCCATGAGCGCACCGTCCACGTCGCGCTCCCCCAACTGATCGGTACCGCGAATGCTGCGGAACTCCTCAACGCGCACGGGATTGCGTTTAACGAGCGCAAGCAGCGTGTCGTCGGACATGACCCATTTGCGCGGGATGTTGCGGCGCTCGGCGCGGTCCTCACGCCAGGCGGCGAGCTCGCGCGCGATACCCAGCTGGTGACGACTGCACGAGTTGATGCGTTTGACCTTGCGGAACGCCTCGTGGCGATCGGCGCGATAGTGCGACTCGTCAGCCAGCGGGCGCAGCTCGTCGAGCACCCAGTCCACGCGGCCCAGCTCGCGCAGGCGGCTCATCATCTCGGTATAGGCGACGATCAGATACTTGACGTCATCGATCGCGTACTCAATCTGCTTATCGGTCAGCGGGCGACGCGACCAGTCGGTCAGTGACTCGGTCTTGGGCAATGAGACGCCGCAAAACGTCTGCACGAGCGCGCCGTAGGAAATCTGCTGACGCTCGCCCAAAAAGGCGGCGGCCACCTGCGTGTCAAAAATCGGACGCGGCAGCACGCCTACGGTATGGAGCATGACCTCCATATCCTGCGAGCAGGCGTGGAAGACCTTGGTCACGCTCTCGTCGGCCATAAGCTCGGCCAGCGGCGATAGGTCGTCGATTACCAGGGGATCGACCGCTACACTCTCGGCAGGGGTGGCAATCTGAACCAAACACAGACGCGGATGGAACGTGCGCTCGCGCAAAAACTCGGTATCGACGGCAATCGCGTCGAACTCACGGGCGCGCTGGCAAAAGTCGAGTAGAGCCTGATGTGTGGAAATGTACATATCAACCCATCGAATAAGGTTAGGCCCGAAAAACACGGGTAGGATATCGGCATTGCCTTACAACTATACTCGGTTAGTCACAGAACGGGAACGTAAGTATGCGCTGCCTTATCATCCACAACCCGGCATCGGGCCCCAGCTCAGATGAAATCTACGCATTCACGCACGCCCTTGCACAGGGCGGCGACGAAGTCGTGATGCGCTTTATCGGCGATGGCATGGAGCCCGAGGACGCCGTGGCAGACGTTCGCGAGTTCGACCGCGTGGTCGTCTCGGGCGGCGACGGCACCGTCTCCAACGTGCTCGACCAGATGCGCGGCTGCGGCGTCCCCACGCTCGTTTTCCCCTCCGGCACGGCCTGCCTGTTCTTTAACAACATCGGCAATGCCCCCGAGGCAGCGGCGCTTGCCAAGGCATGTCGCGCCGGCCGCACGGTCAAAGTAGACATGGGCGAGCTCTTTTGGCTCGACGAGAACGGCAACGAAAAGCGCCATGGCTTTATCATCATCGCCGGTTCGGGCTTTGACGCCGAGATCATGATGAAGGCCGCCCCCACCAAAAACGACATCGGCGAGATCGCCTACTTCCTCTCCGCTCTCGCCACGCCCAACCCCACGGTGGCGCACTTTACCATTGAGCATGATGGCATTGTTGAGGAGCTCGACGGCATCTGCTGCATGGCGGGCAACACGTCTGTCATCCAAAACGACATCAACCTGTTCCCCAACTGCCGTATGAACGACGGCATGGTCGACATCGTCGTTATTGAGCCCGTGCGCACGGTGCAGTTGCTCCCCACGGTAATCACCGCCGCGCTCGACCCCGCCGGCAAGGTACTCGGCCGCCCGCAGTTTAAGATCATCCAGACCAAAGAAGCCAAGATTACCTGCACGCCATCGCTCGGCATGCAGTTTGATGGCGAGATCATCTCCAGCAACTCCGGCGTCTTTGGCGCCCGCGCGCTACCGCAATGCCTTGATATCATCGTCGACGAATTCTCGCCGCTCGGAAAATAGGAGGACCCCCGTGAACGACAACCCCATCCTTGGCTTTATCGTCATCGTTTTGGCCATGCTCGTCGGCTATGCCATTAACGTGATTCACCGTCGAAAGAAGTAGCCATTACTCTTAGACGGCCCGTGCAGCCCGGACCCCTCGCCGGCATGAAACCACATGCCGGCGAGGGGTCCGCTTTTTTCTTGACGCTTTATTTAGCTACATTTTTCGCTGGCGTTATACAAATTGATTTCCCACTAAATGAGTTCAATTTACCGTTAATCGCATATTTCGCTACGCTTATCGAGTAAATAACTTTCATGAATGTATATTGTTTCGAATTCGTTACGCTAAGGGGGTGTAATTATTGGGTGAAGCCCTCTGGAGACAGAGGACTTTCGCACGCTGGGAGGGAATATGAGTAAAACTCATCCCGTCAACGCGCTCAAGAAGCTTGGCATAGGCCTTGCATTTGGAGCTGCAACCATCATGTCCATGCCGACATCTGCGCTCGCCTGCACGCAGATGTACATGGGCAACAAGCTGACGGCCGACGGTGACACGTACTATGGCCGCGCCGAGGACTTCGATAAGCGCTACCTCAAGCACTTTGGCATTGAGCCTTCTCACGGCCCGGGGCATACGTACGGCTCGGACGAGTCCGCATTCATGTATACCTCGACCAAGACCACGTATCGCTACACCTATGTACGCGACCATCCCTCCCAGTGGCACGGGCGCTATGATGCCTACTCTGAGGCAGGCATCAATGAGAAGGGCGTGTCCTGCTCCGCAACGCTGACCACCGGCATGAATGCTGATGCTGAGGCAGCAGACCCCCTGACCAAAACCGGTATTGGCGAGTACAGCTACGGCAGCGTTATCTTAGGTGAAAGCGCCAATGCACGTGAGGGCGTCGAGCTCCTCGGCAAGATCATCGACGAGCAGGGCGCCTGCGGCAACGATCAGATTATCATCGCCGACAGCAACGAGACTTGGCTGTTTGCCGCACTTTCCGGCCACCAGTGGATCGCCATGAGGCTCACTGACGATATCGCCTCGCTCAACCCCAACATCGGCAACCTCAACTACAAGGTTGACCTCACCGACACCGCGAACTGTCTCCACTCTGCGACCATCGAGTCCATGCCTAAGGAGAATGGCTTCGCCAAGTACTTCGATGACGGTCAATTTGACGTTGCCCAGACCTACGGCGAGGCAATTAGCGAAAAGGCCATGCATTCTTGGGCCCGTTATGTCCAGGGTCGCGCCTACTTCGGTGTGCCGCTCACCGAGGGCACCGACTACGAGATCGTCAAGGACGAGCGCGAAGATGCTCGTGCCACGACCGGCGCCCTGGTTAGCAAGGCGCAGCCGCTGTTCTTCCAGCCCGGCAAGTCCGACTGGAACACCTTTGAGATGATCCGCGCGTTTGGCAACCGCGGCGAGAAGGTCCCGGGCCTCAACGCCAACACCGACGGCGCCTACGCCATTGGTACCGAGACCAACACCGAGGTCAATCTCTTCCAGATCCGTCAGGGCATGGACCCCGAGATCGCGACCATCCAGTGGGAGATGCTCTCCCGCGCCGCCTACTCCGTCGCCATCCCCTACTACTCCGCACTGCTCACCGAGGTTAGCCCGTACTACAGCGACCAGACCGTCTCCTTCGATCACTGCGAAGAGGAGGACATCGTGAACAACGAGGAGCCCGAGAACTCCATCAACTATGTCCTCATGGACATCAGCTCCCTGTGCTTCGAGCACCGTGAGCAGCTCGGCACCGGCGTTCGCACCTACCTCGACGCCCTCCAGAACGAGCTCGTCGAGCAGAACTTGGAAGTCGACGAGGTCATGCAGGCCACCGAGGGCACCGAGGCCCGTACCGCCCTGGCAAACAAGGCCGGCAATGCTGCCACCGAGAACACCTACGTCAAGTGCAAGGCCTTGCTCCAGGAGATGCGCGCCTATCTGAAGGCTGAGAACTTCGACCAGCCCTTCACCCCGAGCGACCTGAACACCGAGACCAACGGCCTCAAGGTGTCCATCACCTACGCCAAGGACGCTCTTGCCACCGACCCGGTAACCCCGGATCAGCCTGGCACTCCCGAGCAGCCTGGTACTCCTGAGCAGCCCGGTACCCCCGAGCAGCCCGCTAAGCCCGAGCAGCCCACCACCAAGCCCGAGAAGCCTGGCAAGTCGGACACCACGACCACGGTAACCACCAACAAGGCGAACACCAAGGGCGGCCTGCCCACCACCGGTGATCGTTTTGATGGCCGCGTGGTGGCTGCATTCGCCATCGCTGGCGTTGCCGTCATCTCCGCGGGCGGTTACTTCCTCTACCGTCGCAATAAGGAGTAACGTCCTAGCTGAGCGGGCAAGGCAGCAATGGCAGCCTCGCCCGCTCAGCCCGCTCTTTTGACCGGCGGGAAACCCGCCTGAAATCTTTTTAAAAAGATTTCCCCGCACACACTTCGCTGTGCTATAGTGCAGCGCAACAGCAACTAGGTGCGACCGCGCCACGGCATCACGAAAGGAGCCACCGACATGAAGAACACGATGAAGTCTCTCAACAACTGGTGGTGGCGTGATGCGAATACGATCGGTCGACAGTGAGTCCCTCACGCCTGTTTTTGCGCTCTAGGTGATTGGAAGGCCTCCGGTTTCGACCGGGGGCCTTTTTCTATCTCGAGCCCGATCGCATTCGCATCACGCGCCTCCGCTTTTCTCTTGCACCCCCATTCCGAAAGGATTTTCACCATGTCTCAGAACACCACCGCCGCCCAGCCCCGCACCGTCCAGACCGCCGACCGCGGCAAACTCGACGTCCGCGCTCTCGTCCTGCTCGCCATCCTGCTCGCTGCAGGCTTCATCCTCAACTTCACCGTCGGCAAGGCCATCTCGGGCATCTCGGGCGGCATGATCAGCCCCGAGTTCATCATCTCGGCCTTCTGCCTCACCATCCTGGTCGTTCGCCCTAACATCGGCCAAGCGCTCGTCATCGGCCTCATCTCGGCTGCCGTGATCCAGATCACCACCACTTCGCCGTTCGTCGATTTTGCCGCCGAGGGCATCGCCGCCATGCTCATGGCCGGCATCGTCAACGCCGCCGGCAAGAACGGTCAGGTCAAGCCTGCCGTCGCCATTGTTGCAACCTTCCTGACCACCTTTGTCTCCGGCGTCATCTTCATGGTCATCAAGATGGCCATGCTCGGCGTGGTAGGCGAGCTCGCCGCCGCCATGTTGCCCGTCGTCGCCATGACCGCCGTCTTTAACGCCATTCTGGTCGGCGCCCTCTACCTGCCCATCCAGAAGGCCCTTAGGCTCAACTAACCCGCTCGGCTTTACGAGCCACCCCATCTTGGCGTTCATTCGTCGCTCGCGTACCCAAGTACGCTTCGCTCCTCTTTCGCGCCAACCTGGGCCCCCTCGTAAAGCCGTCTCCGTGCTTCACCACCAAAGACCGTCCCAAACAACGAACTTTTTTGGGACGGTCTTAAACAACTGGTCATTTAAGACTGTCCCCAATGACTATGAAAGGTATCCATGGAAACGATCATCAACGTCGACGATGTCTCGTTCTCCTATGGCACGCAGACCGAGCAGGCGCTCAGCCACATCTCGCTCAGCGTGAACAAGGGAGATTTCATCGGCATCATCGGGCCCTCGGGCGCCGGCAAGTCCACGCTTGCCGCCTGCCTGTCGGGTGCCGTGCCCCACCACTACACCGGCACGTTCTTTGGGTCCGTCATGGTCGACGGCCACGACACCTGCGAAGTCTCGCTCACCGACGTCTCGCAAATCGTCGGCAGTGTGCTGCAGGATATCGACACGCAGATGGTCGCTTCGGTCGTCGAGGACGAGATGCTCTTTGGCCTCGAGAACTTTGGCGTTCCCCACGACCAGATCGAGCAGCGTGTAAACGAGACGCTCGAGACCGTCGGTATCAGCGACCTGCGCGACCGCGAGATCGCCACCCTCTCGGGCGGACAGAAGCAAAAGGTGGCCATCGCCGCCATCCTCGCCATGCGTCCGCGCGTCTTGGTTCTCGACGAGCCCACCGCAGCACTCGACCCCGCCAGCTCCACGCTGGTTTTCGAGACCCTACGCGAGGCAAACCGCACACTTGGCATCACTATCGTGGTCGTTGAACAAAAGGTCGCCCTGCTCTCGGAGTACTGCAACCGCGTGCTCGTGCTCAACCATGGCGAAATCGCGCTACAGGGCGAGCCGCACGAGGTCTTCGCGCATACCGATGAGCTCCGCACCATCGGCGTCGACTGCCCCCGCGTCACACGCATCTTCAATAGCCTCGAGGCCGATGGCCTGGCAAGCGGCACCCCTTGCTTGAATGTCGATGAGGCCGAGCACCTGATTTCGGGCATCGTCGACCCCGCGCACGCCGCCAGCGACGCCCAAGCGCCCGCAGGCTCCCCGCATGCCCCGTCGTTGCGCCCTCATGCCAAGGACGCCGAACCCGTGCTCACCTTCGATCATGTTGAGTTTGCTTATCCCAATGGCGGCGCCGCCGTACACGACCTTAGTCTGACGCTCTACCCTGGCGAGCTCGTGGGCATCGTCGGCCAAAACGGCGCCGGCAAGACCACGCTTACCAAACTGCTCACGGGCTTGCTTAAACCCGCCTCGGGCAGGGTGCGCGTTACGGGCTTGGACACCGCCGCAGTCCCCACGAGCCGCATCGCCCGCGAGGTCGCAACGCTCTTCCAAAACCCCGACCGCCAGATCTGCAAGGATACCGTGCTCGACGAGGTCGCTTTTGGCCTGGAGCTTGCCGGCATCGACCGCGCCGAGGCCCTGCGTCGTGCCCAGCTCGTCATCGACCGCTTTGGCCTGCCCGCCGACGAGGCACCTTTCTCGCTTTCGCGCGGCCAGCGACAAATGGTGGCGCTCGCCTCCGTCGTAGTGGTTGAGCCCAAGATTGTAGTGCTCGACGAGCCCACGAGCGGCCTTGACTACCGTGAGTGCATGACCGTCATGGAAACGGTGCGCACCATGGCAGAGCGCGGCTGCGCCGTGATCATGGTCTGCCACGATATGGAAGTCGTTTCCGACTTTGCCGAGCGCATCGTTGTGATGGCCGACGGCCGTATCCTCGACCGCGGACGCACGCACGAGCTGTTCTCGAATATTAAGCTCATGCAGCGTGCCTACGTGGAGCCGCCCCAGGTCATTGAACTCTCGCGCCGCTTGGCATCCTCCGTCTCCCCCGCTTTTGCGCAGGTGAGCGAGGTCACCGATATCGTTCGCATTACCAAGGAGATGGTCCGCCGTGGTTAACGTCATCGACTATATGCCGGGCGATACGCTGCTGCATCGCCTGAACCCGGTCGTCAAACTTGGCCTTGCCGCCGCCATCATCATCGGCATCTTTTTGTCCGACACCTATGTTGCGCTGTTGGGCTTTTTGGCACTCACCCTTGCGCTGGGCGCCTACGCCGGCGTCGTCGATCGCCTGTTCTCGCTGCTCAAGCTGCTGATTCCGCTCGCACTTATCATGCTGGTGCTGCAGTTGGCATTTATGCGTGACGGCAACGTGGTGTGGGGTTTCGTTACCGATACCGGCCTCATCACCGGATCTAAGGCCTGCCTGCGCCTGCTGGGCGTAGCGTTGCCACTCATACTCATGCTTATGGTGACCAAGCTCAACGACCTTGCCAACGCCTGCGTCGAGGTACTGCACGTACCGTATCGCTACGCCTTCACCTTTACCACGGCACTGCGTTTTGTGCCGGTGTTTGGCCAAGAGATGAATGCCATCATGGAGGCGCAGACCGCGCGCGGCGTCGAGTACGACACCAAGAACCCCATCAAGAAGCTCAAACTCATGCTGCCGTTGTGCGTGCCGCTGCTTATCTCGAGCGTGGGCAAGACCGACGCCACCGCGCTTGCCGCCGAGCAGCGCGGCTTTTATCTGCGCACGCGCGCCAGCTCGTATAAGCGTTACCCCATCAAGGGTCTGGATATCGCCGTGCTCGCCATCAGCGCCGCCCTCATCATCCTGGGATTCCTGTTCTAGCTCATCGTCAGCACCAACCGCCTAATGCAAAAGGCCTCGGCTCGCACCAAACGAGCCGAGGCCTTTACTGTTTCCCCAGATAAAAACCTACCAAAATATACCTGTCCCTTTTTGGCAGGTTAAGGGCTATTGGCGGTAGGGGGCGCCGCTGCGAATGATGGATTCGCGTACCAAGACGTCCATGGCGTCGAGGGTGATCTCGGGCATCTCGCGGTACTTCTGCAGCACCGAGAGCTCGGTGCAGGCCAGAATAACGCGGTCGCAGCCGCTGCGGGCGAACTCCCACATCACGCGGTCGAACTTGTCCATATCGGGCTCGCGTCCGGCCTTCACGTCGTCGTAGATGAGCGACATCACGTCGGCCTGACGCTTCTCGCTGGGGTAGACGACCTCGACGCCCGCAGCCTCGCATTCGCGCCCATAGACGCCCGCGCCCACGGTTCCGTCGGTGCCCATGATGCCGATCTTGCGCACCGGCTCTGCCGGCATGCTTAGGTTGGGATCGAACTCGCACTCCCCCATCACCGCACCGGCCAGAGCATAGCGCACCGACTCGCGCGGCATGTGGATAATCGGCACCGTCGTAAACGACTGGATCTGATCGTAGAAGTAGTGTGACGTATTGCAGGGAATGGCAATGTGCGCACAGCCCAGCGATTCGAGCGCCTGGGCGCACTCCTTCATGGTCGCCAGCAGCTCGGCATGCTCACCGGTCTTGATGGCCAGCGTGCGGTCGGGCATGGTCGACTTGGAAAGCACCACCATGTCGATATGTTCCTGGTCGCACGTAGCGGCCGTATGGCGCACCACCTGGTCGTAGTAATACGACGTGGCCTCGGCGCCCATGCCGCCGATAACTCCCAGCTTTTCCATCGCCGCCTCCTTGGTGACGCTTGCGCAATTGCGCGTATCATACCCGCGCCCGCCCGATGCAAACCGGACGGGCGCCGCACTCATCTACTTGTAATACGTCTTGAACAGCTTAAAGTGGCGCAACTTTGTGTGCCACATGCGCAGCCAGCGATTAAAGACAAAGTCGCCCTTCATAAACGAGGGGTCGGCGCCCTTGCCTTCCTTATCCAGGCGATGCACCTTAGCGCGCAACTCGGGATCCTTGACGTACTTGTCGACGACGCCCATGGGGACGACCATCCACAGCGCCTCGTCCTGCGCCGTCACAAACTCCGGCTCAAACGGGCGGTTGAACACATACTCATCCACCACATACTTGGCAACGTTAAAACCGCTGTTGGTGACATAGTAGTTGCTGCGGCCCTGGCGGGTATTGAAGTCGAAGAACTTAAACGAGTCATCGCGCTCGTCGTACTTAACGTCAAAGTTGGAATAGCCCACAAAGTGAAGGTCCTCGAGCAACTTGCGCACGCCGCCCATGAGCTCGTCGTTGGGCTCGGTGATGATACAGGCATGGTTGCCGACACCGTGGGGCTGATGCTCCTCGAGCAGCACATGGCCCAGGCACATCATGCGCACCTTGCCGTTGCGGTCGGAATAGCTGGTGAGCACGCGCATGTACTCATCGTTGCCGGGCACGCGGTCCTGCAAGATCAGATCGTCGGTGTAGCCGCTGGCATACGAATCGCGAATGACCTGTTCCAGCTCGGCGCGGTCGGCAATCTCATAGGCCTTCTTCTGGCCCTCGAACTCGTGCTGCCACCACATGATGCCGTCAGAAGGCTTCAGAATCATCGGGTAAGGAAAATCGATCTGGTCGAGCACTTCGGCAGGCGCCTCACCCTGGGCATTGAGCATCGCCTTGGTAAAGGTAAACGTGTGCGGATAGGGCACGCCATGCTTCTCGCACAGCTCGTAGAAGATCTCCTTCTTCTGGCACTGCTCGAGCATGCTGTAGGGTGCGTAGGGCGCGACGATGTTATCCGCCAGCTCATCGGCATCCTTTGCCTGGGCCACCAGGGCAACATAGTTATCGCCGCAGCCCATCAGGACGATCGTCTTATCGGCATGTGCCCGAGCGATATCGTTGACGGTCTTGAGCATCAAGGGCATGGTATCGATGTCGACATTGGGCGTGTAGTCGATAATCTGGCTTCGATACGCAGGGCCCGTCTGATACTTGCCAAAGACCAGGCTCTTGACCTGATACTCTTCGTAGAAGGCGCGCGCCACCGAATAGGCGTTGATGTCGCCACCGAGCAGCACGGGAATGAACTCGCGCTCTGTAAATTGCAATGCCATGGAAACTTCCTATCATGAACTGCCCGCACAACGGGCGGTCTTAGTGCAACCGATTCATTCTAGCGTGCCAAACCGCCAGCACCCAAAGTTCCACCGTATCTATGGCAATCGGAGGATCAAACTCGGCGCAAAGACAGCGCTCACCGCTGTACGACAACGGGCAATGAACCTACCGTTGTTGTAGGATTCAACAATTGTCAATCTTATAAGCGAAAGGCGCACGCGTGCCCCAAGAACATCTGACCGACAACCCCATCCTTGATGCTGCAAAACGCGAGCTAGCGGAACGTTCTCAGACGACCGCTCCCCTACGCACCGCCAGCAACGCCTGCGAAGGACCCGCCCGCATCGTCTCGATTAACACGTCGGCGCACAAAGGCACACGCAAGTCGCCCGTCTCCGATGGGCACGATACCGTCATTGAACAGTTTGGCCTCGCTTCCGATGCGCACGCCGGGCACTGGCACCGCCAAGTCTCGTTTTTGGCCGCAGAATCAATCCAGACGGCACGGCATCGCGGACTCGATGTGCACGAAGGCGACTTTGGGGAGAATTTCACCACACAAGGTATCAACTTGCTTTCGCTCCCCTTGGGCACACAGCTCAAGATCGGCAACGACGTTCTGGTCGAGATCAGCCAGATCGGCAAGGTCTGCCACACCCGCTGTGCCATCTACTATCTCGCCGGTGACTGTATCTTTCCCCACGAGGGCATTTTCGGTGTGGTGCTTCGAGGCGGAGAGGTGCATGTCGGAGACGATATCCAAACAGTCAAGCTCGGCGACGGCACGTGTTCCTTCACCCCAGCCGAGGCGCTCGAAGAAGTTGAGCAGGCTCGCCGCGAGGGAGCCCTATAGGTGCAAAACCCCATGTTGGAGTAGCCCTTACGGCGTGAATCTGCGATCAGACAGAGTTCCGTAACGTTAAAGTTGAACTCTATGGTTTCTCAACAATTCACTATAACTGCAGGTCAAAGCCAAAGCCTCAAGTTCAACTTGACCCTTTGGACCCTTTAAGGTTCAAGTTGAGGTCGAAAGCAGTAGTAGAATACCGTTCGAACCATAACCTACGATTGATTGCAGAGGGACTGGATGCAGCATTCGAATCATCGCGTCGCAGCGCTCATCGCGTCGAAGCCGGCTCGTATCATCACGAGCGCCGCACTCGCTGTCGCACTGACTGCCACGCCGATGCTCTCCCCCGTTGCGGCGTATGCCGCCTCGCAGGCAACGCAGGATCAGCTTTCCGCCGCGCAGCAAAAAATTGAAGCCGCCACGAGCGCCTACAACAATGCCCGCACCAAACTCGACGACCTGCAAAAGCAGATCGACTCCAACGAGGCGAGCATCGAGGAAATCGAGGCCAAGCTTCCCGAGCAGCAGGCCAAGGCAAGCTCCGCCATGCGCGATCTGTACAAGTACCAGAAGGGCACCAATCCCATCGTGAGCTTCCTGGTCAACGCGCAGAGCCTGGGTGAGTTCATCACCACCTGCAAATACACCAACCAGATCACGAGCTCGAGCGTCGACGAGATTGAAGAGCTCAACAACATGCAAACCGAACTCGAGCAGAACAAGGCCGAGCTCCAGCAGGCCAAGTCCCAGCTTGAGGCAGAGCAGAAAAACGCCGAGGATGCGCTGGCGCAGGCCCAGCAGCTTCGCAGCGAGGCGCAGGCAAAAGCCGAGCAGGAAAATGCTGCCGAGCTCGCCAAACTTGAGGCCGATAAGGCCGCTGCCGCCGAGAAGCTCTCGGGCGAGGGCGTAAGCGGCAGCAATTCCAGCAGCCAGGCCAACAACACCAACACCACCATCGATACCACGGTGAACAACGCCAATACCGGTAACTCCGATTACGATTCGTTCATTAATGAATGGACGAGCCGCATCGATAATTATCTTGCCGGCTCCCCCATGGCAGGCCAGGGCTACAACTTTGCCGTCGCCGCTTGGAATACCGGTGTCGACCCCCGTTGGTCCCCCGCCATCGCCTGCATCGAGAGCACCAAGGGCGCTTATTGCGCCAATTCTTACAACGCCTGGGGCTGGAGTGCCCGTGGCGGCGGTTGGCGCAGCTTTGGCAGCTGGAGTGAGGGCATCTCCGCTCATGTTGCCTACCTGGGTGCGAACTACGGCTCCACCCTTACCCCAGCAGCGGCCAAAAAGTACTGCCCGCCCACGTGGCAGGACTGGTACAACAAGGTCGCCGCTCAAATGAACCGCATCTAAGCGCAATTGTAAAGGGCCCCGACGGGCCCTTTTCTTTTAGGCAGTAGAGGTGTCAACAACACCGGTCGCATTGGCAACCGCAACTATGACGATCATGCATAGAAGCAGCACACCCAATGCTTTGAGCCAGAGCTTCGCTAGTTTCTTGCCGCGATAGCTGTCGAGCAACGTGAATCGCCGACGAAGACGACGCTTGTCGAGCAGCGCAAAATGCATAAGCACCATAAGGCCATCGACAAAGAAAAAGTACTCGATTATAAGAAGCCACGTCGGGTAGCTTTGGTTTGCTCCCGTGGGGTGAAAGACGGCAAAGTGGCTTCCGGCAAAGAATACAAGCAACGAGAGGCAGACAAGCGTATTCCAAATGCGCCCCAGAGGTTCCGGAATGCGAGAGAGCAGGCCGAGTGCGGCGGAGGCGGCAGGTTTAGGGAGGCCCGTGGAACTCTGAGGCTCTTGGGGCGTTAATACCGTCTCTGAAGCCGGGGTGCAGAGAGGCGCAGGCGCAGGAGGCCGCACAGGGCAACTCAGGTCATATGCCGCGCGCGTCGCCCGTCCCAACACCCCCGCGCTCGCAAAACGCTTGGCCGGGTCGAGCGCCATCGCCATGCAAATGACATCGGCCAGTGGAGCGGGAACGCCGCGCATCTCGCATTGTTCGCGCATGTCGAGCCCCGGTTTTGGATCGAACCCCGTCAAGCAGAAGAACAGCAGGGCGCCCAGCGCGTACACATCGCTTCGCACGCTCGTCTGCCCAAACCCATACTGCTCGGGTGGCGCGTAGGGCCGTGTGCCAAACTTGACGGTGTCGGCATCGGCGCCGTCGCGCCATACGCGAGCGATCCCCAAGTCGATAATCACCAGCGATGAAAATGTCAGGCCGTCATCAGGCGTATAGTTGGCACCTGTCACGATGATATTCGACGGCTTGAGGTCACGATGGATCACCGGCGCCGACGTCTCCCCCGCTATTGCAAAACCGGCGTGGAGCTCGCCCACGGCATCGCATAGGGCAGGATACAATTCACGCGCATAATCGGGGGTGGCTCCCAGACGGTCCACCAGCGCCCCGAGCGTCTCCCCTTCGATGTATTCCATAACCACGTTGAGCTCGTCGCCCACACGACGACAATCGACGATTCTGGGCAGGTGCTCAAAACGCCTGCCTGCCCGCTGAGCGGCAAACAGACGCTCGTATGCCCCGCCGATTTGAGCCGAAGCATCGATGCGTTTACGGACAAAGGGGCCGAGCGAACCACCGCCGGTTCCTTCAAAGTACACGAGCTCGGTTGCTTCAACGGACGAGCGCTTAAGTACACGCTCCACGCGATAGCTGTCGTCGCGATCGAGCGACGCCAGGTGCTCGGCAAGCGCTGCGGTCAGCTCGTCATCGGAATATGTTGGGCTCTGAGTATCCATAGCCTCCATCATAGCGCAGGGCGCAGACACCCCATGGCATCCGCGCCCCGTTCGTTTGCATCGTTGTTCGACAGCTCTACCGGCTCAGATATCAGCCGCTAACTCACCGTCTCCTCGCCAAAGCGATACAGTTCCTCGTTGACCTTTTGGAGACTGCACCCGCGATCGATGCAAAAGATGATAATCGCATCGCGGCGGTCCTTGCAGTTAAGGACGCTTACCCCGGCAGCCGTCAGCGCACGGTTGGTCTCTTTGAGCGTCAGCGCCATCGCAAAGGCAATCTGCAGCACCTTATTGCGACTCGGATGACGCGCACCGGTAAAGATCTGATAGCCAAAGGTCTCATTGAGATCAGCCATACGGACCACGCGCGAGCGCTCCAAGCCCTTTTCCTGCAGTAGCTGCTTCAGGTAGTCCGAAAGCGACGGGGCGGCAAAGTCGTGCTCCCTGATATAGCCATCGATGTTCGGCGCATCGAGAAGCTCATTGAGCAACTCCTCGGTCAGCTTTTTATCGGACATACGACTTCACCTCCCCCAGTGCATGCAACATGCTAGAAACCGCTTACGTCCGAACGCTCCCAGCTAGCAACCTGGTCGGGAGACACCGTACCCAGCGCCTCGAACTTCCAGGAGCCGCCCGCCTTCAGATGATTGGTGTTTGCAAGAGCCGTTCCAACCTGGTTGCCATCGGCATCATACAGAACATATTCAATCTGAATGTAGCTCTTTTCCTTGTCCGTGTTATTGGTCAGGGTGCCCGTGATCTTATAGGTAAACTGATTGGAAGTGTCTTCAGCCTCGTCAGCAATGGTATACGGTTCTTGCGGTTCTTTTTGCTCCTTAGCCTGCCGTGTCGTCTCGGCAGGTTTTGCCGAATCGCTCGCAGACGAATCGGTTGAGTTGCCGCCCATAGAGCCCACGGCACCGACAATAACCAGCACTACGATGATGCCTAGGACAATCTTGCCGATTGGCTTCTTTCCCTCTTTTGCCATTATTCATCCTTCCTACGATCCGGCTACCGTGCCGGTACACAGCACATCGTAGGAAGGATTGAACTTGAATTCATTAGCTGAGAGCTAAGGCTGCGGTAAACGACCAATGCAGTTATCCAAACGCCGAGCAAACGCACTGCGCGCGACCGTCTGCTGGCAGTGCATCAACCCACCGTGACGGATTCCCCGGTAAAGGCACTGATCATCAACAGGACAAAGAAAACAAGGTAGCTGGCACTCAGCAGGTACGCAATGATCAGAAAGACGACCCAGCCGACATTGGTTTTACCGTCGGCACGGCGTTGCTCGCGATTGCGGCAGAGCCAAATCGTCACGCCGATGGCAGTGATAAACAGCACGAGCGCCGCCGCGGCAAGCCCGGCAAGCGCAAACATCACGCCAATGCTCACAGCAATAACCGGAAGCAGCAGCAAACCGCACCCGCATCCACCCGGACTATATACGGCAGACTGTCGGCGTCGCCTCATCGCCGCGCCACCCCCATCATCTTTGAGCACTACAGTGCGATAGCCTGCTGAACAGGAACGATCTTGTCGAGTTCCGGTTCGATCCGCCTTTTCTCGGCCTCAAGGTCAAACGCCACCTGAGCGCGCAGCCAATAACCATCCGTCAGGCCAAAATAACGGCAAAGACGGAGGTCGGTGTCGGCCGTCACGCGACGTTTTCCCAAGACAATCTGCCCGATACGCTGAGCCGGAATCCCAGTCTCTTTCGCAAGGCGATATTGAGAAATGCCCATGGGAACAAGAAACTCCTCTTTGAGAAGCTCACCAGGAGTCACCGGCGACAGCAAATCGGCCGAAGTCTCATCACTTGTGATAATCGACGATTTCGACATTCCAAGCCATCTCCTGTCTCCACTCAAAACAGACCCGATAGCGCTCATTACGATGCAATCATAGTATCGCCTTACGTTAGTAACGTCAAACGTTTCTATAGACTTACATCTCTATTATATCGTACGTTTGTTCGTGTTTTCTAGAACAAATAGTCCTTTGCGCCTTAGTCAAGCAAAAGCAATCGTTTGTAGACATCGAGGCCTTTGAGAAGAATCTCCTCGTCAAAGAGCATGGTATCGGTATGCAGAGCGCTCATCGCATAGGCTGGGCAGTCATCAGCGTCGATCGGGTTTTCTTGTCCTTCTGGCACGCCCGTGCCCAGCAAGAAGAACACGCCCGGCAGATGGCGCTGATAGAAAGCAAAGTCCTCGGCAATTAACAGCGGCTCGTCCACAAGTTGCAGCTCGGGCAAGGCAGGCGCAATGTGGGCAAACAACTCGGGGTCGTTATCGACTGGCGGATAGCCCTCGGCAAAGTCGAGATCGTACGTACAGCCCGTTGCGGTGCACGCCTCGTCGAGCGCACGGCGTACGCCCTCGCGCGCACGGTCGAACATGGCGTCCGTAAACACACGCAAGCTACCGGCAACATGGGCCTCCCCCGCCACCGCATTGCAGACGGTGCCGGCCTGCAGCAGGCCGAACTTGCCAATGCAGGGCTCATCGGCACCCAACTCGTCCATGAGCTCGCGCTCGGAAACTAAGAACTTGGCCGCTGCCAGCGCGGCATCGTGCGATTCCTCGACTGGAACGCCGTAGGTCTTGGCGATATGGATGCTCGTGCCATGGATATGAATGTGCGTCTCGCTCGAGCGCGCCAGCAGCGGACCAGGACAGCTCGCCAGCGTACCGGCAGGAAGATCGGGCCACACGTGAAAGCCAAAGATGCGGTCGACCCCGTAGCGCTCGAACACGCCGCTCTCGCATACCGTCTTAGCGCCACCGGTTGTTTCCTCGGCCGGCTGGAACACAAAAAGCACGTTGCGCTTAATAACGCCCGGCTGCTCACGAATCGTACGGTCGACAAAAGTTGCCGCCGCGAGGGCCATAGCCATGTGCCCGTCGTGGCCGCACGCGTGCATCTTGCCGGGATGCGTCGAGGCAAAAGCGGCGCCCGTCGTCTCCGCAATAGGCAACGCATCCATATCGGCACGAATCGCCGTGGCATGCGAGGCACCCGTGCCAGCGTCGAAGAAAGCGCACACGCAACTAGGGCACGGATGGATCACCTCGCAGGCAAGCGGAGCGAGCACGCCCTCGATATAGACGATAGTTTGCGGAAGATCGAAGTCGAGCTCCGGAATGCGATGCAGGTCGCGACGATAGCGACGGAGTTCTTGGAGCTCGGTCATGGGGATTCCTTTCATGGGGCAACTCAGTTGTCACCTATTGTGACGCAGGATTGTGGCGCCCTCGTTTCTAGCATGATGCTGCATTTTTTAAACGTTATATACGAATACTCTTGTTTGGTAAAGTGCAACGTGGTAGGGTCTTTACCACTTGATAGAGGCGCGGGCACGAAGAGCCGCGGGCGAGTCGGCAGACTTTGACCCCGCGGGGAGGCGAAACCCGCCGAACTGGGTTTTTCGGGCACGAACAGCCTGGTGGGCCTGCGGGAAACACTCGCAGGACTGTCTGCAGCAATGCGGGAGCGCTATCCGGACATTGGGTCCACGCTATGCGGATTCGATGCGCAGATGGCGCCGTCTGGATAGCGAGGTTTACGGGACATGGCATTGACCCCCAACGAGGCATATGCGGCCAAGCAGCCGTTTGTGGACAAGGAGACACTCGAGCATATCGTCGAGCAGTTCCCCACGCCGTTTCATCTATACGACGAGGCGGGTATCCGCCGCAACATGCAAGAAGTGCGCGACGCCTTTGCGTGGAACCCGGGGTTTAAGGAGTACTTTGCCGTCAAGGCCAACCCCAACCCGGCCCTTATCTCAATTCTCAACGAATACGGCTGCGGCTGCGATTGCTCGAGCTATACCGAGCTCATGATCGCCCGCTCGCTGGGCATCACCGGCCATGACATCATGTTCTCGTCCAACGACACGCCGGCGGCAGACTTTGAGCTTGCCGACAAGTTGGGCGCCATCGTCAACTTCGACGATATCAGCCACATTGAGTTTTACGAGCGCGTCGCGGGACCCATCCCCAAGACGGTGAGCTGCCGTTTTAACCCGGGCGGCCTGTTCCAGCTTTCCAACGGCATTATGGACAACCCGGGCGATTCCAAGTACGGCATGACCACCGAGCAGCTCTTTGATGCCTTCCGCATGCTCAAGGCCAAGGGCGCCGAGGACTTTGGCATCCATGCCTTCCTTGCCAGCAACACCGTCACCAACGATTACTACCCCAAGCTCGCGCGAATCCTCTTTGAACTTGCCGTGCGCCTGGAGCGCGAGACCGGTGCACATGTCGCCTTTATCAATCTGTCCGGCGGTGTGGGTATCCCCTACCTGCCCGAGCAGCAGGCCAATGACATCCACGCCATCGGCGAGGGTGTACACGCGGCCTACGACGAGATCCTGGTTCCCGCCGGCATGGGCGATGTGGCGATCTGCACCGAGATGGGCCGCTTTATGATGGGCCCCTACGGGTGCCTGGTCACCAAGGCCATTCACGAAAAGCGGATCTACAAAGACTATATCGGCGTGGACGCAAGTGCCGTCGACCTCATTCGTCCTGCCATGTATGGCGCTTACCACCACGTTACAGTGATGGGCCAGCCGGGTGGCCCCGACAAGTCCGCAGCTCCCGTCACGAACACGTACGATATCACGGGCAACCTGTGCGAAAACAACGACAAGTTCGCCATCGACCGCGAGCTGCCGCATATCGACATGGGTGACCTGCTTGTAATCCACGATACCGGTGCGCATGGCTACTCCATGGGCTACAACTACAACGGACGTCTGCGCTCCGCCGAGGTCCTGCTGCGCCCCGATGGCGCGGCCGACCTCATCCGCCGCGCCGAGCGCCCGGGCGATTACTTTTCCACGCTCGACGTGCTGCCGTGCGGCCGAGAGCTGCTGGCCAAGTCGCGCGCCGAAAGCGCCCGCCGTCGCGCCCAAGACGAGCGCCTGGCAGTCGCAGCTCAATGGAACAAACGCATCCAGATCGCGGAGGCGAAGGAGAAGAACATGGACATCCGCAATCTCGAGGGCTCAATCGTCGCCCTGGTTACGCCGTTTAAAAAGGACGGCAGTGTCGACTTTGACGCGCTCGAGCGCCTTATCGATTTCCACTTGCAAAATGGCACCGACGCCATTCTCACCCTGGGCACCACCGGCGAGAGCGCCACGATGACCGATGACGAGGACAACTCCGTCGTCGCCGCCGTGGTCAAGCAGGTCGCAGGACGCGTCCCCGTCATCGCCGGCTCAGGCTCCAACTCCACGCAGACCATGCTCACCAAGTCGCTTACTTACCAGGGCTTGGGAGCCGACGGCCTGCTGCTCATTACCCCCTACTACAACAAGTCCAACGAAGAGGGTATCTATCAGCACTTTAAGACCGTCGCCGATGCCGTTGACATCCCCTGCATCCTGTACAACATCCCCGGCCGCTGCGGCTGCGGTATCAGCGAGCGCAACGTAGAGCGCCTAGCCGCGCACCCCAACATCATGGGCATCAAGGAGGCCTCGGGCAACGTCGCCTACGCGGCCAAGATCGCCCACCTGCTGTCCGACGATTTCCGCATGTACTCGGGCGAGGATGCACTCACAGTGCCGCTCATGAGCCTGGGCGCTTCGGGCACCATCAGCGTGTGGGCCGACGTGCAGCCGCAGCTTGTACACGACATGTGCCGCGCTTATCTGGACGGCGACGTAGCGCGCGCCCGCGATATCCAGATTGCCGGCCAGCCGCTCATCAACGCCCTCTTTAGCGAGGTCAACCCCATCCCCGTCAAGGAAGCGCTCGCCCAGATGGGCATGATCGAGGCAAACTACCGTATGCCGCTGTGCCCCATGGCAGACGACACGCGAGCCGCACTTACCGATGCTCTGAAGGGAGCTGGTCTACTTGATTAAGACCGTCATTATGGGAACGGGCCGCATGGGCTCGCTCATCCGCACTACCGCCGAAGGCATTGTCGACGCCGCCGGGCAGCCCGTTTTTGATATCGTGGCCCAGATTGGCTTCGATTTGAGCGAGCTCGAGAACGCACCGGCTGCCGACGTCATCATCGACTTCTCGAACGTCGCGACCTTCGACGCCGTCGTCGCCTATGTCGAGCGCACGGGCGCGGCGTTGGTCTCAGGCACCACAGGCTACACCCCCGAGCAGATGGACCGCCTGCGTGAGCTGGGCCAGAACACCCGCGTTATGCACTCGGGCAATTACTCCATCGGTATCGCAGCCCTGCGCCATCTGGTAGCGCAGGCTACACGCGAGCTGCCCGGCTTTGACTGCGAAATCGTCGAGACGCACCACAACCAAAAGGTCGACGCCCCCAGCGGCACTGCCAAGCTACTGCTCGACGCCGTCGTCGAAGCCGAGCCCGAGGCAGGCTACCACCCCGTCTATGGCCGCGAGGGTATGTGCGGAGCACGCGATCCCAAGGAAATCGGTATGCACTCGCTGCGCGGCGGCACCGTCGCCGGCGTGCACGAGGTGAGCTTCTTTGGCCAGGACGAGGAGGTCACGCTCACCCACCGCGCCACGAGCCGTCAGATCTTTGTCAACGGCGCCTTGGCAGCCGCGCAGAAGCTCGTCACCCGCGAACCCGGCTTCTATACGTTCGACAAGGTCATGTTTGCCTAACCAGGTATCAACCGAATCCACCCAAAGGAGAGATAGCAAATGAGCAACGCAGCCGAGATGGATGCACAGGAGATTATCAACTACATCGCCACCGCGCCCAAAAAGACGCCCGTCAAGCTGTACGTGCGCGAGAAGCCGGGCATGAAGGTTGCCTGGGGCGACGCACATGTCTACGGCGGCCGTCGCGGCAAGACCGTCTTTGGCGACTGGGACGAGCTCAAGACCATCCTGGACGCCAATGCCGATTCCATCGATTACTACGACGTTGAAAACGATTGCCGCAACTCCGCCGTGCCCATGCTCGACCTTAAGGGCATCAACGCCCGCATCGAGCCGGGCGCGATCATCCGCGACCGCGTCGAGATTGGCGACCGTGCCGTCATCATGATGGGCGCCATCATCAACATCGGCTCCGTTATCGGCGAGGGTTCCATGATCGATATGGGCGCCGTGCTGGGCGGTCGCGCCACCGTGGGCAAGAACTGCCACATCGGCGCCGGCACCGTGCTGGCAGGCGTTGTGGAGCCCGCCAGCGCCACGCCCGTCATCATCGAGGACGATGTCATGATCGGCGCAAACGCCGTGGTCCTGGAAGGCGTGCACGTGGGCAAGGGTGCTGTAGTTGCCGCCGGCGCCGTGTGCGTCGAGGACGTCCCCGCCGGCGCCGTCGTGGCCGGTGTCCCCGCCCGCGCCATCAAGATGCGCGACGAGAAGACCGACAGCAAGACCGGCCTGGAAGAGGGCCTGCGCCAACTTTAAGGTTACGCGGTTTTACCAAACCGCGTAACGCCTCGACGCTGCAAACGCCCCAGAACGGCAATCTGACGTTCAATCGTCGGGCATGACCAGAAGGTCAATGCCCTCCTCTTTCACGTCACCTTGCTCGCTCTAGGGCGTTTTCGCTGACGCATGCTCAACTTGCGGAGTAATTCATCCACGAGCAAGAAAGCCGAAGCCCCAAAGGACTTCGGCCTTCTTCATCTCAGTCAGAAATCGCATCAGAATCCATTGACTCAAACTCCATGAGCTCCTCAGGAGTTAAGGCGTCCTCAAACGGAATGAACTCGTGCGGACCGTTCTTGATTCGATCCGCCGCGATGCGATTAATCTCAAGTTCGCGTAGACACTGCAGCGCGCCGTACATTTCCTCATAGGCAGCATAGTCGATAATCACGGTATCTATCGATTCTCGATGCTTCCGATGTTCTTGAGCTCGATGGAGATGAGGCCGTTGGGCTCGTTGACGAACTCGATGTACTCGGAGTTCGAACCCATCTCGGCCGGGAAGCTAATCTCGATGCCCGTGTCGGTGCGAATCTTGTGATTGCGCACGGCAGCGCGCTCGACCTGCTTGCGCTCCACGGGCACGCGCTCGGGAACCTTCTCCTCGGTCAGTGCCGCGCGCACGCTCTCCTTGATGACCGGCTCGTCCTCAAAGACCTCATCGACGATATCCCAAGGGGGCAGTTCCTCGTCATCCTCAACTTTCTCGGCAACAGCAGCCTTAACCTTGGCGAGTGCTACAGCCGTGTTGGCACCGTGCTCCTCGGCGACTTCCTCGACCACACGCGTCACGGTGTCGATGACCTCCTTGCCCGATACCCCCGTGTCGCACTGCAGCAGGCCATCGGGAATGAGCATGCGATCCTCGCCGGCAATCTTGCGCTTCTTATCCACATAGCCGATCTCCATGGTGCTTGCACGCACGATTGCATAGCTCGGCACCTTTTGCGAGGGATTCGGCAGAATGGCGTAGTGGCGCGCAATGTCGTTGCGCACCTCGCCCTCTTCGCGACCCACCTCGTGCATAAAAGCCTGCTTGGAGCCCAGCAGCATCACGGCAAACCAGCGGGCATCCTCATCGTCGTCAAAATCAGCCACGAGCACATCGGTAGACTCGGCTTTCTCGGCTTTGGTGAGCTCGGAGGAGATAAACTCCGCAATCTGCTGCGACAGGTCCACGAACTCGCGCTCGCCAAAGAAATAGCCCTTGAGCTCGCCGCCGAATGCGGAGTTCTCGGCAAACGTGGCACGCTTGTTATCAGCCGAGGTACGAGCGCGCCGCAGGTGCGTGGTTACGAAATTACGCACGGTACGGCTCTCGATATCGAGCTCGCGCTGGCTCATGACGTTGACGGCAGAGTCAAAGTCCAGGATATGCAGAATCGCGTGATTGATTTTCATATACGGCATTCCGTTCTAGATCGAATTGAGCACGAATCAGTATAGCGGTCGAACCCGCCCCAAGCGCATCGAAGATTGGCGCATCGGGGACAGGTTGCTTTGCACCAATGACTAGCGCAGGAGCTCGGACTGCCACGCCTCGAGTTGTTCTGCCAAACTCTTACCGGCTGCGGGCATGTCGATCTGGGGTCGTTTGGGCAGCAGCGCGCATTTTAGGATTGCCGCGATGGTCTGCGAGACAAAGCGTCGCGTATCCTTGTCAAAGCCTTGCGCAGCCTGGAGCATCACGGGCAGGCTCTCGCGCAGATTCCCAGCGATATCCGCAAACCGCTCAGCACCCGTAGCCTCAAACACGGAGAACAACGCATCTACAAAACGCTCGCGCTCGCTAGGCGACACCGCAAGCAGCATCTCGCGAATGGAGCCATCAACGTATCGAGCACCGGCGGACAGGCGCTCACAGTACACGAAGTCGCGACCATCAACCACCCAGCTAAAGGGATTGTGCTGCAGCAGGCTGAACTCGGTGCTCTCGACGATGGCATAGTCCTCCTGTGTCTCGAACATCATGCCAAAAATCGACGACCGAGGTAGCGTCTTGTCGATTCTACCGGAAAGATCGGCAAAGGCGTTGCCGTTCAGAAACTCCTCGACGAAGCCCGGACCATCATGGGAATACGCCCGTTCGATTCGCTCACGAGCGACATCGGAGCACATCGCCGCACCGTACACCGCAAGGTTTCCACCCTTGGAATGACCTCCGCACAAAAGCGGCCCGTCAATCGCATCCGCCGCCTCGTCCACATAACGCGCCGCGGATTCCTGGGCCGGCACAGGACACCGGAACGCCATGTTAAAGTCCTCTTTCCAGCCCACAATCGTGCTGTCGGTCCCCCGGAAGGAAAGATAGCTAAACCCCGCCGGAAACCGGAACGCCATGGCTGCAAACTGCTCCGTTGTCTCGGCATCACTCACGCTACGATAGCCGCAAACACGAACGCCACGGTAGCGAGGGCTTGCTGCCACAGCCTCCAACAGGGCACGGCTCCCCTCCGGATCCCACAGGTCGCCAATCATGTCTTGGTAGCACTCGGCGCGCAGCAGCTCGCGTACGTCTAGGCCCTGCCAGTTCGTCAGCTCCGCCATATCACCCGGCAAACGCAAATAGGACAACCACGCAAAGACCAGGCTATCCACCGCGCAGAACGGCCGTTCCTCAAACGGATCAAACGCCGTCTGGGCATAGGTCAAAAAATTAGGCGAATCCGACATGGCCCTCCCATCAACTATGGTGCATTGGGGTGGTGCAAAGTAACCTGACCCCCTCGCACCAAAAAGGCGCCCGGACCGTGTGGCCCGGACGCCTTTCATTGTAGTCTGTTGCCCAAAAGAGCTTGATTTAGCAGGAGAAGTCGACGCTGTCGATGATATCCTTGAGGGCCTTGGCGGAGGCGGTGAGCTCATGCTGCTCGTCATCGTTCAGCGGCACGGGTACGCGGCAGACGACGCCGTCGCGGCCAACGACCGTCGGCATGGAGATGGCCAGATCGGACAGGCCATACTCGCCCACCATGAGCGAGGAGACAGGCAGAACGGTCTGCTCATCGCGCATGACGGCAGTGCAGATGCGCTTGACGGCCATGGCAACGCCATAGTAGGTAGCGTGCTTCTTCTCGATGATGGTGTAGGCGGAGTTCTTGACGTCCTCGGCGATACGCTTCTCGGCAGCCTCGTGCTCCAGATGACCGTGAAGCTCGCAGAAGGTGTTCAGCGGAACGCCAGCAACCTGAGCGCTGGACCAAGCGACAAACTCGGAGTCGCCGTGCTCGCCCATGACATAGGCCTGGACATCGCGCGGGTCAACCTCGACGTGGGCACCAAGCATCTGCTGCAGACGGCCAGTGTCGAGCACGGTGCCGGAGCCGATGACATGGCCCTCGGGCAGGCCGGACATCTTGATGGCGGCATAGGTCAGAACATCGACCGGGTTGGAGACGATGAGCAGGATGCCGTCAAAGCCGGACTTCTTAATCTCGGGAATAATGGACTTAAAGATGCTGACGTTCTTGTTGACCAGGTCCAGGCGGGTCTCGCCGGGCTTCTGGGCGGCGCCAGCGGTGACGACGATCATGGCGGCATCGGCGACATCAGAGTAATCGCCAGCGTAAATCTTCATCGGCTCGGCAAACGTCATGCCGTGCGCGATGTCCAGGGCCTCGCCCTCGGCGCGGTTCTTGTCCACGTCGATGAGGACCATCTCGGAGAACAGGCCGCTCTGCATCAGTGCGAACGCCGAAGACGAACCGACGAAACCGCAGCCGACAATAGCGACCTTCTTCTCGTTAACCATTACAAACTCCCATCTCTCTCCACAAACAAACCGCCCAGGGCGACCCGAGCGGCTTGCCGTAATCCCAATACATCCAATCGGGACTTTGATTATGCTCCTATTGCAGCCAAATATCGACCGTTTACCGAAATTGTTTGCAGAATTCGTATAATAACTGCACGAAATCGGTTTCGAGCTATTGACTCACGGAAACGTATCCCTAATACAGACCCGCTTCGCGAATAGCCTCGACAGCCAAAGCAATCTGATCGGGCGGCAGCACCAGCGCCATGCGCACGTGTCCCTCACCCGAAGGACCAAAGCTCGCACCCGGCGTCACGACGACACCGGCCTTTTCCATGAGCTCCTCGCAAAACGCCATCGAGTCGGTGCGACCCCCGGGGAGCTTAGCCCACACAAACATGGAGCCATGCGCGTTGGGGCGCTCCCAGCCCAGGCCCTCAAGGCCGTCACACAGGGCATCGCGACGCTCCTGGTACTTCAGGCGCTGCGCCTCGACCTCATCGCGCGGACCGTTGAGGCAGGCGATGGCCACCTTCTGGATCGGGAAGAACATGCCAAAGTCGATCTGGCTGCGCAGCTTGGCAAAGGCCGAGACCACGTCCTCGCGACCGACCAAAAAGCCGATGCGGGCACCGGTGACGTTAAACGACTTGGAGAGCGAGAAGAACTCCACGCCCACCTCGAGCGCACCGGGATACTGGAGGAAGCTGCCGCCCGGCTCGCCGTCGAACACGATGTCCGAGTAGGCGTTGTCGTGGACGATCAACAGGTCGTGCTCGCGGGCGAAGGCGATGATCTCCTCGTAGACCTCGGGCGTACCCACCGAGCTGTCTCTTATACACATCTCCGAGCCCACGAGACATCTCAGG
>URBM01000008.1 GCA_900545995.1 uncultured Collinsella sp. | reverse complement strand
CTTGCAGCGACGGACCTCAGGACACTCTTACACCACGTCTGCGCGCGCGACCGCCAAGACCAATGAATTAAGCCTAATGACGCCTCGCGCTGTCAAATCAAATTCCTTACCATCGGATGTAACGGTTCCATCCTCAAAAATAAACACAAAACGCTCTAATGTGTCGGTTTTAAATGCAAAACGACCATGCGCGAGAGCATTTCTTATGTGATAAAACAAACTCATGTATTTGCTCGTATTGCCCTTCGAATTAACTTTCACAAACGCCATGCGCTGATCATCAACATTTTCGTAAAAATACTCATCTAAGTTTAGCTTTTTGCAGGTGCCCTCTAATTCTTTCTTGCTTCTTACCGCAAGCATCACATCGACATCCCTGCGACTAAATATAGCTTGATTTAGAGAAGTCTTTAAGCTTCGAATCCCTACCCAAGGGGCGGGCGCCCATTTATCAATCTCATTATTATTACGATTACTCTGACCAGGGCAGGGAGACTCAATCAGGAAAAAATGAACTACACGCATCCAATTAGAGTCTTCCAGAACCTGTTGCGGCAGGGGCTCGTTTAACCATGAAGTTCGAAGTATTGCCATGTCTACCTCCAGCTACAGCTTTGTAATCAACATCCCAATGCATTTCTCGGCATTAGCAAAAATACTCCCGTACGAAAGGCTTCTTAAGAGTCTCAAGCATTTCAATCTGTCGTTTCATGTCAAATCGCATCTTTATATTCCTATCGTAAGTTATATCGAGAATTATCGGTTTATATAAACATGTATAAGCTTATCGCGGAATATCGTTTGTTTTGACCCGCTAAATCCAACATATAGAGACAGGCAATTACCGCAGGATAGAAAGCTGTTACACCCGTAAAAGTCATCGGTTCGTTCTAACAGACATGTTGATCGACCCATTACCCACTGCTTGAGGGAAATCGACCCCAACATGGTAAAGTAGTCGCAACAGGCAACCATGGAGGAACAATGCTCAGCATTCACTACGGCGACAGAGACGATGTGATTTATGACACGTCAACATTCTTTGATTACAGCTATTCTCCCTCTTGGCTGCAAGATCCCCTGTCACAGCGCATTATCAAATCTATTGATAGTGGCACTGTTCTTGGCGCAAACGCAATTGACACCAAGGTGCTTGGCGTTATTCCGCCAGAGAAACTATCAACGGGCACCAAAACACTTCTACTGATGCTCTTTATGCCTCAAAACCTCTACAACGCCTCAACCTGCGGAGATAATTGCGCCTATTGGATCTTGCGCATCGCCTCCAAACATGACATCACCATCAACCTCTACCATATGATGGATTTTGGCAAAGCGCGTTTTACAGCCCGTGTCATCAATTCCGGACAGATTGTTCATACCATGGATGAGCTTGTCCTTATCTCGGCAAAATGTCTGAGGGAGGCTCGAGCATGAGAGGGGAATACCAGCTGACCGTAAGGACCAATAAAGTTCAGGTCAAACTCACCATTCGCCGAAACCTCACCATCATCCAAGGCAAAAGCGCAACAGGCAAAACCACCCTGTTAGACAGCCTCCGTGCATACGAAAACCTGGGAGCCCAAAGCGGGATTATCGTTAATTGCGCAGCCCCCTGCCGCGTCATCGGCGGCAAAGATTGGGAAGCGCAACTCGGCCGCATCGATAACAGCATCGTGTTTGTGGACGATACGCAAAAATTCGTAAGGAGCCATGCATTCCAGCATGCAGCTCGACACAGTTCCAACTACTACGTCATCGTCGCGAGGGACGAATTGCCCCAGCTCCCCTATAGCGTGGATGAGATCTATGGCCTCAAAAACACCAACAGGGCCACAACAAAATATCCTGTCTACACACGCACGTACACTTCTATCTACCGCATTTACGGAGACGAGCTCTACGATGGAGATCGGCCAGAAGAAGTCATCGTCGAAGACAGCAATGCCGGCTATGAGTTCTTTAAAGTCCTGTGCGCCAAAAGTAATATTCGCTGCGTAAGTGCCGGTGGCAAATCAAACATATACGAAACCGCTCTGAGCTCCCCAGCCCAAAAGTTGCTCGTAATTGCAGATGGGGCCGCTTTTGGGCCCGAGA
The DNA here is from genome assembly GCA_900545995.1 of uncultured Collinsella sp. GTDB lineage: Bacteria > Actinomycetota > Coriobacteriia > Coriobacteriales > Coriobacteriaceae > Collinsella. Next base: position 26,947 of record URBM01000008.1, on the reverse strand, counting down.
TGCCCTATGTCTATTCGCTCAGGAGATTTAAGGAGATCGAGCTCTTTTTGCCGGAATCGTTTGAATGGCTTGTGCTGAGATCGGGACTCTTCAACGATGTCGAAACGCAAGATATGCTCCTTCATCCTGCCGATTTCATCGACTGCGAGAAGTTCTTCAGTTGGGAACAGTTCTTTACTAAACAGCTTAGGGAACTGACCAGAGACAGCTACCTAGCCTATAGAAAAGAAGCTCTCAATCCCGCCTACCTACAGCAACATGAGCTCAACACGATTGCTGAATCGCTACCCAAACTCGGAATCACTTCGCGCTAGATCGAGAAATACTCGCTCTCAGCGGATAAGTTCGGCCCCAACCATGGATCGCCCGTCAAGAAGAACTCAGGCCAGCGCTGCATGAACAGCGCTTGCTCGCTCTTCCAGCGGCGCAGTTTTTCCTCGTTGGCCTCTTCCCTGCCGCGCGAGGTGAACTCGTAGTGGTACAGCTCGGCATAGGGCGTAAAGATGGTGCGGTAGCCCGCCTCCCACACGCGCAGGCAAAAGTCTGCGTCGTTAAAACCGACGGCGAATTCCTCGTTATAGCCCCCGGCCTGCTCAAATACGTCGCGTCGCACCATCTGGCAGGCGCCCGTTACGGCACTGAAGTTACCGGGGCGCACAGCGCGGGCAAGATAGCCCTCGCGCTTTGCCGAGAAATCCTGGTTGGCATGGGCAAGTGCGCCGCGCACGCCAACCAAAATGCCGGCATGTTGCACCAGATGATCGGCAAAGTAGAGCTTGGCGCCCACCACGCCCGCATCGGGACGTTGCAGGTAGCCCATCATCTCTTCGATAAAGTCCGGACTTATGACCTCGGTATCGTTGTTGAGCAGCAGCAGGTAGTCGCCCTTGGCATGTTTAACGCCAAAGTTGATGATCTGGGAGTAATTGAACTCGCCCGGCCACCACTCAACGCGTGCTGTGCCCTTGCCACCAGACGCAGCGGCTACGCGCTCCGGCAGGGTTTCGTAATACGCAAACGTCTCCGGGACTTCGCTGTTGTTCTCCACCAAGACGATCTCGTAGTTGGCATACGTGGCCTTCTGGGCGATCGACATCACGCAGGCGTCGAGCGTTTCAACGTGGTCCTTGGTGGGAATCACAATACTCACCAGCGGCGCAGGCTCTGGCAGCGCATAGCGCATACGGTAGACAAACGGCGTCTCGGATTCCTCGACCGTTCCTCGAACGCCAAGCGAGTCGAAGTGGCGCTGCAGAGCCAGGCGTCCGGCATCGATGGCATACGGCTTGCTATCGGCAGAGCCATCGGCGGTCGATCCCGGATGAACGCGCCAGTGATACAGCACGTGCGCAACGTGCTCAAAGCGCGCGCCCGCCGCAAGGCAGCGGAGCGTCAGGTCGTAATCCTGGGCACCCGCGACATCTTCCGGCGACATGCCTATGCGATCGACGAGCGCCTTCTCCACCATTAGAAAATGCGTAACGCAGTTATGGCTATAGAGCAGGTCGACGTTGAGTTTGGTCTTAAAGACCGGCTGGCCCCACTCCCCCGTTTTCTGGAACATGTCTTCGTCGCAGAACAGAACCTGAGGGCGCTCGCCCTTGGCGGCCTTGTTCAGCGCGACAACATAGTGGAACAACGCATCTGGCTCCAAGATGTCGTCGTGGTCCAAGAATGCGATGTAGTCGCCCGTCGCTTGCTGTATACCGGCGTTAGTGTTGACCACGATGCCGCCGTTACCGGGCAGCTCGATGCGACGGACGCGCCCGTCGTGAGCGGCAGCCGCAAGATTGCCCACCGCATCCCATTCGGGCGAGGCGTCCATCAGCAGCAATTCCCAGTTTTCATAGCTCTGGGCAAGCACCGAATCCAGCAACTCGCGCAGGTAAACCCAATCGGTCTTATAGCACGGCGCCACAATGCTCACGAGCGGCCTGTAGGCGAATGCTGCCGCGGCGACGCGCTGGCACGCCAAGTCGCCCGGCTTTGCGCGATGTTGCTCAAACCAACGGCGATAGGCCGCATCATCCGCGCGCGCATCCTTCATGCGGTTCCAGCTGTCGTCGACCATACCGTTGTACAGGCGGCCATCCATGGCGCAAAAACCGCTCTGGATCTGGCCCACGGGATCAGTTGCAATCGCGACAAAGTCTCGAATGTCCTCGGGCATTTCCACGCTCAGATACGTTTTATTGACGCAGCATCCGTTCTGCTGCGGCACGTCGACCTGCGACTCAAACACATGCACCGTGGCATCGATGGCATTCATATGCGTATCGAGTATCTCAAGCTGGGGCGTGCACTGGGAGTCTCCCGCCCATGTGACCTCGTAGCGCCACACAGCGCCCGAATCGGCCGGAAGATAACGGACGGCATCGATCTCGTAGCGGCCGCAGCGCTCGCCGCGCTGCGCATCGCGGATAAGCGCACACAGCACAGGCTTTGCCTTGTAGTTGATCTTGGATTCCAGCTTAGCCATACGGCTATCGAGGCGAATGGATCCAAGCTTTTGGCCACTGGACGCAAAGTCGACGTCGGTCGCAGAGCCATCCAAAAACGGCAGCACTAAGACGGCGAGCTCGCGCTCATAGCCCGCAACTGAAGGGCATAGCGCCAACACGCGGCCATGATCGACCGGCAGCGCCAACGACGGCACGCTGGCACCATTGGTCGTCGCGTGGGCAAAAGCCTGGGAGCCTTCGCGCTCAATAGTCTCCGCGACATCCATGCCGGCAAAACGAAGCAGAACAAACAGGCGACCCTGGCTGCGGCAAAGCGCCAAACGCTTAATACTCATCTACACTTCTCGCTTTCCCAGGGCATTCGCCGCCATACGCTTGCACGCACCCAGGCGTCCAAACCTCAAGGCGTCATAATCGAACATGAGCTTTTTGCACGCACGAGCATTGGGAGCCTTGCTGGTGAGTGCCGCACGCACCATGGCAGCAACAGAAGGAGCGCATTGTGCGAGCGCAGCATCGCTGCCAACGGCAGAGACGGCGAGCGCGTCAGCAACAGCAGCGATCACCTTGCCGCAGTCCGAACCCAGCAACCTGAGTGCGTCGTACAGCACCAGATCGCACAGGAAGTATGCCAGGTCCTCGGCATGCTGAGCATCGAGACCGTCGCGCCGCCAGTCAGTCAGCACCGCGGAGTAAATCTTCACATGTTCCAGCAGACGCGTCTCGTCGTCGTAGCGCATGGTGTCCATGAGCGAACCCTTGCGCGCTACGCGATAGTCGTACAGCTTGTTCGAGATAAGCGTAGTCTTGCGCGAACGACCGTACACGGCAAAGTCGAAGACCTGGTCCTCGCCATACTTGACGGTTTCGTCGAAAACGATCCCGTTATTGAGCAAAAACTCGCGCTTGCAGGCGGTGCGCCATGCAAAGGGACGAGACGCTTCCTTAAACAGCAGCTCGGAGCTATAGCCCTCAAACGAAACATCGCGCGGGCTCAACACATAGTTAAGCCACGGATACCCCGCCTCCAGCGGATACGGGTTCGCGCCAAAGGTCAAAACGTCGCAGTCCTCGCGCTCAAAGGCATCGACGATCACGCGGCATGCATCGGGCGTAAAGCGGTCGTCGGAATCCAAAAACGCAACGATAGGCGCCGTGGACGCAGCAATGCCCGCATTACGCGCGCTCGACAGGCCGCCGTTCTCCTTATCGACCAGCGTAAAGCGCGCGTCCTTTTCGCAATAGGCAGCCGCAATATCGCGCGAGCCGTCCGGCGAGCCATCGTTGACCAGCACGCCCTCCCAATCGGGCATATCCTGCGCAAGCAGGGAGTCCAGGCACCATGCCAGGCACTCCTCCACTTTGTAGATGGGAACGACAACGGAAATCTTGGGGGTAGCCATAATCACTCGCTCCTACTGTGCGGTGGGAACGTCATCAGGGTGCGGGTTGTCGCCGTAGGTGCGCTGATACGTCAGCACGCGCCAGACCAGCGGCAGGCCGCCGATCTTAAAGTAATGCTTAAACGTATTGATCTTGCCCGGCTTCTTAAAGTCAAAGCGCGAATCGATATAGGCGCGGGGAGACTTGACCATCAGGCGCAAGTCGGTCTCGCCACGCGGATCAAACAGCGACAGGTCAAAGCGACCGGCATCCCAATCGGCCTTCAGCTCGGGTGAAGCCTTCTTCCAAAACTGCTCACGCAGTTCATCGACCAGACGTTCATCATTCCAACGGTACGTATCGACCTTCATGCGCATTAAAATGCCCTGAAGCTGAGCCTTAAGCTCGGGGCGTTCATCCAAAAAGCGCTGCATCTCGGCATATTCGTCGCACACGCAAAACACCTTGCTGGGCGAATTAACGGAGCTCTTCTCGTTGTCTTGGCGATAGCACAAAATGGGGTCCGCGATAAACGCGGCACGCTCGGCGCATGCCCAGACCTTAAAGTTAAAGCCTGCGTCCTGATACGAGGCACCCGGCGTGGGAAGGAACCGAATCTGATTGTCGTTGAGGAACTCGCGCCGATAGATAGCCGACCAAATGGAAGGTTTGCGGTAGAAGATGCCCGGGCGATCGACGGGGCGATACGCGGCGCCCGTCATATGCTCGTCGACAATCCCAAACAGCTCACGGCGCTCGCTGGGCGTGGACCAATACAGATAAAAGTCGCCCTTTACCACATCGGCATGTTCAGCATCGGCCTTGGCGACCAGCTTTTGGAGCGAATCCTCAAACATAAAGTCATCGGACTCAAGGATGCCCACGTACTCGCCGCGCGCCATCTCCAGGCCGCGGTTCATCGAGTCGCCATAGCCGCTGTTGGCCTTGTCGATCATCTTTACACGGGGGTCGCGCTCCATGTACTCGCGGATGATATCCGGCGAGCTATCGGTGGAGCCGTCGTTGATACAGATGATCTCGATGTCCCTGAGCGTCTGCGCCACGGCGGAATCGAGGCACTCGCGCAGATAGCGCTCGACATTGCATATGGGGACAAGCAGCGAAACTTTAGGGGTATCAGAGTTCTGCAAGAGAACCTCCTGTTGAATAGCGTGTAACAGGGTTATTTTAGCAGCCGAGTTGCGGCGGGCGGCAGCGCTTGGAATTAGAGAAAGCGCTCCAGGCAGGCTTTGAGACCGCGAGTCGAAAGATAGAACAGCGTGGCGTCTACCATCGAAACGCCCGAGGTCGCCGCAACGAGCTTGTGGGCAACACGGCGAACGGCGCCCTTAGCAGGCATATCCGCCCACTCCGTTCCCAAAAACGTGGTGAGGTCCATGTTGACGCGAGCCGCCACGCGATGGAAGTCATCGGCATCGAAGCGCGCCAGGTCGAACACAATGAGGTCCAAAAACCAAGTTATCAGCTCGCCGGGACACAGGTCCAAAAGACCGTAGGCTGCCCAGTCCTCCAAGACCTCCTCGAGCATTCTCATGTGGGCGTCAAGCTTTTTGGCGCGAGCCTCGGCACTGTTGAACTCGTGCGTCGCCGATTCGCTCTCCATCACGTAGTGGTAGAACTTGTCCGGCATGACAACGGCCTTGCGGGCAAGCGCATAAGCCGCAAATTGGAAGACAACGTCCTCGCCCAAAGCCAAACCGGGGGCGAAGCGAATGCCTTCGCGATTGAGCAGCTCGCGCGAAAAAGCCGCACGGCAGGCATAGGGCTGCGCATTCGAATGGAACAGCAGTTGGGGATCACGGGCGCCGAAGGCGCCAGCTTTGGGGCTCATGAGTTGCTGGACGCGTTTGGGGGCAGCATCGGCAGGTTCACAGACGCCGCCAAAGACGGCGACCTCGGCATTTGCGGACTCCATGGAATGCAGCACGCGCTCGACCGTCTGGGCATCGATGTAATCGTCGGCGTCCACAAAAAAGACGGTCTCGCCCTCGACGGCATCGATACCGGCATTTCGAGCACACGAGACACCCGCGTTTTCCTGGTCAATCACCAGTACGCGATCGTCGGCCTGCGCGATCTGGTGCAACACGTTCAACGAATCATCAGTCGAACCGTCGTTGACACACACAACCTGAATCGAGCGCTCGGACTGGGCCAGCAGCGAATCGAGGCATCGCTGAATGGAGCGCGCAGAGTTGTAAACGGGGACGACAATGGTAGCTTTAGGACGCGAGGCCTCTCCCATGCCGACCTACCCCCTCAGCGATTCGATGAGGAAGGCAGCGACCACGCTTGGGCCTCCAACCGAGGCGTAATACTTAGCACGCCCCAAGGCACCATCCGTCGCAAAACTCGGATGCTCGTCAACCCAGCCCTCAGGATCTTTGAGGATGGCAGCGAGATTCGCGCGCTTCCACGGCTTGAGGTCGTCAAGCGAAAACTCCCCCGCGTCCAAGGCCGCCTGAAATTCCTTGGCCATCTGCACCAGGAACTCCTTATAGAACTTAGGCGCCAGGCGCACGTAGTTCCACATATACGAATCGTACTTAATGAGCTGATTGAACTTGAGCATGCGCGCGACGTCATCACTTGCGTGGTCACGGGCATAATCCTCTCGAATCCAACGCTCAATCTCGGCATACTCGGTATTGACGCAAAAGACCTTAGCCGAAGAATTGACCGAGGAATTCTCGTTGTCCTGGCGATACGACAGCACGGCATCGTGCAGGTAAACAGCCTTATCGGCGCACGCGATCACCTTAAAGGCGAATGACGTGTCCTGAAAGGATGCCCCCGGAGTCGGCAGGAACGTAATGCCGTTGCGCTCAAGAAAATCGCGACGGTACACGGCCGACCAAATCGATGGCTTTTGCTTAAAGAACTGCGTCGTATCGCTCGGATGCACTGGCTTGCCACAATCCTGAGGTCTAAACATCTCGTGCAGCGAACGGCGTTCCTCGGGCTTAGACCAGTAGAAATCAAAGTTCGCCTTCGCAAAGTCGGCATTATTGCTATCGGCGGCCGAGACAAGCTTTTCGAGTGCGTCGGGCGCCATAAAGTCATCGGACTCCAAGATGCCCACGTACTTGCCACGCGCCATCTCCAGACCGTGGTTCATCGAGTCGCCGTAGCCGCTGTTGGCCTTGTCGATCATCTTGACGCGCCCATCGCGCTCCATATACTCGCGGATTATCGCCGGCGAGTTGTCGGTCGACCCGTCGTTAATGCAGATGATCTCAATATCCTTGAGCGTCTGCGCCAGGGCGGAATCGAGGCACTCGCGCAGGTAGCGCTGAACATTGTAAATGGGAATAAGCAGCGACAGAACAGGGCTGCCAGAGGCGTTAGTAGACAAATGTGCTCCTTAGGAAATACCTGTCGTTTCATGGTATCAAAGGGCCAGCGCGCCAGCGGGCGTTTATATAATCTATGGAGCTCGCAGAGGCAAACCGATAAGAAAGGACGTCATGCAGCCCAAAGCCGCACGCAACATACCCATCGAAGCCTTGCGTTTGGTCGCGGTCGCCGGCATCGCGGTGTTCCACACCTTTCAGTGGACCTTCCAAGCCGTCTGCGTCGGCGCCGTGGAATATGCCCCACTTGCGATGTTCCCCTATTCCGGCGTACTTGGTTTTATTAACTTGCTGGGCTGCTGGGCCAACGAGGTCTTCTTTATGATCTCGGGCTATTTTCTCATCGCTTCGGCCGCGCGTGCTTGGGACGGTGGAGCAACGTGGAAGTCGCAAATGCAACGGACGGCGCAGCGCCTTGGCAAGGTCATCTTGCCTACTGCGTTTTATTGCCTCATGGCGCTCGCGTGGTCCACGGTCGTCTCACCCATTCCCGATGTCTCCCTGCACGCGCACTATTGGTACACGCTGGGGCTTGAGTTTATCTGGGTCTATGCCGCCACGGTCTTCATGGCGCCGCTGTTTGGCCTGGCCAAGAGTCGACTCTCTAAGAGGAGCTACACGGCAGCGGTCATCGTCGTTGGAATCCTCGCATTTGTTGTTAACGGGTATTTAGCCGCCATGAGTGCGACAAGCGCCGGCGAGTTTTCTTGGCTCCAGAAGTCCATGAGCGCTACCACGTACGTAGTCGCATTTTTGATCGGCGGGCTGCTCCGCGACATTACCGATGTCATGGATTCGGACAGGGCGGGCGCCTTAGGCATGCGATCGCTCGCAGCGGTTTTGGTGCTCACCACCATCCTGGAAGGCGAACTCTCCTTCACCGGCAACCTCACAGCAATGGCAGCCCTCTCCTACAAATCGACCTCGTTGATCTCGTTTGTCCTCGCTGCCACCTCCCTGCTCTTTGCGGCTACCCGACGCAGCGCCTCGGACAATCCACGAGCCGCAGGCGTCATCGTCACCCTTTCGACCGCCACGCTCGGTTTCTATGTGATGCAGTCGCTCACCAGTAGCCTGTGGCGTCCCGTCTTCAATACGTTGCTCGCAAACATACTGGTCAGCCAAAACAGCCCGGCAGTTATATGTATCGTCACGGGTACCGTCATTAGCATCGTCTTTGCCCTGATGCTTCTCACCATCGACGCAGCTAGAAGCTTTATCGCTCGCAAGCCCAAGCGGCAATAGACACGCTGCCGTCAGACGCTAAAGCCGCTACAGCCGTGACAGGTTCCTGCGTTTTATTCAAAGCTTGCCGTCAAGGTGCGCCGAGCCTTTACAATAGGACAGTCTCAAGGACGTATTCGATAGCTTCCGCGCAGCACTCGCCCGCCGCGCGTGAAAGGATATATTGCCCCATGCCTTCAACCCTTCCCGCCCCCATCGACAAGCTCGCCATCGTCGTCGTTACGTACAAGCGCCAGGAACTTCTGGCCAACTTGTTCGACTCCATGACCGAGCTCACGGCAACGCCCTGGCGCATCGTGATTGTCGATAACGAGAATTCGCGCGAGACCGAGACCATGTGCACCGCATTCAACGAGCGCCTGGCCAACCTGTGGGGCATCGACACCGAGCAGCCCGACGCGCAGGGCAGCACCGACCGTGTCATCTACGCCCCGCAGCTCGAAAACGGCGGCGGTGCGGGCGGCTTCTCCGCCGGCACTAAATGCGCCTACGACCTGGGCGCCCAGTGGTTCTGGGTGATGGACGACGACGTGCTCGTCATCCCCGAAGGCATCGAGCGTCTTGCCAAGTGGACCGACCGCTATGATGTCATCCAGGGTTCGCGCCTGGACTTTGACGGCGGCGCCTTCTTTTGGCAATACCAACTCATCCTTTCGCTCGGCATTCCCAACCCAGTCGCCAAGTGGGACTTGGGTCCAGAGGGTTATCGCGCCATGAACCAGCTGTGCTTTGAGGGCGGCATGTTCTCGCGCCGCGTGGTCGACAAGATCGGCCTGCCCGATGCGCGATTCTTCATCTACGGCGACGATGCCTGCTATGGCTACGTGGCCAGCCAGCACTTCCCCGCCGCCGTTGTTGCCGACGTGGTGCTCAAGCGCGCCCGCGCCGTCTCTAACTGGGACATCGCCGGCAAACGCCAGCTCAACTCCACGAGCGACACCAACCGCTACTACATCATGCGCAACCGCGGTTATCTGGCACGCTACATGCAGATCTACGGCGACTACCACCCTATGCTGTTCCGTCTGGGCAACGCCGCGACCTTCTGCAAGGAATTCATTCGCCTGGCTGCGGTCGATAAGTGCTTTAAGACCGGTATTCCGGCGCTGCGCCGAGGCATGAAAGACGCCCGCAAGATCATCAAGGATCCCAACTGGAAGCCCATGCCGCCCATGAAGGACACCGAGTAACGGAAGCTGGAAACACCTCGGCGCTTAAAGCCGCTGGCACACCGTAGCCACATGCTGCCCATCAAACCCAAACCCCCAGCGCATGCGTCCAATGGCGGGGCGTGGCACACGGATTTCGTCGATGCCGTCGCGCTCTATATCGAGCAGCGCCTGCACGGCCAGCAATTCCAGGCCCAGCGCATCCACACCGGGGTCATACATCATGTTGATCGTTATCAGCGGACGTTCATCGAGCATACCGATCGTATCGGCTATGTCGAACACGGCGCCCGTGGGAAAAACCTGGATGTCCCAGCGATCCGCGCCACACTTTCGCCTCGAGGCAGGATTGGCATAGCCCGGCAAGCCAAAGCAGAGCCCCTGCAAGAGCAGATGATATGGCAGCGGCGTATCTGGGTCGGTCGCACCGATTCCCGCATCTCCCAAGATGCGGCTTAGCGCCCGCCTCACGGTATCCTCGTTCCCATGGCACAGCCCGTCGCGAAACGCATCGACGTCTCGAATGTCTTCTGCGGCACACTCAAACCACTCAATAATCACTAGACGCAAGGCCTGACGAAGCTCGTTAGTGGGCAATCGCAAAGCACGGAGGCGATCGCCATGCTCTGGCTCCTCAGTCATATCCGTCGTGAGAAAACCGGACAGATACAGCGCTGTCCACATGCCATCGTCAGGCGAGACATCTGGCTCTGCAGTGCCCAAACAAAGCGGGACCTCAGCGCACCCATGGGCCTCGAGCAAATCAAACAAGACCGAAAGGCGGTCGAGATTCCACCCGGCAACTACCCTACTCAGGCAATCGGCATATCCATACAGATCGGCACGCACAGGAGCCGTGCAGCCTCGGCCCAGAAAACCGATCACACGCTCTGGACTCGAGCAATAGGCCCTGCCAAACCGATACCCCTCGAGCCATTCACGCGCATCATCCAGGTATTCCTCGCGCCCAGCATGATTCAATAGAGCCTCGACCTCGGCATCCGAAAAACCGAAACATCGGTCACACCACGCCGACAGCGGCGTCGTCAGACAATACGAGCAGCCGCGCGAAGAAAGCGCCACTTCGGCAGGACTGGGACGCTCCCCCATCAGACACGTCAGCAGCAACGAATCACGCGCAGTGGCAATGGCGTCGAACAGCACACGGTCAAGTAGTTCTGCCGGATCGGCGTCGGAAGCGTCCCTCGCGCTCGCACGGCGAGACCACGCCGCATCGTACCCATCAACGAGCAATACAACCTGCTCATCGCAGGCAATCTCCAGCAGCTCTATGAGCACACCGAGCACCGAGTCAACCTCGTCCGCGCTCGCCACGCCACGCGCGACACGTTCGATGTGACGCACCTTATCTCGAGCTAAATCCGGAGCCTCCAAGAGCGTCAACAAGCGAGCGCACTCGCCCGAAAGGGCATCGCGCACGACGCCGGCAACAGCGGGGCCACACCTCGCAGCGCCAGAAAAGTCCAGCGATATCACCGGATAGCAAGCATACTCATCCCGATAGCGCCCGCCGTTCGCATCCCAAATCTGAGCATCGGCAAACGAGATCCGACCGGCGCGACCGACCGCCGGACGCTCCAGAAAAGCCCTGAGCATCGACAAGTTCATGCTCTTGCCAAAACCCTCGGGTCGACAGCACACCACAACGGACGCGTCGCAGTCCAACACATCAGCAATAAACATGGTCTTGTCAACCAGCATGCAGCAACCAAGGGCCTCCGCATAGTCGTGCATGCCAATGGGCAAAACCGCATCGTCGGCACAGCCGATCAAGCGCACGCCAAAGCCAGCAGCACAATCAACATTTGCCTGTTCAGACACCAAAACGTTCCCCCTAAATCGCAGCACGATGCCAATTGTAATGACCGCATCGCATGTACCGATGACGCCGCGCAAACATATCGGGCAACGGTAGCAACAAGAGGTGTGAGGGGGCACAACTAATCGTTGCACAACAAAACGGGGCCCGACGCATTCGCACCGGACCCCGTCCCAACTCTTTAGTTATCTAGCAACCAAGAGGCTACTCCTCCGAGCCGTCCTCCCCAGAAGCTTTCTTCTGCTGATCGAGCTTATGCTTACCACTTACGATAGACGTAGCGCCCAGTGTGGCCAAGCTTGCACTGGCAAGGCTCGCCATAACGATAAGGTCGCCCGTCTTGGGCATGTTACCGCCAGATGACTTGGTCGTTGTAGTCGTCGTGGTTGTAGTGGTCACCGTCTTGGAGTCATTTTGCTCTTGGACCTGGTTGTCAGCACCGCTCTTGTCGTCGTCTTCGGGCTGTTTCTTTTCGCCCTCGGTCTTGCTCTCGTCCTTCTTCTGAGCGGATTTGTCGTCCTTCTCCTCAGAGCTAGAACCCTTATCAGATTCGGTCTTCTCGGAAGCCTTGTCCTTGGAGTCGCCCTTTGCGGCCTCGGTCTTTTCCGTGGAAACCTGATCAGAATTGTCCTTGTTCTGGGTCGAGCCATTATTGACGCCAGCCATCAGCGAAGAGCCCAGCGTAGAACCAAGCTGCACGGAGAAAGAAGGCTTCTTGTCCGGCGAAGCAACGGGAGCGTCCGGCGCCTTATTCGAGTCGTCCTTGGAAGCGTCGGAATCAGAAGCGGCGCCAGTGTTAGAGTCATTGCTAGAACCAGTATCGGCGGAAGAATCGCTCGAGCCAGTGGAAGAGTCAGAGGAACCAGCGTCGGTCGAACCAGAGGCGGCGCTGCCCGTATTGCCGGCAGAGCTTGAAGACGAATCGCCCGCAGCAGAGCCGTTCGAATCGGAGCCGTTCGAGGTGGAACCGTCGTTGATAGCGCCACCAGCAGAGCCATTACCGTCAGCATCGGTCGAGGGCGCATCCATCCTGTCATCGTTGGCATCGTCACTCGAGCCGTCATTCGAATCAGGCGTCGGCGAGGGCGCCGGCGTAGGCTCGGGCTGCACGGGCGTCGCAGCGGCAGCGGCCTCGTCCTCGGCGATATAAACCAAGCAGTCCTTCAGCTCGTTGCGGTAGCGGTTCTTCCAGCCCTCATGATACTGGGGTTGGCTCGAATACTTGGTCGCCACGTTATTGACCACGCTGTAGGAAAGCGCCGTCACAAACTCGCGATCGGACATATCGTTGGAAAGATTCGCCCAGCGGAAAAAGTCCCTGCAGCCACCAGTGCCGCACATGTTGGTAATGCTCCACACCATGCCCTTGACGCAGTCGGCGCGGCCCGAAATATCAATACCCAGGCCGCTCTTGAGCCACGCCTCGGTCACCGCATAGTACGAGTTGTACGCATAAGCATCTTGAAGTGCTGAGAACTCAACAGGATCGGTGTTGTAAGCACCCTGGAAGGCCTCCTGCGCAATACGGCCCAACTCGGTGAGCTGACCGTTCTCGTACATGGCATTGCTCGTGTTGGAAATCTCGCTGCCGCGATCAATCGCATCCTTGAGCATGCTGTATTTTTCGGGGCTGTAGTTGTAGACCTGCTTCATAAACGGAATGAGCGACCAGCGGCGGTCGAACTGGTAATAGCCCAACGCGTTATAGCCGTCACCGTACGAAAAGCCCTGGTTGTAGTTACCATGGCTCTCGTACTTGGTAAAGTACTTCATCTCGGGAGTCACGTTGACAAACGAAACGCCCTGGACCGACCTCAGCACGCCTGAGAAGGACTGCTGGGTGTAGAGACCCTTATCGATATCGGTGGCATCCGAGGCAACGCCCGGCGTGGGCTCCTCGGCAGCGGCGGGTGCCGGCGCGGAAACGGCGCCAAACGAAAGCGCCAACGTCAGGCCCGCGACAATAGCAGAATGCTTGGGCTGCATAAGATCCTCCCTGCATTGGTGTAGTTAAAGTTCAGTTTGCAAAGATAAAAATAAGTATTGCAGCTCGCCCGTTGTTGCACAACAACCCCTCGGTAAACGGCAACAACCCTCCGCGAAATCTTAAGGAATTAAACAAACTGGTCGTCGGGCGCCATCAGAAGCTCGCCGTATCGCTCCATCAGCCCGTCCCTCAACTGACAGAAAGCGGGGATATAGACGTTCAAGATGCGCTGAATCAAATCTTGAGCGAGCTTGTTGTCGTAGATATGGACGTTCGTATTGCGGTCTCTGAGCATGTCTAGCCAGGCCGCCTCATCAATAAAGTCGTAGAATCGGTACGACTCCTTCACGATGGCACGAGGAGACCCCGACGCGGCAAGCGTGGCGCCCTCATACTCGAGCAGACGCTTAAGGAGCTTCCAGCTCAGTTCAAATTGAAGATTGAACTTATTAATCAATCCACTCTGAACAAAATCATTGTTGAGATCCTGATTGGGCGCATCCTCAAGATTCGCCAAGGCGCTAACAAAGTTCTCATATTTTTTCATACAGAATCACACCATCCCTGGCAATCTCATCGAGCAATTGCTGCGAGAGGGACTCGTCGAGATTGACGACATCTACATCTAAAAGAGTATCAAGATGTTCCTCGATCAAATATGAGAAACGGCCGAAATCCCGGCAACCTGCTACGGCGATGTCAATATCGCTCTTGGGCAAGTTGTCGCCTCGAGCACGAGAACCAAACAACACGACCTTCTCGGCGTCACATTCCCGAGCAAAAACTTCGATTTGCTTGTACACCTTGTCGAGAGATGCCATTTGCACCCCTACAGCTTAATGTCAAAGTTGATTTCGGGGACGGCGGCCAGGTCGGCCAACGTCACGCCGTCGACGTACTTTTCGATCACGTCGTCCAAACCGCGCCAGAACTTGACGGTCGAGCACAAATCGCTGCGGGTGCAGCTGTTGTCGATGCCATCGCACGCCACCGGAGCCGTGCTGCCCTCGACGGCACGCAGGATGTCGCCGGCGCGCACCTCGGCCGGGTCCTTCGCCATCATGTAGCCGCCGCCCTTACCGCGCACGCTCCTAAGCAGGCCCGCCTTCATGAGCGGACGAACCAGCTGCTCCAAATACTTTTGTGAAATATGCTCGCGGTCAGCGACCTCGCGAAGGGCAATCTTGCCCTCGGCGTCACCAAGCGCTGCGATATAGATCATCAGACGGAGGGCATAGCGGCCCTTGGAAGAAATGAGCATACCTACCCTCCCATCGCATCTGGGACAACATAACCAGGTTTGTTTGTCCCAAATTTAAAGTAAGTGGGACAAACACAACAGGTTATTTTGTCCCAGAATTTGAAAAGTCGAGTGGATTAGTCGGGTTTTCCCTTGACTAACGCCGAACCCATAGTAACTTTATTCCGAGAAGATTCCTAGGGTTTAGTACACCTATGAGTACACCATATACAGAGAGGGACAGCATGAGCGCAAATCCGCTGCTTTCCATCGAAGGTCTGACCGCCTCCGTGGACGAGAAGACCATCCTCCACAACGTCAACCTTAACGTCGCCGCCGGCGAGACCCACGTGCTGATGGGACCCAACGGCGCCGGCAAGTCCACCCTCGGCCACCTGGTCATGGGCGACCCCGTTTACACGGTCAACGACGGCCGCATCGTCTTTGACGGCCAGGACATCACCGAGCTCACCACCGACAAGCGCTCGCGCGCCGGCCTGTTCCTGAGCTTCCAGGCCCCGGTCGAGATTCCGGGCGTGCCGCTGTCGAGCTTTTTGCGCGCCAGCATCGCCGGCCGCCCCGGCCTGGAGATGAAGGGCAAGGAGTTCCGCCGTCGCGTCAAGGAACTCGCGGCCGAGCTCAACATGGATACCGCCTACCTCAACCGTGAGCTGGGCGTGGGCTTCTCGGGCGGCGAGAAAAAGAAGGTCGAGATGCTCCAGCTTTTGCTGCTGCAGCCCAAGCTCGCCATCCTGGACGAGACTGACTCCGGCCTGGACGTCGACGCCCTGTCCACCGTCAGCCACGGCATGGACGCGTATCGCAAGAGCTGCGACGGCTCCATGCTCATCATCACGCACAACACGCGCATTTTGGAGCACCTGGATGTCGACCGCGTCCACGTTATGGTCAAGGGCCACATCGTGCGCGAGGACGACGCCTCGCTCATCCCCTGGATCGACAAGAACGGCTTTGAGACCTTCGAGCGCGAGGCCGCCGAGCAGCGCGCCCAGGCCGAGTCTGCCGCTGCCGAGCAGCAGGCGTAAAGGGGCGACGCAATGACCAAGAACCGCACCGAGGTCGCGGACATCGACCGCAGCCTCTACGACTTCACCTATGGCGAGGAGGGATTCGAGCGCCTCGACGCCGGCATCACGCCCGACATCGTGCGCGAGATCAGCGCCAAAAAGGACGAGCCGCAGTGGATGCTCGACCTGCGCCTCAAGTCCCTCGAGATCTTCAATCGTTTTCCCGACCCGACGTGGGGCCCCTCCATCGAGGGCCTGGACATGGACAACATCGTCACCTACGTCAAGCCCAACACCGACCAAAAGCACGACTGGGAGTCGGTGCCCGACGACATCAAGAACACCTTTGAGCGCCTGGGCATCCCCGAGGCCGAGCGCAGCTACCTGGCGGGCGTCGGCGCGCAGTACGACTCCGAGCTGGTCTACCACAACATGCAGGACACGGCGTCCAAGATGGGCATCGTCTACTCCGGTATTGAGGAAGCCCTGCACGATCCGCAGTGGGAGCCGCTCATCCACGAGAAATTCATGACGCTCATCCCGCCCACCGACCACAAGTTTGCGGCCCTGCACGGCGCCGTGTGGTCGGGCGGCTCGTTTGTCTACGTGCCCAAGGGCACCAAGTTGGACTTCCCGCTGCAGAGCTACTTCCGCCTTAACGCCAAGGGCGCTGGCCAGTTTGAGCACACGCTCATCATTGTCGAGGACGATGCCGACCTGCACTTTATCGAGGGTTGCTCCGCGCCCAAGTACAACGTGGCCAACCTCCACGCCGGCGCCGTCGAGCTCTTTGTGGGCAAGCGCGCGCACCTGCGCTACTCGACCATCGAGAACTGGTCCAAGAACATGTACAACCTCAACACCAAGCGTGCGCGCGTGGACGAGGACGGCGACATCGAGTGGATCAGCGGCTCCTTCGGCAGCCACGTGGGCTACCTCTACCCCATGAGCGTGCTCAACGGCCGCCGCGCCCGGTCGAGCTTTACCGGCATCACCTTTGCCGGCGCCGGTCAGAACCTCGATACCGGCTGCAAGGTCGTGCTCAACGCACCCGATACCTCGGCAACCGTCGAGACCAAGGGCATCTCTAAGAGCGGCGGTATCCAGACCTTCCGCAGCTCTATCGTTGCCACGCCCAAGGCCGAGGGCTCCAAGGCAACCGTGAGCTGCCAGTCGCTGATGCTCGACGACCAAAGCCGCTCCGACACTATTCCGGCCATGGACATCCGCGCCAAGAACGTCGACATCGGCCACGAGGCCACCATCGGCCGCATCGGCGACGATAAGGTGTTCTACCTGATGAGCCGCGGTATCTCGGAGGAAGAGGCCCGTACCATGATCGTCAACGGCTTTGCCAACCCGATCTCCAAGGAGCTGCCGCTGGAGTACGCCGTCGAGATGAACAACCTGATCAAGCTCGAGATGGAAGGAGCGATCGGATAATGAAACAGACCACGAACACCGCTGCTACCACCCTTGAGCAGGTCAATGCGATGCCGGCTGCCACTTGGGGCTGGCTGAAGATGAATCAGACCAAGCTCGAGCTCTCTGACGAGCTTGCCGCCGCTCCCACCGAGGCCGTTGAGGTCGAGGGCTTGGACGAGCAGTTTACTGGCGTGGCAGACGCGTTCGAAGCCGCCATGGACACCATGGCCGAGCGCTTCCCCGAGCGCCGCGCCTCCGCCCCCGGCGACGCCGCCGACCGCGCCCGCATCACGCCCGAGACCGAGCTCGACGTGCCCGCCACCTCCATCTACCAGGCCGGCGCCATCAAGCTCGAGGAGGAGCTCTCCCCTGCCGAGGCCTTCGAGACTGGCATGGGCGAGGCTGCCTACACCTACCTGGCCGACCACGCCACCAAGCGCGTCGTCATCGATGTGCCCGCATACAAGCACGCCACGGTTACCGTGCGCGTGAGTGGCGTCGACGCTGCCGCGGCCGTCGCCGCCATCGATGTCGTCGCCCGTCCGCAGGCAACGCTCGACCTGCGCATAGCCCTGGACTCCCCCGTTGCCGGCCAAGGCGTCGTGGGCTCCGTGCTACGTGTGTGCGCCCACGAGTACGCCACCGCCAACGTGACCTGCACGCAGACGCTCGACGATAGCTGGATCGCGCTCGACGACACCGGCCTGTTCCTGGACGAGGGCGCGCGCGTCAACGTGCAGCACACCGTTCTGGGTGCCGGCGCCAGCGCCACCGGCCTTGCCGGCGACCTGCTGGGCGATACCGCCAAGGTCACCATCGATACTGATTACTTGGGCGCCCGAGAGCAGGTGCGCGACTTTAACTACGAGCTGCGCCACCGCGGTCGCAAGACCGAGTGCGAGATCGACGCCAACGGCGTGCTGACCGGCACGTCCAAGAAGGTCTACCGCGGCACCATCGACCTCGTGCACGGCTGCAAGGGTGCAACCGGCACCGAGCGCGAGACGGTGCTTTTGGCCAACAAGGGCGTCGACAACAAGACCGTTCCCGTCATTCTCTGCGACGAGGACGACGTCGCCGGCAACCACGGCGCCACCATCGGTCACGTCCGCGACGAGCAGCTGTTCTACCTCGCCTGCCGCGGCCTTGACCAAAACGCCGCCGAGGACCTGTTCATCCGCGCCAAGCTGGAGGACGCCGCACTTTCCACCACCGACGAGCGCACCCGCGCCGCCGTCGTCCGCCTAGGCAACAACCTGATCGACAACTTTGAAGAGGAGCTCGCATGATCGACACCGAGCACGTTAAATGCGACACCTGTACTGCCCCCGAGCCCATGGAGCTCGACGCCAGCGACGAGGCTTCGCGCGGCTGGCCCACCGTGGACATCGAGACCAACCCCTACAAGGGCCAGTTCCCGCTGTTCCAGCAGCACCCCGAGATCGCCTTCCTCGATAGCGCCGCCACCGCGCAGCGCCCCGCCTGCGTGCTCGACGCCGAGCGCGACTTCTACCAGCGTATGAACGCCAACCCCCTGCGCGGCCTGTACTCGCTGTCCGTCGAGGCCACCGATGCCATCGCGAAGGTCCGCCAGCAGATCGCCGACCTCATCGGCGCCGCCCAGGCCAACGAGGTCGTCTTCACCCGCAACACGAGCGAGTCGCTCAACCTGGTCGCCAAGAGCTTTGCACCCACGGTGCTCGAGCCCGGTGACGAGGTCGTCATCACCATCATGGAGCACCACTCCAACCTGATTCCGTGGCAGCAGGTCTGCCGCGAGACCGGCGCCAAGCTCGTCTACCTCTACCCTACCAAGACCGGCCAGCTCACCACCGAGGAGGTTCTTGCCAAGGTGGGTCCCAAGACCAAGATTCTGGCCGTGGGTCAGGTTTCTAACGTGCTGGGCGTCGAGAACCCGGTCAAGAACCTCGGCAAGCTCGTCCACAAGTACGGCGGCTATCTGGTCGTCGACGGCGCGCAGTCGCTGCCGCACATGCCGGTCGATGTGGCCGACCTGGGAGCCGACTTCTTTGCCTTTAGCGCACACAAGGCCATGGGCCCCATGGGCATCGGCGTGCTGTGGGGCAAGATGGACCTGCTCAACGCCATGCCGCCCATGCTCACCGGCGGCGAAATGATCGATTCGGTCACCGAGCAGGACGCCGTCTGGGCGCCCGTCCCCGAGAAATTCGAAGCCGGCACGCAGGACGCCGCCGGCATCTTCGCCACGGGTGCGGCACTCGACTACCTGGTCAACACGGTGGGTTACGAGAACATCCAGGCCCGCGAGCAGGCACTCGTCCACTATCTGATGGGCGAACTCATGCAGCTCGACTTTGTCCAAATCATCGGTTCCATCTACTGGGACAACCACCACGGCGTTGTGAGCTTTAACGTCAAGGGAATTCACCCGCACGACGTCGCGAGCATCATGGACATGGACGGCGTCTGCATCCGCGCCGGCCACCACTGCGCTCAGCCGCTGCTCACCTGGCTGGGCGTCGAGAACCTTGCCTGCTGCCGCGCCAGCGTGGCCTTCTACAACGACAAGGCCGACATCGACAAGTTCATCGCCGGCCTGCATCACGTTTGGAGCACGTTCAATGGGTAATCTGTACACCTCCACCACGTTTATGGAGCACAACTCGCACCCCGACTATAAGTACGAGATGGATGCCCCCACGCATGAGCACGACGGCATCAACCCCAGCTGTGGCGACGAGCTCACCTTGCAGCTGCGTGTCGAGAAGGGCGTGATCGAGGAGGCCTCGTTTACCGGGCACGGCTGCGCCATCAGCCAGGCCAGCGCCGACATCATGGCCGACCTCATCACCGGCGAGACGGTCGAGGAGGCTCGTCGCCTGGCAGGGCTTTTCCTGGCCATGATCCGCGGCGAGCAGCTCTCCGAGGAAGACCTGGAAGATTTGGACGAGGCCGCCCAGCTCCAGGACATTTCGCACATGCCCGCCCGCGTCAAATGCGCCGAGCTCGCCTGGCGCACCCTCGACGGCATGCTCGAGGGGCAAGCTAACCAGTAGCGTATGCCCCGAATCCAAGGTTTTTGATTGCAGAGCCGCCCGATACGGGCGGCTCTGTTTTTTCCTAATGAGCACAGATGCACAAAGTCCGCGCGTCCGGCGCCCCGTCTGACATTTGCCTCACAGCCAGACGCGAACACGGGCGTTTTCCACAGCACCAAAGGCCTGCGGCAGGGCCCCGGGCCCGCCAAGCAATGCGCCAAGCCCCGTTCTGCGAAGCTCCGACTCGCTTCGCGCCTACCGCAGACGGGTCCCATAGGGAGCGGCGTGCATTTTTGCGAGTATTCAGCACGCCAAGCTGTGTGTATACACATCGAAAGCGTTAATCAACGTCTTTAGGCGCATATATATTGTGTTTTAGAACAAGCATCGCGGTCTGACGGGACGCAGGCACGTGCTTCGGGGGCGCAACGGCGAGAATCAATAGCTTCGGGACCCGTATGTTGCAAGATTGCGGCGGTGCCGACAGCACCACGATGCTGAAAACTCGGTTTATTGCACGGCGCAGACGGGGGTAGGCACGGGCAAATCCGGACTGAGCCGTTATTTTATGCAAGATGGCGATTGTTCTATGCATATTAAGAAGTGCAGTTACCGTACCAAGCTTTTAAACGCTGGTTGCGGCGTATGGACGACCCCAGCTGCGGTGAACAGGCGACCCTACATCACGTTTCCGCCAGCCCTCATCTCCGTTCGCGCGCGGGCGCGCACGATACGAGAGACGCTACTTTTGCCAATCCCGGTATAGCGCTCAATCTGGCGCACCGTGAAACCGGCATCGTGCAATCCAACAATAACGGTATCACGCTGCGCCGGCGGTGCAGTTTTAACCCCATTGAGCGGAACCCCGAGGCTCTTCGCCATCTTGTCGGCAAAGGCGTGGCGTTCCCACTCTGTCTCTTTCATATCGCACAGCGCCGGCTCGCTACCGTCGGGCGTCGAAAGCGAATAGGCAGCAAAGGCCTCGGCAGAACCAAAAAGCTCAAGCACGCAAGAAGGATCGCAAAATCCCCTCGTGGCATCTGCCGCATCACTGTCGTAAGCGCGCAGATGTTCCGCAAAGCTGCTCCAGGGATAACGCTCGATTAGGCTAACGCCCGCCTCCTGCGGATCGGCGTGTACGGAACGAATAGCCTCCATCACCTGCCAGTCGGTATCGAGCGAGCGCCGGTCAAAACGGTTCTGGAACAGATGGCCCGTGCGCCCCGTGTGTTTATTGAACCGCCGCGCGTACGTCAAGAGCAGCCGGTGCATCGCAGCGCTCATCCTGTCCTCGTAATCTGCAAGCACCAAATGCACGTGATTGCCCATAAGGCACCAGGCGATAACCGTCACACCCTCCTCGCGGCAGCACTCGCGCATCAGCTCCAAAAACTCCCACCGGTCTTCATCGCCCTCAAAGATGAGCTGCTTGCCCGCACCGCGAGCACAGACATGGTAAAAGCCGGTAACCGTTCTCCAAACGCGCTGCATGGCGCTCCCTTCGCCGGGATCTGCTTGCCATCCAATACAGCACGATTGAAGCGTGCCATCAAAACATTCACGCAAAACAATACACTCGCGCGGCCAAAGGCAGTAAACAGGCGGCGAACGGCACCGTTGCAACAGGTCAACCCCTGCAACACTTACAAGAGCCGACCAAAAGCTTGCCCAAGACGGACCCCCTCTACGGAAGTTCACGACCACAGAACATAGAGTTAAACCGTTTCAATTAAAACTTCCGGACTTCTCGCTACGAAAACTGAGCCGTTCGCCGAATATTCCGTGCATTTCGCGGTATTATAGGGGCTGCATGTCATGTCCCTTTCGAAGGGTCGCCCGGCAATCGCCAGCCACGACCCCCAGACGGGACGCCAACACGATAGAGAGGAGAGGCATGCAGTACTCACAGGAAGTGGAGAACATGTGCCCCGTTGCCAAGGGTGCATACCACGGCCCCGCACCCATCCCCGAGGAGGGCAAGTGGGTCCAGGCTAAGGAGATTTCCGACATCTCCGGTCTTACGCACGGTGTGGGTTGGTGCGCACCTCAGCAGGGCGCCTGCAAGCTCACGCTGAACGTCAAGGACGGCATCATCGAGGAGGCCCTCGTTGAGACCATCGGCTGCTCGGGCATGACCCACTCTGCCGCCATGGCTTCCGAGATCCTTCCCGGTAAGACCATCCTCGAGGCCCTCAACACCGACCTCGTCTGCGACGCCATCAACGTTGCTATGCGCGAGATCTTCCTGCAGATCGTTTACGGCCGCAGCCAGACCGCGTTCTCCGAGGGCGGCCTGCCCGTGGGCGCTTCCCTCGACGACCTCGGCAAGGGCCTTCGCTCTCAGGTCGGCACCATGTTCGGCACCAAGGCCAAGGGCGCTCGTTACCTCGAGCTCGCTCAGGGCTACGTCACCCGCATGGCTCTCAACGACAAGAACGAGATCATCGCATTCGAGTTCCTGAACCTCGGCAAGTTCACCGACGCCGTCAAGGCCGGCAAGACCCCCGAGGAGGCCATCGCTGGCGCTATGGGCCACTATGGTCAGTGGGAGAACGCTGCCAAGTACATCGACCCGCGCACCGACGAGGAGACTCACTCCGTCGCCAGCGTGTTCCCGGTTCACGAGTAGAAAGGGAGGGAAATAACTATGACTGTTACGTTCGAAGGTTACGAGCGCCGCGCTGACAAGATCAACAAGTGCCTCGCCGACAACGGCATCGCCTCCCTCGAGGAAGCTCTGCAGATCTGCACCGACAAGGGCTTCAACCCGCGTGAGATCGTCAACAACACCCAGTCCATCGCCTTCCAGAACGCCGAGTGGGCCTACACCCTCGGCTGCGCTCTCGCTGTCAAGCGTGGCGCCAAGTCCGCTTCTGAGGCTGCTGCCATCATCGGCGAGGGCATCCAGGCCTTCACCGTTCCCGGCTCCGTCGCCGAGGACCGCAAGGTCGGTCTGGGCCACGGCAACCTGGGCGCTATGCTGCTCTCCGACGACACCGAGTGCTTCGCCTTCCTGGCCGGCCACGAGTCCTTCGCTGCCGCTGAGGGTGCTATCGGCCTGGCTCTGAACGCCAACAAGGCTCGCAAGAAGCCGCTGCGCGTTATCCTCAACGGTCTGGGCAAGGACGCTGCTCAGATCATCGCCCGCATTAACGGCTTCACCTACGTGAAGACCCAGTTCGACTACTACACGGGCGAGCTCAAGGTCGTCGAGACCATCCCCTACTCCGATGGTCCCCGCGCTGCCGTTAACTGCTACGGCTCCGACGACGTCCGCGAGGGCGTTGCCATCATGTGGCACGAGAACGTCGACATCTCGATCACCGGTAACTCCACCAACCCCACGCGCTTCCAGCACCCCGTCGCTGGCACCTACAAGAAGGAGCGCCTCGAGGCTGGCAAGAAGTACTTCTCCGTCGCTTCTGGTGGCGGCACTGGCCGTACCCTGCACCCGGACAACATGGGCGCCGGCCCTGCCTCTTACGGCATGACCGACACCATGGGCCGTATGCACTCCGACGCCCAGTTCGCCGGTTCTTCCTCCGTGCCTGCACACGTTGACATGATGGGTCTCATCGGCATGGGCAACAACCCCATGGTCGGTGCCACCGTCGCCTGCGCTGTCGCCGTCGAGGAGGCCCTCAAGGCCTAATCGCGCCCGCGCGATGCTCATATAGTTGAGCTTGGAGCCGCTACCTTTCGAGGTGGCGGCTCTTTTTGTTTACACCGACGCAGGATAGCTAATGCCGATATGTCAGTTGCGGCGAAATACGAGATGTGATGAGATGGAGCGTCAGAGCGTCCATGACGCCCACCTGCCATATTTGCCCTTTACCTATTTGCCGAGTCTTTGCGACCCCATTGCCGATCACCCGTGCGACAATGCGCCGGACGAGAAAGGAATCCGATGGAATCGACTGATGTACTGGTAATTGGATCTGGCATTGCGGGCCTTTGCGCCGCCATCGAAGCGGCATGTACAGGTGCAGCCGTCACTGTGGCAAGCGCCGGCAAGACCATGAGTGGATCGAGCTTCTTCCCGGGTACCTGGGGCCTCGGCCTCATCGGTCCCGTCGACGAAGACGACGAGCAGGACCTCATCGGCACCATCCAGACCGTCGGCGGCGGTGTCGCCGACCTCGAGCTTGTCCAGACGTTTGTGCACGGCATTCCCCAGGCAATTGAATGGCTCGAGCAAGACCTGGGCGTTGAGCTCCAGCGTCCGCAAAGCGCTGAGAGCGCTCAGCAAAAGCAGTTTATCCCCTGCTTTGACCACAAAACGCGCATGTGGCGCGGCCTCACCCGCAAGCCCCTTGAGGACGCTCTGACGGCCCGGATCGAGTCGCTCGGCATTCGTCTGCTCCCCCGCCATGAGCTTATCGACCTTGTTGAGGACACGAACGGCAGAATAACCGGAACCGTGCTCTACGACCTCACCGAAAATCGAATCGTGCCCTTTGCTGCCAAGGCCACGATTATCGCAGCCGGTGGCACAGGCGGCCTGTTCGAGCGCAGCCTTACGTCGGCCGATGTGCTCAGCTCCTCGCAAGCCATCGCATTGGCGCACGGCGCATCGCTTACCAATATAGAGTTCATGCAGATGATGCCCGGCCTCATCGAGCCCAAGCGAAACCTGGTCTTCAACGAGAAAACCTGGCGCTACGTACATGTAGACCAGCCGGCAGATATTACCGACGACAAGCTGGACGACCTGCTCGAGCAGCGCTCTGGATATGGTCCCTTTACGTCACGCTTGGCCTCCCGCGCTATCGATCTCGTCATCGATCAGGCAGGTGCCGAAGGTCTGGCACTCCACTACGACTTCCCCCGCGAGGATATCCCAGAGTTTGTGCAGACCTTTGCCAACTGGCTGCAAGACGAGCACGGCATCGCCCCGACTGACGAGATGCGCGTTGCGATGTACGCCCACGCCGCTAACGGCGGTATTAAGATCGATAAGACTGCGCACACGGGCGTTGAGGGCCTCTACGCTTGCGGCGAGGCGACAGGCGGCATGCACGGCGCCGACCGCATTGGTGGCTTGTCAAGTGCCAACGGCATCGTATTCGGACGCATCGCAGGCGCATCGGCAGCCCTTGCAGCGCAGCAAGAGCCTGAGACAGCCCTGATGGCGGATATCGACCTCCCCCACTACGGCATTGCCACAACAGATGCCGAACGCCTGACACACGGCCTTAAGCACACGATGAGCACCTATTGCATGATCAACCGCACCGAGACGGGCCTATCCGAGGCATTACACGAGCTTGAGGGCTTGAAGACAGAGGCAACGACCTTGAGCACACAGAAAGCCCAGGACAGCGAAGTCGCAGCCCTCGCCCGCCTGCAATCGCAGATTCAACTAGCACAGGAAATGGTCAAAGCCATGCGTAAGCGAACCGAAAGTCTCGGATCGCACTATCGAGCGGATTAAACTGGACACCTATCTAAAGCAGAACACAACTAATCGATATCTATGGGCCCCGCGAGCTCGAAGTGGCTCGGGGCTCATTCGTGTCCGCACGGCAGCGTATCCTTATTCTAAATACAGAGCGGGCAAAGCCCGCATAAACAATAGACCAGCGAGGAGGAGATATGGACAGTAGAGATATCGAGAAGTGGCGTGTCGAACTTGATAGCTACGCCAATGTGGAAGACGGCGTTGAGTATTGGCTCGCACGCGATTTAATGGAACCCATGGGATACACTCGATGGGAGAACTTCGCCGAAGTTGTTAAGAGGGCAAAAGTCTCGTGCGAAACAAACAAAACTCCAGTTGATTCCCATTTTCGTGACACCACGAAAATGGTAACTGCCGGTGTCGCCGCTCGCGCGGTTAAAGACTACAAACTTACGCGCTATGCATGCTATTTAATCGCCCAGAACGGAGACCCAAACAAGCCAGAGATCGCGCTCGCACAGGCATACTTCGCCGTGCAGACCCGCCGCCAAGAGCTCATAGAGCAGCGCTTTGCAGAGATTCAGCGCTTGCAGGCGCGCCACTCGCTATCCGATTCAGAGAAACAGCTCTCGGGTATTGCGTTCAAACGCGGCGTGGACTCCAAAGGATTCGCGATCATCAAGTCGAAGGGCGATGAAGCGTTATTCGGCGGCAGAAGCACGGCGGAAATGAAGCAGCAGCTCGGCGTACCCAAGAGCGCGGCATTGGCGGACAGGTTAGCCGATGTCCTCATCAAAGCAAAGGACCTTACGAACTCGATGACGGCCTTCAACGCCGAGGAACACGACCTGTACGGCCTGGACCAGATCAAGCAAGAGCACGTCGAGAACAACACAAGCGTGCGCGGCAGCCTCATCGACCGCGGAATTGTCCCCGAGAACCTACCGCCTGCCGAGGATACAAAAAAGCTCGAGCGTCGTGTGAAGGCAGACGAGAAGAAACTCAAGGAGGGTACTGACGGTTTTACCGATCCCCAGGGTAGGCTCGATCTGTGAAAGCAGCTGTGCACCGACGGGTTCGACCCCATGCGAGGTCAGCAAAAAAGACGGCCAACTTTCGTTGACCGTCTTAACTTGCTTTGGCGGGCCCTCAGGGGGTCAGCCTGCTGCGCAGGCGACCGCTGCGGCGCCAAGGCGCCTTGCGCGCTGCGCTGGCAAATGCTTACGCATTTCCTCAGCTCCGCGCCCCGACGGGTTCGACCCCATGCGAGGTCAACAAAAAAGCGACCAGCCTGGGCCGGTCGCTTTAACAATCTTTGGGTGGGCCGTCAGGGGGTCGAACCCTGGACCTTGGGATTAAGAGTCCCCTGCTCT
>URBM01000007.1 GCA_900545995.1 uncultured Collinsella sp. | reverse complement strand
CACGAGCCTTATCGTCGGCAGCGTCAGATGTGTATAAGAGACAGAACGAACAGCGCGAACTTGTCGTCGGCAAGATCGCCGGCAATCGAGGCGTCTGAATCGACCAGGTCGTAGTCGTCTTTCTCGTCAAACTCCTGGACCAGCGTCAGGCTGCCCGTGGCAACCTTAAAGGCCTCACGACCCTCGACATCGATCTGCAGGTCGTGATAGCGCTGATGCGTCTCGTAGTGGGCCTCGGCCTCGGGACGCGTCGTGGGAGCCATGACGTTCGCAAAGACCTTGTCGCCCAGAATCGGATGGCTGCCGACCTCGAGCTTCGCCGGATCGTTCTCCTCGACCCAATCGATCAGCACGTCGAGGCCCTTGAGCATTCCGCGGTACTCCTCGATATCGCCCAGTGCACCGTAAATCATCTAAATCCCCTCTCGGATCGTTTCTTTGGCGGCTACTCGGCAAACGCATTGCCGACGCTGTTGCCGCCCACATACGTCTCGACCAGGGTAAGGTCGGGATTGAACACGACAAAGTCGGCGTCGCGCCCCGGCATAATGCTACTGCACTTATCGTCGACATGAGCGAACAAGCAATGCCGGGGCCGTCGCCCAAGCTCTTACAGCTCGGTCACGACAACGCCGTTGTAGACCTCGTCCCAACGATCCATGACCAGATGGCCGGTCATGGGATCCATAGCGTTGAGCTTGCCGCAGGTGTTGGCGGTGCGCAGCACCGTCTCGTCGTCTGCACCAGCAGCAATGGCATGCGCGAAGCCAGCGATAGTGGAGTCACCAGAGCCCGTGGCGTTAACGGCAGGGATATCGGGCGTCTTTGCGCGGAACGCACGGCCATTGTGGAAGCCAACGGAACCGGCAGCGCCCATGGACACGACAACCCAGGGGATATCGGAGAAGCGGGCATCAGAGGCGAGCGCGGCGCGGAGCTCGTCCACATCGTCGGTGGTAAAGCTCGTGCCCAGAAGGCCGTTGATCTCGGTCAGGTTAGGCTTGACCAGCTCGGGCTTAATTTCGGACTTAAGGGCGGCCTCGAGCGAAGCACCCGAGGTATCGAGCAGCACCTTGGCGCCGGCGTTCTCGGCAATGCCCGTGATTTTGGCATAGTAGTCTGCCTCGACACCGCGGGGCAGCGAACCCGAAATGGTGACGACGTCGGCCTTGCCCGCAAGCTCGGTAAACTTGGCGGTAAAGGCATCGAGCTCCTCGGGGGCAATTGTCGGGCCACTCTCGAGCAGCTCAGTCTGGTTGCCGGCGTGGAGGACGTTGAGGCAAATGCGAGTCTCGCCCTTGATGGGCACAAAGTCGTTGTCAATACCGTTGGCGTCCATGAGCTCAGCCATGTAGGCGCCCATGTGGCCGCCGAGCAGACCGGTTGCCACAACGTCGTCGCCCAGCTGACCCAGCACACGGGCCACGTTGAGGCCCTTGCCGCCGGCGGTCTTTTCGGGCGTCACGCGGTTGACGTCGTCGATAACGAGCTCGTCGAGCTGATAGCGCGTATCGACAGACGGGTTCATCGTAACGGTGAGGATCATTTTTAGCTCCTTATCTCGCAGGCTCCTTGTGCCTCGCGATACGAGTCGACAAAACGGAATTACAGAATCTCAATCGTGAACGAGCGAACGACGGTCTCCTTGGGCTTGGCGACAAGGCAGCCGCGCTTATGCTCAAGCACGTCGTCCTCATCGGAGCAGGTCGAAAGGCCGCCCCAGGGCTCAACCGCCACAAAATCGCCCTCGGGCTTGCTCCACACAATGAGATATGGGAAGCCCTCAAAGCTCAGGCGGACGCCCTTGTCCTCGCCCTTTTTGGAAAGCGTGACCTGACGGCTCTCGAGCACGTCAAAGATGGTCTCCGCAAAATCGAAGAGCTCATGTGACAGAGGCAGCGTCTTTCCCACCATGGGGTTCTTGGAGCGATTGGTCACGTCAATCAAGCCAGTCGAGGGGACGGCAGTGCAAAGCTCAGCAGCCTCGTCCTTCTCAAAGCGCAGCTCGTAGTCCGTATAGGCCTCGCCCTCATCGAGCGGACACCTAAAGCCGGGATGACCGCCAATAAAGAACGGCATGTCCTCGGTGCCCTCGTTGGTGACCTCGTAGGAAACGCGCACGGCAGCGTCCTCGAGCGTATAGCGGGCGACAAGCTTAAACGGATACGGATAATCGCTCAGCAGCGCGGCGTTATCCTCCGAAGCCAGGCACATCGCCAGCTCGTTCTCGCTCTGGCTCAGCAGCTTCCACTCCTGTTTGCGCGCAAACCCATGGCGAGCGAGCTTTACATGATGCCCGGCAAACGTCATGGCGTTGTTATCGCGCAAGCCTCCGCAAATCGGGAAGCAAATCGGTGCCTGGCCGGACCACACGGCGGGATCGCCCTGCCACAGATACTCGCGACCTCCGGCCTCGATCGAGGTAAACGAACCACCAGCCGTGGACACCTTAATAGAAATCGAATCGTTGGAGAGAGCGTATTCCATTGCCCATCCTTTCGAACAACTGCTTTTTGCTCGCAAGTACCCGTCTCGGCCCTAACCAAAGGACAAACCCGCACGTTCATCGATGCGTCCGGTATCCCAGCCATGTAACGGGGTACCATACAGACATTGATGCAATTACAGCTGAAAGGCCTTCTTATGCGAACCATCATCCTCTACGCCTCGCGCCATCACGGCAATACGAAAAAGCTCGTGGACGCCATCGTCGAGGTCCACCCCGAGATCGATACCCTCGACGTCAAGGCGCTCGGTAAAAACGAGTACCCCGACCTGCACGAATACCATCTGATCGGTGTCGCCACGGGCATCTATTACTCCGAGATCGACAAGGACATGGCACGCGTGCTCACTAACGTGCTGCAGCCGCAGGACAAGGTGTTTGGCCTTATGACCTACGGTGGCAAAAACAAGTGGTACGGCAAGGATATCGATGGCATCTGCCGCATGAAGCAGGCCATCTTTATGGGTGTCTACGGCTGCCCCGGCTTTGATACGTGGGGGCCGTTCAAACTCGCCGGCGGTGTCCAAAAGGGACACCCGACCGCTGAGGAAATTAAGGGCGCCGTCGACTTCTTCGACAAGATCGAAGATGAGTACGGCGATATCATCGTCGAAGAGTACGCCAAACGTGAGAAGCGTCTAGCATACGAGAAGGAGCATCCTGCAGGAGGCCTGGTGGCCGGCGTTAAGCGAACGGCAAAGAAGATCGCTAACAAGCTGTAACTGTAAAGGTGCTTTTGAGCGTTTAACCCATACGGCGGGTCCGAGCAGATTCGGGCCCGCCGTCTTTTTCTATCGTTACTCGGTAAAGGCGTTGCCGACGCTCTGGCCGCCAACATACGTCTCGACGAGGGTGAGCTCATGGTCGAACACGACAAAGTCGGCGTCGCGACCCGGCATGATGCTGCCGCACTTATCCTCGATGTGCGCGGAGCGTGCCGGCACCTCGGTTGCCATGCGAATGGCGATATCGGCGCTGGCGATGCCCCAGTCGACGATGTTCTTGACGCCCTGGGCAAGCGTGAGCACCGAGCCGGCAATGCTCTTGCCGTCGGCGAGCCAGCACAGGTTGTCCTTCATGATGACGTCCATGCCGCCGCTGGTGTAGCTGCCCTCGGGCATGCCGCCGCAGCCAAGGCAGTCGGTGATGAGCACCGTGTGCTGCCAGCCCTTTGCCTGCAGCAGCGCCTTGATGGCGGCAGGGTTCACGTGCTTACCGTCACAGATGATCTCGGCGTAGGTCTCGGGCGTGGACATGGCGGCGCCCACGACACCAGGCTCACGGTGATGCAGCCCGCGCTGGCCGTTATAGGTATGCGTAAAGCAGCTGGCACCGGCGTTGATGGCGGCGATGCACTCATCGTAGGTGGCGTCGGAGTGACCGATGCTGGTCACCACACCCTTGGCGTTCAGAGCAGCCGCATAAGCAGCGGCACCGTCGCGCTCGGCCGCCATGGCGCTCTTAACGATGCGACCACCCGCAGCCTCCTGCCACTGATCGAAGACCTCCTCGGAGGGATCGATAAGATAAGCGGGGTTCTGCGCGCCCACGTGCTTCATGGTAAAGAAGGGGCCCTCCAGGTAGATGCCCTGAATGCGAGCACCGCAGAAGTCGGGGCCGCGACCCTCGTCCGCCTGAGCGATGGCGGCGCAGGCGTCCTTGATCTGCTCGACGCCATCGGTGAACGTCGTGGGCAGCCAGCTGGTGGTGCCGCGACGGGCGAGCTCGGTCGAGCTGATATCGATGCCCTCGGGATCGTTATCGGTAGTTGAGTGGTTGTAGAAGCCATGGATGTGAGTATCGACCATACCCGGTGCGATCCACGATCCCGTGTAGTCCTTAATCTCGCAAGAGGGCTCGTCGGCCTGCCAGGCGCCAAAGACGCCGTCCTCGACCATAAGATAGCCGCCCAGTTGCGGGCCTGCCGGCAAGAAGAACTTGTCAGCCTTAATTGCGTACGTGCTCATATGCACTCCTTGCTTCTTGAAGCAGTTGACCGTGGTGATACTTATACCCGGTCCATGTAAAAATAAAAAGCGCCCGCCCGCCGTTATGAGCGGACGGGCGCCCTTACAGGGGGACGCGATTAAGCGGTGAAGGGGTGAATCGTCACGCCCTTAACCACGCGGTTGACCGTGCCGGTGGGGCTCGGCGTATCGGGCGTGTTGCCCACGCGCACGGAGTTGAGCAGGCTGATAGCCTGGGCAAACATCACGAACGGCAGAGCAAGGTAGCCCTCGGGAAGTGCCTCGTAGCCCTTAAAGGTGAAGGACTCACCCTCATAGACGGTGGCACCTTCCTGCTGAACGGCGATGGTGTGCTGAGCGATCTCGTCGCCACCGATCTCGTTGAGGATGTCGATATCGTACTGACGGGTGTAGGCGTCGTTGTTGACGAACACGAAGACGAGCGTCTTATCGTCGACGAAGGACTTAGGTCCGTGACGATAGCCCATGGAGGTGTCGTAAGAAGTAGCGACCAGACCGTGAGCGAGCTCGAGGATCTTGAGCTGGCTCTCCTGGGCAAGGCCACCGAAGGAGCCAGAACCCAAGTAGGTCACGCGGTTGAAGTCGCCAGCCAGGTAATCGGCGATCTCGGGCTCACGGGAGATGACCTCCTCGCCCATCTTGGCGATGGTCTCGACCCACTCGGCCTTCTGCTCGTCAGAGGCAGTGTCGAAAATAAGGGTGGAGAGCAGGGTCATGCAGGAATAAGAACCGGTCATGGCGAAGCCCTTGTCGTTGGCGCGCGGAATGAGCAGCGTCAGCGCGTTGGGATCATCGGCAGACTCGACAGCGAGCTTGCCCTCGGGAGCGCAGGTGATGTTGAGGAACTTGACGTTGTGGACGAGCTCCTTGGCAACGGCAACGGCGGCAAGGCTCTCGGGGCTGTTGCCAGAGCGGGCAAAGGAAACCACAAGCGTGGGGTCCTCGGCGCGCAGGAAATCGCGCGGGGCGCTCACGATGTCGGTCGTGGCGATGGGCTTAAAGTCGTAGAGATCAGTGTTACCAGCGTGACGCAGGTACGGGGCGCAGGTAACGCCAACGTAGTCGGACGTACCGGCACCGGTGAAGACAACGGACAGACGACCCTCGCCCATAGCGCGAGCCTCGGCCAGGAAGGCCTCGATGGCCTCCTTGTTCTCGCGATAGATGTTGAGCGTATCACGCCAAAGCTCGGGCTGCTGAGCAATTTCGGCCGTGGTGATCTGGGCGCCGAGCTCGGTGAGCTCCTCGACACTCTTCTCGAACATTTCTAATACCTCTCTCTAGAAGTAAACCTCTGACGTGCAATTATACACTTCGGTTGGTTATCTGGTAGTAACCAGTTAAATGCAAAGAATCACCATATGGAAACGATGCGAGCACTAGTTGCTGCGCTGGTGGTAAACCTTGTATTTAAACTGATCGGCACGAGCAACCGAGAGTGTATACTCCACAACCTCGTTTGACTCGTTATACGTAGTCCTGACCAAATCGAGCACAGGCGAGCCCTCGACAATTCCCAAAAGGTGGGCATCGGTGGGACGGGCTATGCTCGCATAGAACTCCTCTTCGGCCACGCGAATCTTTTGCTGAAAGTCCTGCTCAATCACATCGTAAAGCGGCTTACGCTCCAGCAGCGGTCGCTTTAGGGACAGAAATTGACGAACCGGTAGATAGCTGCGTTCGACCATCATGGGCATGTTGTCGGCAGAACGAAGGCGCTTGAGCTTAAAAATGCGATCACCGATGCGCAATCCCATATGCTCGGCCAGATTCTTATCGGCCTCCATCTCGCAAAACTCGAGAATCGTGGTCTCGGGTTCTCGACCCATCGCGCGCATCTGCTCGGTAAAGCTGTAGGACTGCATAAGATTGGTTGCCTTTGCCGAACGGTCGGTCACAAAGGTACCGCGACCGTGCTGCCGAACCACCAGTCCTAAACGCTCCAGTTCCTGCAGAGCCAGGCGTACCGTAGTGCGCGAGAGACCATAGCGCTCCGAAAGTTCGCGCTCGGAAGGAATCATGTCACCGGCGCGATATTCATGGTCAATCTTTTCGGTCAGAATATCGACCAGCTGATCGTACAGCGGTTGCTTACGCGCTCCGATCGCCATCCTATCCTCCCTTTTGCTCGAATTCGGCTAACTACCTAGGGTGTTATGCATTATCTGTCTGCCACACCCGAATCATTAAGAAAACAAAAGCCGCGCGCTCTTTCGAGCACGCGGCTTTTAACATACACATGGCTTAAGGGGTCGGGGTGTGAGCCGCGTAGGGACACACCCCTCAAGCTAGAGCCTTACCAGATGCTCGGCCAGAGACCAAGCGGGCCAGCGCCCAGGATGCCAAGGACGAAGAGCAGGAGAATGCCCTTGGTCGGGGTCCAGCTGTGCTTAGCGAACATGTAGTAAAGCAGCAGCGTAAGCATAAGCGGGACGAGCTTCGGGACGATGGTGTTGAGGGTGTCGGCAACAGAGAAGTTGACCGGATCCTCGGTAACGGTGCCGTAGGTCACGGACTCCATGCCGTTACCCAGATCGGTGACGCCGCACTCGACAGCGTTGCCGTCGGCATCGGAAGCGGTAAGGGCGTTGCCGTCCTTATCGGTCATGGCGATGGTACCGGCCTCAGCGGTCTCGGTATCGATGCCCTCCATACCGGTGAAGTTCTCGGCCTCCTTCTCGGAGACGATCACGGTAGTAGCGGAGAGACCACGGGTGGTGCCGTTGGGGATCTGGAGGTTGATCTGGGTGCCACCCATGGTGACGACCAGGCAACCGACGACGAAGACGCCCATGATGGAAGCGGCACGCGTGAAGGCCTGCATGTTGGCGGTCAGAGCGTCAATAGCGCTGGTGCCAAGCTTGTAGGACCAGTTCATGAGCCAGAAGCGCAGAGCGAACTGGACGACGTTGAAGATCACCAGGAAGATGATCGGTGCAGCGGCGTTGCCGTTGATGGCCATGTTGGAGGTGATGCCGGCCGTGATAGGCACGAGCGTCAGCCAGAACAGGGCGTCACCGATACCACCGAGCGGGCCCATTGCGGCGACGCGGACGGCGCGGATCGTGGGGATGTCAACCTTGTTCTGCTCGAGCGAAAGCACGATGCCCATAACAAAGGTGACAAGGAACGGGTGGGTGTTGAAGAACTCCAGGTTGTGGCTCATGGAAGCCGCGAGGTCGTTCTTGTTGGTGTGGATCTTCTCCAGACCGGGGATGATGGAGTAGAGCCAGCCAGCGGCCTGCATGCGCTCGTAGTTGAACGATGCCTGCAGGAAGCAGGAGCGCCAAGCCATCTTGTTGAGGGTCTTCTGGTCGAGCTGCGGAGCAGGAGTGAGATCCTCGTAGTGCTCCGGGATCACATACTCATTAGATGCCATCTTCGAAGTCACCTCCGTCAGAAACAGCTGCACCCTTCAGCTCGGTCTGCTGCTGGAAGTCCCAGAAAGCGATGCCGAAGCCGATGAGAGCGAGGATGAGCAGAGCAGGGGTTGCCAGCGAATCGTTGGCAACGGTGATGAGCGCGAGGCCAAAGCCCATGAGGAAGAAGCCCCACATATCGCGGTTCATCATAACCTTGAGCAGGACGGCGAAGCCGACGAAGCGCATCATGCCGCCTGCAGCGGACAGACCGGTCTGCAGCCAAGTCGGGATGGCGGAAGCGATGGTCTGACCGATGGTAGCGCCAGCGATGAAGAACAGGGTGACGACGACAGCGAAGATCAGGCCGAGCAGAGCCATGGCGAAGTAGTTCAGGCGCTCGATGCCCTTGGTGTCCGCGTTGTGAGCCATGTTATCGGCCGTGGACATAAGCGGGGACATAAGCGTGAAGACCAGGGTAACGCCGAGCTGGCCAAGCAGAGCGAACGGAATGGCGAGACCGACTGCCGCGTTGGGCTCGAGGCCCGTGGCGATAGCGAGAATGGCTGCCATGATGCCGCCGATGACGGCGTTAGGCGGCTGAGCGCCTCCGATCGGCATGTTGCCGATCGTCATGAGCTGATAGGTACCACCCACGAGAAGACCGGTGTTGAGGTCGCCAAGGATAAGACCGATGACGGCGCCGGTGACGATGGGCTGATAGAGAGACTCGAGGAAGTCAAACTGGTCGATTGCCGCGATGAACGTGACGACGAAGACCAGAGCGATCTGGATGATCGAGTATTCCATCTTGCTCCTCCTTTCAAAATGTATGTACGCACTTTGGATTTCACGTACAGAACGTCAGGGTTTCACTCCTGACAACGTGGATCACGAGGATTACGAGAAGAGCTTGCTCGTGTCCTCAACAGGCGTGCTCGGAACGCGCCTGATCTCCAACTCCACCCCCAATTCCTGCAGCTCTTTAAACGCAGCGACATCCTCGTCGTTAACTGCGACGGAGGTGGCGACTTGGCGCTTTCCTTCCGACATGTGCATGTTGCCGATGTTTACCTTCTTTATAGGCACACCGCCCTTGACGAGCGTAAGCACGTCTTCCGGTGTTTCGGCCACGATGAAGATCTTCTGGCGCGGGCTCGCTTTGCCAATGACGTCGATGGTCTTCTGCAGGGAGAAGAAACGCGTAGCGACGCCGGCGGGAGCGGCCATCTTCATGAGGTTCTGGCGCATGGTGTTGGACGCCACGTCGTCGTTGGCGACGAGGATGAGGTTGGAGCCCAGGGTGGAGTTCCACTGGGTGGCAACCTGACCATGAACCAGTCGGTTATCGATGCGGGTAAGAAGAATGTTGGGTTCTGCCATGTTGATCAGCTTCCTTTCGTTATTTGCTGACGACAGTTACTTGATCTCCTGAATCGCGTAACGCGAAACATCTACGACGGCTCCGGATCGGACTTTGATCTGGACCTTCTCGCCTTCGATGCCTTTGACGGTTCCGTAGATACCGCCGGCGAAAAGAACCTCCTGACCCGGCTTGAGCTCGGTGTGCAGCTCCTTGAAGTACTTCTGCTTCTTCTTCATGTTGATTTGCGACCAGATGGTGTAAATCAAGCCCATGATGACAAGCAGGCCTAAAAGAGCGACCGAGGAGCTCAGGACGTTGGCTCCGAAATCGTCCATTAGATGCCGTCCTCGTCGCCGAAGATATCCTCTTCGTCGGAGCCGGCAACGGATGCGACCGTCTGGGCGGTGATGCCCGTCTGGCCAACGGTCACGGCCTGCTCGCCAAGCTCGGCGAGCGTGGCATTGCCGCGGAGGAACAGAAGCTCAATAACCATGGGAAGGTTGGTGCCAGTCAGAACCTCGACGTTGTCGACATCCTGGGCAATCATCATCGACTGGTTGAACGGGGTGCCGCCAAGCAGGTCGGTAAAGACGAGCACGCCATCGCACTCCTCGCGCATGGCGGTAATAGCGGCGCGGAGATCCTCACCGTAGGAAGCAGCCTGGTCGCCCTCAAAAGGAACGACGGTAAAAGCAGGCTGGTCGCCGGCAACCATAGCGATAGCGCTTGCAAGGCCGGGTGCGAACTGTCCATGACCGGTAAGAATAAAGCCAACCATTCAAATTTCCCTTCCGAAGGTGTGTACGATCTGTGTCCGATGATTTTCGGAAGCCAGCGGGCGCTCGCCCTTAAAGCTTCTTAGAAAGCGTTCTTTGAAGACCAGTGGTTTCTAAACTGGTAGTAACCACGTGACGTGTTGTTATCACTATATCACCCCAGAAGAGGTCGCTTTCGTTGATTCATACGGTAAAACGTTTTTGCACCGCTCACGGTGATATTTCGACCGTTTACCGGTCGTTAACACTTCTACCTGCGGTTTTGAAACCGTTTCGAAATGCTTTGGCAAAAGATCGGATCTTTTCCTGTGTCTAAACAACGCAGGGCGGCTAAAAATAGCGTGTAGAAAAATTGCAGGTCATTGTGAATATATGTGAATTGGTCTTTTTGACTTAATACCAGTTAGAACCAGTTTTGAGATTATCGGTGAACGGTAGTTTTCGACCGTTTACCGGTTACTTG
The DNA here is from genome assembly GCA_900545995.1 of uncultured Collinsella sp. GTDB lineage: Bacteria > Actinomycetota > Coriobacteriia > Coriobacteriales > Coriobacteriaceae > Collinsella. The sequence continues at coordinate 21,209 of URBM01000007.1, read as the reverse complement.
CAATCGTTTGCAGCTGTTTTCCCATATGAATTAGGGAAACCCGATGAAGCACTTGTGCGATCACGGGAAGTTTTGGCATTTGTCCTCATCCCCGCGCGCGCCAAACTCCAGCATCCAAAATGAGCCATAGCTCTCGCTATTCGTCTCACAAACATTACTTACTCTATTCTGTAATTGTTTATCGTTTATCATTAAGTATGATATAAGATACAAGTATCATCCAAGACATTGGTTGGAGGAGCTATGATCCGCTGGAACGTATCCAAATCGAATGAAGCCATCGACCGTGAACAGGCAATAGCCAAACTGAGGAAGCTCACTCGCTACTGCAAATGGGGCACAATCTGCACCATCGTGGCGCTCGCTCTGGCACTCCTCGCAGTCATTGCAATCGAACTTCTATTCATATTGCCTAGCCTCTCCCAAGGGTTCTGTCTCCAATCCGTAGATCTTACGGCTGGCGAAGGGCCAATTCTCGCTCTCGTCGGCGCCAACGAACAGACCCCTCTTATGCTTGTCGCGCACGACGGTCATACTGCCATAGGGAGCGGCATGATGGCATGCCTCGCGCTTGCCATCGCGCTAAGCGCATACAGGTTTTTCTCCGCCATTGAAAAGGCGGGCAGGCCCTTTGACCTCGAATGCATCCGCATACTACGTCAAATAGGACATTTGTTCCTTATCGGCGGCGCCGCCGTGAAACTTTTTGGTGCCATAGTCACAGGGCTGATACTCTCAGGATTTGGCGGTAGCTTTACGGATGCGCTTGGCGGCCAGCATCTCGACCTCTCCATGCTCTTTGCGGGCCTGATTTTTAGCCTGATTGCCAGCATCTTCCGCTACGGGTATATCCTGCAAAAACAAGATGACGAGTTGCTCTAGGGGGAATCCATGATTATTCTGCGGCTCGACCGCATGCTTGCCGAACGCAAGATCTCATCCAAAGAGCTTGCGGAACGCGTGGGCATCTCCCAGGTCAATATGTCGCGCATCAAGACGGGCAAGGTTTCTGCCGTGCGCTTTTCAACTCTTGACGCGATATGCCGGGCACTCGACTGCCAACCGGGCGATGTGCTGGAATATATGCCTGACGATGAAGCCGATAATCTTTTTGGACTTAAAGATTCATAGGCATAATTTAGCCACCAGCGCCTAAACGCAAATAGCCCGCTAGAACAACATCCGTTCTAGCGGGCTATTCAGATATTTCAGCTACGCGCTCGGCGGCTCAGGCAAACCTTACGCAAACAGGCCGTAGATGCTGATGTTGGCCTTGGCGTAGAGGCCGTTAGCATACTCGGTCCACTTGGAGCTGGCGCTCGAAGCCTGCGAGGAATACTGCTGATAAGCAGTATAGTAGGCGGTCATGGCCTGCTTATAGGTAGCGCTATCGGCCGTAAAGGCATCATCGGCAAAGGCCTTGGCATAGGTGCTGTCGGCATCCTTCCAAGTGCCCTTTGAGCTATCCCACTCATCGCCGGCAAGGTTGATGATGTAGTCGGCGTAGTCCTTGCTCGCGGTCTCCTCGTTGCCGTCAGCAGGCTCGGTCGGGGCGGTCGGCATGCTTGCGGAGCTATCGCCCACCTTCTTCTTGTAGAGCTTCTGCAGCGTCGCGGACTGGCGGACGATCTGCTTGGCCTGGTCCTTGGACACGCCGTACTGCGTGGCCATGGTCTTGTAGTCGGAGGTGCCGATGGAATCCTCGGCGTACTGCTTCATTTCCTTGGAAGAGACGGTAATGCCCTCGTCCTCGGCAGCGTCCAGCAGAATCTGGTTGCGCACGTAGGACAGGATAACGTCGGCAGACGGAGCGGTGTAGTTGCCGTCGTCGTCCTTGACGGTGTCGAGGCTGTACTGGCTCTCGATGGCCTCGCGCGCGGTAATGTCGCTTTTCTTGCCGTTGTAGCTATAGCTTGCCACGGTCGAATCGAGCTGGTCCTCGGTGAGGGTCGCCGAGCCGACGCCCTTGCCGCCAAAACCACCGTTGCCAATAAAGAAGCCGACCACGGCAGCGATCACGACTGCAACTACAAAGGCGGCAATCATCGTCTTCTTGTGCTTGCAAGTGTGGTCGTCCACGTCGGAGTCGTTGTCCTCATCCTGCTCCTCGGGCATGAGGTTCTCGTCGGCGGCGTCCGCGGCGATCTTTGCCTCCAGGCGAGCGTCCTCCTCCTCGGCGGTCGTGCCGGCGGCAATATGTTCGGCAGACGTGCCGGCGACCAGGTCGATCTTCTCGTCCTCGTCACCGTCGGGCCCTTCGCCGCGCTCGATGATCTGGATGCCGTCGATCTCGTCCTTCTCGTCCTTCTTTTGAATCAGACCCATATCAGTTACTCCTTGTTAGGAAACATAGTCCCCAATAGAATACGCCCGGCAGAGCGCCGGGCGTATTGATTCTTAGGTTATACGCAAACACTTAAGTACTATTTAGGCGTTTGCAGTGTGCATGCCTTAGGCCAGGTGCGCGATAACGGCATCGGCGAAGGCCTGCGTACCCACCGCGCCCTCGACGGAACCGGTCTGGGCACGACGCACGTCGCCGGTAACCTGCTCGCCCTCGTCGAGCGTGGCAGATACGGCGGCACGAATGCGATTGGCGGCATCGTTCTCGCCCAGGTGATCGAGCATCATCGCAGCAGAGAGGATCTCGGCCGTGGGGTTGGCTATATCCTTGCCCGCGATATCGGGTGCGGAGCCATGCGTTGCCTCGAAGATGGCGCAGTCGGCACCGATGTTGGAGCCGGGGGCCATACCCAGGCCACCTACCAGGCCGGCGCACAGGTCGCTCACAATGTCACCGTACAGGTTGGGCAGCACCAGGACATCGAAGTCGTTGGGGTTCTGGACCAGGCCCATGCAGGTGGCGTCGACGATCTTGTCGTTGAACTCGATATCGGGATAGTTGGCGGCCACCTCGCGCGCAACGCGCAGGAACAGGCCATCGGTCGCCTTCATGATGTTGGCCTTATGCACGGCCGTCACCTTTTTGCGGCCGCAGCGGCGGGCGTACTCAAAGGCGTACTCCACAATGCGGCGGCTCTTGGCGATGGAGATGGGCTTGATCGAGATAGCGGAATCGGCGGCGAAGGCCTTCTGACCCGAGCGCTCGACAAGCTGCGAGAGCTCCTCGACCTCGGCAGCCCCCTCATCGAACTCGATGCCGGCATAGAGGTCCTCGGTGTTCTCGCGCACGATGACCAGGTCGACGTCGCGGAAGCGCGAGCCGTCGCCCGGCTGCGACAGGCAAGGGCGCACACAGGCGTACAGGTCAAAGTGCTTGCGCAGGGCGACGTTAACGCTGCGGAAACCCGTGCCAACCGGCGTAGTAATGGGACCCTTGATGGCAACCTTGGTCTCGGCGACCGCATCGAGCACGTGCTGGGGCAGCGGCGTGCCAAACTCGTCCATGACACCGGCACCGGCCTCCTGGACGTTCCAATTGATCTGGACACCGGCGGCCTCGACCACGCGGCGCATGGCCTGCGTAATCTCGGGACCGATACCGTCACCGGGAATCAGGACTACATCGTGCGCCATAATCTGTTACTCCTCGTCTTCGGCGTCGTCAGATTTTTTAACGCTAGCACGCTTCTTCTTTTTGGAGAGATCCAGGCCAAAACGTTTAACAAGCATTTCGCAAATCTCGCTCGAACGGGCCTTGAGATAGCTGCCTTTGCCGTTCTCGGCGTCGAACTTAAGGCGCAGCGCGAGCTTCTCGGCAACCTCGGCGTCAATCTCGCCCTGACCAAACTCGTACAGGCAACCGAGCATGTCGCGATACTCGAGATCACCGTGGTAGCACTGGATGGCCTCGTCCAGGATGGGCCAAGCCTCGCGCGAACGCTCGACACTCGTGGCGCCCCACACGCACAGCAGGCGGAAGGCGGCATAGCGCAGCGTGGAGGAAATCTCGTCGAACAGCGCGGTCTCGGCACCCTCAAAGGCATCGCCCAGCTGCTCGGGGCAGGTGGTGGCGAGCGCCGCCAGGGCATCGAGGGCCTCCCAGCGGGTCTGAGCCTCGGGGCGGTCGAGTGCCTCGATCAGCGCGGGCACGCAGGGCACGACGCGCTGCGGATCGCGCTCGGCAAGCAGGTGCAGCACGCGGGCGGCAAACTGACGGATGCGGCGCGTGGGGCAGCCGAGCTCCTTGACCAGGCGGTCGACGGCGTTCTCGTTCTCCTCTGCCAGCTGAAGCTGTGCCAGCTCCTCGTCGGTGAGCTGTTCTTCCTTGTTTTCTGCCATAGTTACCTCTTCTTACTATTTCTTAGCGTGCTTGCCAGCACCCTTGCTGTCATCGGTGACCGAGATGAGCTGTCGGTCGGCCGCGCCATTGCGGCGTGCGCGGCGACGCTCCTCCGCGTCGCCCGCGTCGGCGGCGGCGCGGTGAGCCTTGTTGACGTTAAAGACCTCGTCGTGTTTGCGCCACGGACCGACGGACTCGCCAAAGCTCATCTTAAGGCCGGCGATAAAGCCGCCGAGCCAGCCGATCGGCGCAAACTGCACCAGCGGGAACAGCGAAAACACCCAGGTCAGCAGGACGACTGCCGCCGCTCCTGCAAAGTTGGCGATCCAGTAGTCGCGCTTGGTGATGACGCGCTTTTCGCACGCCCACTGTCCGCACAAAAACCCGATGTAGATCGCAAAGATAAAAAGTACCAGCGCAAGCACCACGAACGTCCAGCTCATGGGCGCTACTCCTCGTGATGATGGCCGCAGCAGCACTCGTGGCCGCCATCATGGCCGTGGCCGCCGCAGCACTCGTGGTCCTCGCCATGGTGGTGGCCGCAACCGCACTCATGGTCGTCGCCGTGCTCGCCGCAACCGCAGCCGTCCTCGTGAGCACCATGCTCCTCGGGACGATACTGCGACCAGTCCAGACCGGCAGCGATGGCGTCGGCCTCCTCCTTGTAGAGTACCGTGATGGCCTGGGTGCCCAGCTTGGCACCACCGATGGCGTCAAGCATGTCGTAGAGCGTAAAGGCCACGTCGGCACCGGGCAGCGCGAGCTCGCGATCGTCGGCGTAAGCGAGCGCCAGGCGCAGGTCCTTAATGAAGTGCTCGACCATAAAACCGGGCTTGTAGTCGCCGTCGAGCGCCTTGGGAGCCAGGCTCTCCATGGCGCCGGACTTGCCGGTACCGCCCAGGATCATCTGGCGGGTCTTCTCCAGGTCAAGACCGCTCAGCTCGGCAAATGCCATGGCGTCTGCCATGCCGACCATGCAGGCGCCCAGCGACACCTGGTTGGCGAGTTTGGCAGCCTGGCCCTTGCCGGCGCCATCGAAGCAGCAGATGTTGGCCGCAAAGGTGGCAAGGATGTCGCGGACCGGCGCGATGTCGTTCTCGGTAGCACCCACGATAGCTGTGAGCGTGCCGGCGATAGCTCCCGACTCGCCGCCGGTGACGGGGCAGTCAAACGCCATGCGGCCGGAGACCTGGGCGGCCTCGGCAATGTCGCGCGCCAGCTCGGGCGAGCTCGTGGTGAGGTCGATCAGGACCGCGCCGGGCTTAGTGCACGCGAGCAGGCCGTCGCCCGCCAGGTAGAGCTCCTCGACCTCGGAGGGATAGCCCACCATGGTAAAGACAACGTCGGCGTTCGCCGCGGCATCTGCCGGCGTATCAGCCCAGACGGCGCCGCGCTCAACGAGCGCTGCAGCCTTGGACTTGGTGCGGTTGTTGACCGTGACGGGATAGCCAGCGTCCAGAATGTGGCCGGCAATGGGGGCACCCATAATTCCGGTGCCGATAAATGCGACAGAGAGCTTGTTTGCCATGAAACCTTTCCTTTTGGGTTGGGTGTTATTACCAGGTTGAATACTCGGTGCCAGCGTTTGGGCTGTGAGTCGAGGGCGATTACGGACGCAGCGCTTGCCTACTGACCGCGCACGCGGCGGGCGATACGGTCGGAAAGCGACGCCTTGTCGGCGCGGTTCTTACCCCAAAACGCGCAGGCCACCATGCCGGGACCCACGTGCGAGCCAATGGTGGGACCCACGGAGCTGCGAATGATCGTGACGTCGGCGCAGCCCTCCTCCTTGCGAATGGCGGCTTCGAGCCAGTCGCCGTCCTTTTCGGCATCGGCCGTCATGATCGCGATGGGCATGGTGCGGTCGGGCACGTAGTTCTCGCGGAACGACTTGAGGATGGACTTGAGCGCCTTCTTGCGGCCGCGGTTGACGCCGATCAGCGACAGCGAGCCGGCCAGGTCGTAGGAGAGCTCGGGCTTGACGTCGAGCTTTGCCGTGAGCTGCGCCGCCGCGGGCGGAATGCGGCCGCCGGCAGCCAGTGCGTCGAAGCTCTCGAGCGTAAAGTAGCCGTGCACGTAGGTCTTTGCCTCGTTTGCCCAATCGACCAGCTGCTTGGCGGTCAGTCCCGCCGAACGCTGGCGCACGGCCTCGAGCGCCAAGAGCGCGCCGGTCGCACAGGGCAGAGCGTTGTCGACCACGTAGAGCTCAAAGTTGGGATACTCGGCGCGCACGGCATCTGCCGCCTGGCACGCGGAGTTGTAGCTCGACGACAGCGCCGAGGTAAAACACAGGTAGACCGTGGGCGTGCCCTCTTTGGCGCACTCGGTAAAGAACTCGATATAGCGACCGAGCGACACAGCCGAGGTGGACACGCGGGCACCGGCGCGCATGCGGTCGTAGAACTCCTTAGGGCTCATGCTCGACCAGATGTCATCCGTGCGCTCTTCGCCATCGATAATGAAGGGGAAACCCAGGATATCGACATCGAGGTTCGCGGCGACCTCGGGACTAAAGTCGCAGCAGGTATCGACGACGATGCGGCAACGGTCCGAATGGCCGGTAGATGCAGCCTTGTCCATCAAAGCGACTCCTTACGTAAAAAGGCGGCCACCCGCATGGGATGGCCGCCAACCGTTAACTCATGCAAGTTAACGTATTTTACTCGTCAAGTGTTTCGATGCGGGGCTTGATGATGCCATATCCACCATTCTTACGGTGATACACCACATTGATGAGACCGGTCGTCGCGTTCTCGAACACGTAGAAGTCGTGGCCCAGCAAATCGGTCTGCACCAGCGCCTGCTCCTCGGTCATCGGGGTGACGTCGATAACCTTCTCGCGGACGAGCAGGTCGTCGTCCTCCTCGGGCAGCAGCAGGTCGGCCAGATCCTCGACGCGCTCGACCGGCGCGACATCCGCTGCGCTGGCACCGCCCTGGCGGTTGTCCACGACCTTGGTCTTGAACTTGCGCAGCTGGCGGGTGACCTTATCGGCGGAGAGGTCGATGGCGGCGTACATATCTGCACCGTGCTCGGCAACGCGAATCACCGAACCGCGGGCACGAACCGTAACCTCGACGATCGCCGGGTTGGGGTTCGAGGGGTTCTTCTCATAGCGAAGTACAACGTCGGCCGTCATGGGCTCGATATCGAAAACCTTGAGCGCCTCGCCGATCTTCTCATCCACATGCGCACGCAGAGCATCGGTTACCGTCGTCTTGCGTCCAGAAACCTTGATATCCATACGTGGCTCCAATCTGCCTCGGGGACTTACTGTACTGGCTATGTACCCATTGCCGTGCATTTAATCACGCGGATTCCCAAAGACCCGAATAACGATTGCTTGATACCGCATACCGAAGTCTCGTACTTTTCCATGGCAAAGTGCGCTATAGGAGGGAGCCCACAGATTTGTATTTGGTCTCGAAAATTGGCTTTGACCTGCTGGTTTTATAGGGATGAAAAAGCCGGGCTCCCCTATTGGGGAAACCCGGCAGTGCGTGTTGAAACCGTGAAGAGGTGTCCTTTCCAACGTATAGGAGACACCACCCCTAGCAATAACTAGCTATTGAGTTTGTTAATGTCGTCGTCGGTGATGGCGCCTTCCTGGCTGGACGATTTGTCCTCGGAGGATGCGGTCTCATTGTTGGAATCGGAGGACTCGCTGCCGGAGGACGTGGTCTCACTGGACTCAGAGTCGCCCGGCTGCACGTTAGCGCCCGAAACCGTCTTAGTGGTGAGGTCGTAGGGCATCGTGCCATACCAGACGCAGTGGACCGCCTCGAGCGTGCCGTCGGCCGTAATACCGTCGAGGGCATCGCTCACGGCACGGCATAGTTCGTCATTGGACGAGAGGCCCACAACACCAAGCGTCGAGGGCGCCTCGAGCGCACCGACATAGGAGATCTCGCTCATCAGGCGTGCAAGGTAGCCGCCGGCCGTGGAGTCGCAGATCACATAGTCGACCTCGCCGGACTCGAGCGCCTCAAAGCACTCGTTGATGTTGGAGTAGGTCTTTTGGTTGGCGGTGATGCTCTGCTTAGCAAGCGCCTCCTGCGAGGCCGAGGACGCCTGAACGCCCAGGGTAGCGGTGTTAAGCGTTTCGGTGGAAACGCTCAGCGACTCGCCGTCGCTCGTCTTTCCGAACACTGCCGCAGCGTCGTACAGGCAAGTACCAAGCGTGTTGATGTCACCATCCGTGGAATTGATGTCGCCAATGAAGATGTCGGCCTTTTTGTCGCCGAGCGCGGAATCGGCAGAAGACGCATCGACGAAGGCAACCTTAAGGCCCATACGGCTTGCAAGGGCGCGGGCGGCGTCGACCGCATATCCCGTGAGCTCGCCGTCGGCGCCCTGCATTGCCTGCGGCGCATCGGAAGTATCGAGGGCGACCGTCAGGGTTCCGGGAGTGACCAGGGCATCGTCCGACACCGCCGGCGTGACGGTCTCGTACTCGATCTGGTCGATCGTGGGAGTCGTGAACGTAGACAGCGGGTTGAACGCGCATCCGCTCAGGCCCAAAACGGCGATGACCGCTGCGGTCCCAGCACCTAACCGAGCCGCGTGCATCAAGCTGCCCCTCACCATGTCCACTACCCTGCCTTCTGTGTCGTATACGATCCGTGCGTTGCGCGGAATATCAGGTTGTTCCCACCAGCTGACCTGGTATTTGACCCCACACTTGCGCACCGGGGTGTTTGCTCGGGAGGCCGCAGCCACCTTCACGACTGGCCCGCTCGCCCGCGAGGCGGTATTGCCCCAAAGAAAGTAGAACGGACGGTGCGGCTTACATCTAGGACGCGCCATGATCGCGCCGCGCGCACGCGGTCGCTTACGTGGATCCCTTTGACCGCGTCTGTCTTGGACTAGGACGGGCATTTCGTCCGTCCGCAACCACAGCCTGGCAGGAACGTAGCGCATTATAGCTAAGTTCAAGCTAAAGTTTAAGGTTAGGGGCGTTATTCGCATCGCGAGTACAGATTTCGCAGGTCGGAGCGGGCTATTCGTGCCCCTATGAAGCCCGGAGCTCCCCTACGGGGAGCTCCGGGGCACCCGTCTCAGGGTGCCGTGTGCAAAAAAACGGCAAATATGAGTACTGTCACCAATTTAGTAGCAGCGTATTACCGCCTCACGAGCCCTTTTTGAGTTCCGCACAGCCTGCTTGGCGCCAAGATATTCCACATTCGTTTATTATCTCTTCGCTGAATCCAGATTATCGGCCCAAGTTTCTTTGTTTTTGCTGTCACTAATCTAGTAACAGTACTCATATTTGCCGTTTTTTGTACAGAGTATATAAACAGACCCCCTATAAAGCCATAGTTTTACGCTGGTTTGAGCCCAAAGCACGCTCGGAGCGTATTCAGCAGAGCATCTTGCCTCTTTCGACGAGCCTCTACGCGATTCTGATATCGCTTACCCATACGCTGGTGGATGCGCCATGCGAGTGCTTCCATCGCTTCCATGTCACAGAGCATTTCGTTGTTGACCGTCGCGACCTCGATTCCCATAGTAATCAAGCCCGTGTTGCGCTTTTCATCATGGATACGTCCCCTCCGGGAGGAATGACCCAGCTCACCGTTGTATTCCAGGTCAAACCGGGCTGCTTCCTGATACGCATCGCAAACTGCATGCGGCATCCCCGAGATTGCCTGCGCGCGGTCATCGAACTCAATCTTGTAGTCGGTCTTAAAGGGACCGCAGGCAAATCCGCCATAGGAAAACGGAAGCGAAAACAGAGCGAGCATGATGCACTCCATGGGCGAGCGCAAGTTTTCTGACAAGTAGGGACACAGACGCTGCAGTTTTTTGGCCGCATTCCCCTTGCATACCGCGAGGTAATCTGCCAGGCGATCGGGCGTCAGCACCGGCTCGACTTCAAAGTAGCCCACGTCTGCCGGTTGATCCTTGTCCTTTGCAAGTCTATTCGCAACAGGCGAGGTGTAGGGAGGCAGATACTTCCCGCGATCGCTCAGTGAAATCTTGGAACACAGTTCCTGGGCCAGGGCAAACCCCTGGATACAGCCGACCTCGCGGGCGACGGCAACACAAAGGGCCTCGGGAGATAGGCTGTACACCCCCGGTTCTACCTCTAAAATCGAGCCGGCGGGCAACCCGGAACACACGGACCAGCCCACGTCAGGCATGCGGCGGCGCTGCGCCGCAGATCCCACCAGCAAGCACAGATCTTCTTGCACCTCGCCGCTTGCGGCCCCAATCCGCACCAAGTCGGGAAGATAGATGTCCTCGGTCGAGGGCGACGACGTGCGCAGCACATGGCGCTCTTCATCGGGATCAAGGTCCCTCCAGCTTATGTAGCCCATCTGCCGGCGCTCGGAGCGCATCATGCGTAGCGCCGAGGCGCCTGTTAGGATTACGGAAGCCGCTAGCTGTTCGCTTGTCGGCTCGTTGCGCCGCTCAATCTTCACTGCCACAAAACCACCCCTACCAAACGCGTGCGATAGCGAGACCATCGACTGCCGCGGCGCCGGCACGCTTGAGCTCCGCCGAGGCCGCTGCCATGGTCGCGCCCGTGGTAATGACATCGTCGACGAGCAGCAGGCGGCGGCCGCGCACATCCTCGACCGTCTCGTACATACCCCGAGCGTGTTCCCGGCGCTCATCGCGACCGAGCTCGCGCTGGTCACCATGGCCGTACTTAACGAGGGCGTCGAGCAGGGGAACACCCGACAGCTCGCAAAATGGACGCGCAATAGCCTCCATATGATCAAAACCACGCCGCCGAAACGCTGCCGCCGTCGCAGGCACAAACACCACCGCATCCGCACCGGACAGCACACCTCCTAAGCGTTCGGGAGCTACGACCTGGGCATGCAGGGCGGTGTCGTAGAGCAGCTCCGCCAGATACGGAGCCAGACGTCGCTCGCCCGCATCCTTGTACGCTTTAATGATGCGCGGCAGCGGATGCGCATAGACGGCGCACGCCAGGCAGCGGTCGAGCGCCTCCGCCATTGCCGAAGACGTGCCCTCGACCGAACACTCAGTGCACAGCAAATCCCCAAACGGGGCGCCACATCGGGTGCAGCTATGACGTGGGTCGATGAGCGTGAGCGCGGCCAGGCAGTCTTGGCAAATAAGCGCACCGGCGCGCTCGCAGCCGGTACATCGTGTTGGCGACAATGCCTCGAGCGCCTCGTACGTCGCGCGCTCGGCAAACGGTAGCAATTCGTCCGCAAACGGTAGGGCACCGGCACTCTGCAGACGGCTCAATATGTTCAGATGGCTCTTCAAGACACAACCCTCCCTACGCTCGATCGCAGGGAGGGTTGTTGATTCGGCGCTATGATACCCCGATGCGCTCGGGGCAAGGCGGGTTAAATCCGCTCGCGGGCGTTATTCGCCGGCGGGCGGTTGTGGTGCGGACGAAGACGGGGTCGAGCCCTCGCCACCGTCCTGGCGCGGCTTGCGGGAGCGACGGCGACGGCGACGCTTTTGACCCTGGTCGGTCGAGCCCTCGCCGCCGCGATCATCACGCGGTTCGCGCTCGTCGCGAGAGCCGCCGCGCGAAGCCTTGGCGGCAGCTCCTCCGCCATCGCCGGGGCGACGGCGCGTGACCTTGACTTCGCCATCCGAAACCTGATCGGCCACGGAAGGAACCGAGGGCTTCTGCTGCGTGCCCGAGGAATGGCGACGGCGCGGACGCGGCACGCGCTCGTCATCGTTGCGCTGCTTGCCACCCTTGTCGGCAGGCGCGTCGGAACCCGAGCCACCCTTGGGAGCGGCACCGGCCTCGCGAGCGGCTGCGGCGCGGAAGGCGTCCTCGCGCTCCTCGCTCGACAGGTGACGGCGGCGACGACGCGTGGGGTTCATGCCACCGCCGCGGTTTTGCTGCTGGGGCTGCTGAGCCTCGCGCTCGCGGGAAGCGTTCTTACCCGCGGCCTCGCCATTGTCGACGGACGCCGCGCGCTTGCGGCGGCGACGGCCGCCAGCTGCCTCCTCGGCCTCGGGTGCCTCGGCCTTGCCGCGGCCACGGCCCTCGCCCTGGCCCTGAGCGGTGCGAGCATCGGATTCGGCATCGCGACGACGGCGCTTGGGCATCGATGTGCCGGCCAGACGATCGGCACTCGACAGGCCATCGCCCACGTCAACGCCGTTCTCGCGATCGAGTTCCATGAGCGCCAGGCGCATCTCGGGCGACTCGATGCGCTCGAGCACATCGCGCGTCACACAGTCGGGGCGGCAGTTGCAGCCCTGTTCGGCGGCCTTCTTTTTGCAGCCCTCCGAGCACGTCATATCGGCCAGGTTGACCTTAAAGACCTTGCCGTTCTCCAGGCGCAGCACCAGCTGCTCACGCGGCGTGTCATATTCCTGGATACGCGCCTTGCCAAGCGGCGTATCGATGAGCGTCTTCTTTTTGGGCGCACGGCTCTTAAAGTCCTTGTACGCCTCGAACTCATAGCGCAGGCAGCACATCAGGCGGCCGCAAACGCCACTGATCTTGGACGAGTTGAGCGGCAGGTCCTGCTCTTTTGCCATGCGAATCGAGACGGGCTCAAACTGTCCGCCAAAGCGCGTGCAGCAGAGCTCCTGTCCGCATTGGGCATAGCCGCCCATAAGGCGGGTCTCATCGCGCACGCCGATCTGACGCATGTCGACGCGAATGTGCAGCGTCGAGGACAGGTCCTTGACGAGCTGACGAAAATCGACGCGCTCCTCGGCCGCAAAGTAGAACACGGCCTTCTCGCCGCCAAACAGGTACTCGACGCCGACCGGCTTCATCTCGAGGTCGAGCTCTTTGACGAGACGGCGGAAATCGACCATGGCCTCGTCGCCCTGAATGGCCAGGTCGTCGGCAAGCTGCAGGTCGATGTCGCTCGCCACGCGCAGCACGGGCTTGAGCGGCTGGCCGATCTCGTCCTGCGGCACCTCGAAGGGGTCTGCCGTGACCAGGCCGATCTCGGTTCCGCGCTCGGTGGAGCAGATAGCATAATCGGCCTCGAGGATATCCAGATCCTGCGGGTCGAACCACAGGTCGCGCGAGGCGTAGGTAAACTTAACGGGTACGACTAACGGCATTTCAGTGCCTTCCTGATATCGAACAGCATGACCTCGATGGCCAGCTGGGGAGTAACGTTTCTGGCGATGTTGCGCTCGGCGGTCGCGACTGCCTCGAGCGCCCGGGTGGCACCCGCAACATTCGTCGCGGCGGCAAGCCGCCCGATCGTGTCGCGCACGTCTTCGTTCACTACGTCGGCTGCCTCGTCCTGAAGCGTCAGCAGCACGTCGCGCATGAGCGTCCGCGCACTCGCCAGCGCTTCCATGATACCCGAACGCTCGCGCGCGTTGAGTTCGCGCTTGTTGCGGTCCTCAAGCTGCTTCAATGCTCCACGCGACAGATAGTCGGCGTTTTGCTCGAGCACCTTTTCCTGTGTGGACTTGACCTCGGCGAGCGGTGCCTTAACGGCGACGATGAGCGACTTGGCGCGGCTGAGCACATCAGCCTCGTCGGCAGCGATGAGCGAATCGATGGCGCGGACCATTTGGCGGCGAGCATCCTGGCGCTCGGCACTCTTAAGGAACTCGATGCCGCGTGTGGGGCTTCCCGCCACGGCGACCGCCATGCGGCAACGCGCGAGGTCCTGACCCGTCGCGCGACTCACGGCCTGCGCGGCCACGGTGGGCGACACCAACCGAAACGGCACGCACTGACAGCGGCTCACGATGGTGGGCAACATCACGTCTGCCGAGGTGCCCAACAAGATGAACATAACGCCCTCGGGCGGCTCCTCGAGTGTCTTGAGCAGCGCGTTGGCGGTGTTAGCGCGCAGTTGCTCGGCACGATCGATGATGTAGACCTTGGCCTTGGCACGGATGGGCGCCAGCGGCACGTCATCGAGCAGCTCGCGGGTCTGGGCAATGAGGTAGCCTGTGGCGCTCTCGGGCGTGTAATAGTGCACGTCAGGATGCGTATGCCGAGCAACGCGTACGCAGCTGTCGCATGCTCCGCAGCCGTCCTGCTCGCACAGGAAGGCCTGGGCGAGCGCCCATGCGGCATCGAGCTTGCCGGCACCGGGAGCGCCCAAAAACAGGTAGGCGTGCGATGCGCGGCCGCTGGCGACGGCGTTGGTCAAAAAATCGCGAACGCGCTCTTGGGTGTCGAGCTTGGCCAGCAGGCTTGCCTGAGCGGGGGCCATGTTACTCGGCCTCCTTGGCAAGCGCGGCGGCGACAGCATCTTGCGAAATGTCGAGACCGTACGCGCGAATCTGCTCGACCGTCTTCTCGAAGACTTCCTCGACGGTCGCAGTGGCGTCGATGAGCTTTACGCGGTTTGGCTCCTCGGCAGCAATAGCGCAAAATCCCTGGTAAACGCGCTCTTGGAAGGCCATGCCTTTTGCCTCCATGCGATCTGCCGCGCCACGGGCTGCCATGCGTAGCGCCGCCTGCTCGGGCGTGATGTGGTAGACGAGCGTGAGCGCCGGATGCGTACCGGCGACAGCCAGGTTGTTGGCATCGCGTACCATCTGACGGTCGAGGCCATCGGCAAACGCCTGGTAGCAGGTCGTGGAGTCGTAGAAGCGATCGCACAGGACCACCTTGCCGGCAGCGAGGGCAGGTGCGATGACCTCGTGCACCAACTGGGCGCGCGCTGCCTCGTAGAGCAGCAACTCGCAGGTGTCTCCCATCGCCGTATTGGCGGGGTCGAGCAGCAGAGCACGGATCTTTTCGCTGATGGCGGTGCCGCCCGGCTCGCGCAGGCTCACAACCTGGTAGCCAGCGAGTTCGAGCGCGCGGGCAAGCAGACGCGCCTGCGTGGACTTGCCGGCACCATCGACGCCCTCGAGCGTGATAAAGCTATGTTGAGCGGGCTCAAAAGCCATGAGCGCAGCCCCTTCCTATAAGGCGCGTAAATGCAGATATATCAACCAAGCCATGATACCCCAGGGGCAGGCGCGCCCCCAATGGCTAAAGGTGTCTTTCCAAAGTTGCGGTGAAATAGGGACTGATTGAAGCTCTGAGACCGCCAAACAGTCCCTATTTCACCGCAACTTATGATGGGGACTTTTGGACGCTGGGTATAATCGTCGTATTGATTTGAAATGTGGCGAAAGGAGTGGCAATGTCTCGGTATTGCGCCTCGTGCGGCAAACTTCTTGCAGATGATGCCAAGTTCTGCACCTCGTGCGGTGCACCCGTTGAGCAGACAACCGCAAGCAATGGCCAACCCGCGTTTGAGCAGACCGGCTTCCTCGATACGCCGCAAGCTAAGCCGGACGACCCCCTCGCCTATCGCCCCGACCCCGCCGCCAGCCCCGCAGCGGTCGAAACGACGCAGCGCATACCCGTCGCGGACACCCCGCCCCAACAGCAACCGGCATCTACGTACGCGCCTGATTCACCGCAGGCCCCCGCCGCCAAAAAGAGCAGCACCAAGGCGCTTATCGCCGTTATCGTTGTGCTCGTGGCAATTATCATCGCCTTGGTCATCTTTTTTGTGATCAAGCCTTTCGACAACGCCGCCACGCAAACGACTGCCGAGATTACTAAGCTGCACCATGATGTCGACTCCGACGACCTTAAGCCCCTTGGCAACCTCAATAGCCTTTACGACGATGACGACGATGATGATGACGGCGAAGCAACCCTCTCCGAGCAAAACCTCTACCGTCGCCTGAGCGAATACTACGACCTGCTCGAAGATCTCGATAGCCAGGTCCGTGCCTGCGCAGAGGCGTTCAATGGCGGTTATCTGGAAGAGGACCGTACCACCCGTCAAAATCTCGCTGATGTCGCCGAGCGCACGGAAGACACCATCGAACAGTACTACGATATCGTCGAGGACCTGGACGTCCCCATGAGCTCTAAGAACTACAGCTCCTGGAAAGACATCGTCGCCCTGTATGACGACCTGGACCACCGCATCGACGCGATCTGCGATGCCTGGGAGATCAGCCTAAAGTACGCAAAGCCCGCGGACCATAAGGACGAAATCGTGGCGCCGCTGTCGCGCGACAACGTGGCGGGCACCAATGACAACAAGTACCGTCAGGACTTTGAGGACCGCTATCCCGGCGCCAAGCCTGTCGAGGTGAACTAGTCGCATGCGACGTTCTTAAACAGCTAGTCATTAAAGAACGTCCCCAATGACTACGCAAAAAACGAGCGAGGATCATGGGACCCTCGCTCGTTTTTGTTTTAGGCGATGTTTCGACCGTGCGGCTACTTGTCGGCAGCGGTCTTTTTGGTGGTCGACTTCTTCGCGGTCGTCTTCTTGGCGGCAGTGGCTTTCTTAGCCGTGGTCTTCTTTGCCGCCGTGGTCTTCTTTGCCGCGCTCGCCTTGGTCGCAGTCTTGCGGCCGCGGGCGGGCTTCTTCTCCTTGGTCGGGCAGTCCATGTTGACGCAGATACGCCACGGACCGCGCGCCGTGTTGACCACCACGATGGGAGCGCCGCACTCGGGACAGGTCTCGCCCGTCGCTTCGAGTTTGCCGCGCGCCGGCAGCGGATAGCTCACGCCGCAATCGTCATAGTTGGTGCAGCGGATAAAGCGCTTGCCGCTCTTCTCGCTCTTGTGTGCAATCAGATCGCCATGACGTCCGGCCTCGGCGCACACCTTGCACTCGCCCACCTTAAGGTCGGGCTCGTAGTTAGTGGGGCATGTGGGGTTCACGCAAATCTCGAAGGCCTTCTGGCGGAACGGCTGGCACTTAATGCGCGGCGCACCGCACTCGGGGCACACGGCGGCCTCGCCCTCGAGCGGGCTTACCTTGACGCCGCTCGGCACCGGATAGGTCACATCGCAGTCGGGCCAGCCCATGCAGCCGATAAAGCTGCCGCGGGTCTTGGCGCTCGTCTTCATAACCAAGTCCTTGCCGCACTTGGGGCAGGCGCCCACGCGCGCATCAGCCGTGACGGCGTCGCTGATGGCGTCTCCCAGCTCCTGCGTATGCTTGAGCAGCTCGTCGAGCACACCGGCCAGCAGCGCGCGCGAGTGCGTCACGACATGCTCTTCGGTGTCCTCGCCGCGCTCCACGCGAGTCATGTCGCCGTCGAGCTCGCTGGTCATATCGGGGCTCGTGATGCGCGGGGCAAACTGCGACAGTGCATCGATGATGGCGATACCCAGCTGACTCGGCTCCACGGGATCGTTTTTGAGGTAGCGCACGGCGTACAGGCGCTCGATGATGCTCGCACGCGTGGACTTGGTGCCCAGGCCGCGCTTTTCCATCTCCTGCACGAGCTTGCCCTGGCTGTAGCGCGCGGGCGGCTCGGTCTGTTTGGCCTCGAGCTTAATGTCGAATACGTCGACCGTATCGCCCTGCTCCAGCGGCGGCATCTGCTCGTCGCGCTTAAGGCCGTACGGGTATGCCTCGCGGAAACCCGGGGTCACGAGCACATCGCCCGAAGCCACGAACGGCTCACCGTTCACATCGAGCTCGAGCTTGGTGTTCTCGATGGTCGCGGGACCCATGAGCGTCGCCAGGAAGCGGCGGGCGATGAGGTCGTAGAGCTTGCGCTGGCCGCCGTCGAGCGTGGACGGATCGCCCTCGCCCGTGGGATAGATAGGCGGGTGGTCGGTGGTCTCGACCTTGCCGCGCGTGGGCTTCATGGGACCGGCGAGCACCTTTTTGCATACGGGCGCCAGCGCCGGATTGATCTTTGCCAGGTCGCTCACCACGGCGCCCAGATCGAGCGTCGCAGGGTACACGGTGTTGTCGACACGCGGATAGCTGATGAGACCGGCCATGTAGAGGGACTCGGCGATGCGCATCGTACGCGCAGGCGAGATGCCCTCGGCCGCGGCGGCAGCCTGCAGCGAGGTGGTCGCAAACGGCGTGGGCGGCTGCTGCTTACGCGAGCGCTTGGTCACCGCGGCAACGGTCGCCGTCGTAGCGCCGTCAACGTGGCCGTACGCTGTCTCGGCAGCATCCTTGTCGGTAAAGCGTGCCGTCTTGTGCGCAATCTTAAAGCGGTCGTCCTCGGCAGCACCCTGTGCGGCGCCCATGCCGCGGATCTGCCAATAGTCCTCGGGCACAAACGCCATGCGCTCGCGCTCGCGCTCGACCACCAGGGCAAGCGTCGGCGTCTGCACGCGGCCGGCGGAACGCACGTTGCCAAAGCCGCCAAACTTGGCGAGCGTCAGGTAGCGCGTGAGCACCGCACCCCAAATGAGGTCGATGTGCTGACGGCTCTCGCCCGCGTCGGCCAGGTTCTGGTCGAGCGAGACGAGATTATCGAAGGCCTGCGTGATCTCGGCCTTGGTAAACGAAGAATACTGGGCGCGGGCGACCGGCAGGTCGGGCGCAACCTCGCGCACCTTGTTGAGGGCGTCCGAACCGATCAGCTCGCCCTCGCGATCGAAGTCCGTGGCGATGATGACGCTGTCGGACTTCTTAGCCAGGTTCTTGAGCGAGCGAATGAGCTCTTTCTCGGCCGGCAACTTAATGACGGGCGCCCAGGTGAGATAGGGCAGGCTCTCGAGCTTCCAGCCCTTGATGGAGATGCCATCGGCAAGAAACGGCTTGCGCTTGGTATCGTAGGGCGGACGCGCCAGGCCATCGGGTATGTCGGCCGGCAGCATCTCGCCGTCCTCGGTGACCGAATACCAGCCCAGCTTTTTATCGAACAGCACACTGTCGCAAAAATCGGGCGCAAGGATGTGACCGGCAAGGCCGATCGTCACGCACTCCTCGCCCTTCCACTCAAAACGGTAGATGGCGGTGTTGTACACCTTGTCCTTTTTGGGCTTGCCCGTGGACAGACGCTCGGCGATCTGACGCGCGGCGTCGTTTTTCTCGGCGATGATGAGCTTCAAAAGAGGCTCCTATCTCGTATCTCTGCGGCTACGCCCGCCCGTATGGCGGCCGACTTACGCCCTTGCTTGCTCAATCTGCCCGATGAGCCAATCGCACCAGGCATCCATGCCCTCGCCCTTGCGCGCGCTCACGGCAAACCGCGGCGCCTGCGGATTGAGGTCATCGAGTGTCTTAGTATACCTATCCATGTCAAAATCGAAAGCCGGGGCCACGTCAACCTTGTTGAGCAGCTGCGCGCCGGCGTGTTGGAAGATGCCCGGGTACTTGATGGGCTTGTCGTCGCCCTCGGGCACCGAGAGGATCATGATGGACAGGTTCTCGCCCAGGTCAAAGTCGACTGGGCAGACCAGGTTGCCCACATTTTCGATAAAGATGACGTCGATGTTCTCCAGACCGACGACCTGGTCGAACGCGTCAACGGCTTCCATGATCATGTTGCCCTCGAGGTGGCACAGGCCGCCCGTGTTGATCTGGATGGCAGGCATGCCGGCTTCCTTCATGGTGATGGCGTCGACGTCCGAGGCGATATCGCCTTCGATGACGGCGCAGCGCAAGCCGGCCTTGTCGCGCAGGCGCTCGTTGGTGCCCAGAATCGTTGTTGTCTTACCCGAGCCGGGGCTCGACAAGACGTTGATCACGTAGGTGTTTGTCTCATTAAATCGCTGACGCAGCTGATCTGCCAGGCGCTCGTTGCGCGACAGGATCGGCGACGCGATATCAATCGTTTTCTCGGCCATACTCGGCGCTCCTTACTTCTACCATTTATACCCCGTCCCCAGGTTGCTGGCGGGCTAATCGTCGGGGGTCTCGATCTCGATACTTGCGATGTCGAGTTCGCGGCCGTGCAGCAGACGCACGTTGGCGCCGCCACACTGGGGACAGCGGCAATGGAAGCGGTCATGCTCGAAGACCTCGCCGCAGTCCAGACACTCGCTTTGTGGATGGACCTCCTCCACGGCAAGCTCGCAGCCGCGCGTGAGCGGGTCCTCGTCGCGAAATGTCTCCCACGCAAAGTCGAGTGCTTCGCGCACGACCTCGGTCATATCCCCGATACGCAGCGTTACCAAAACGGCGCGCGAGGCCCCCGCCCCACGCGCCGCGCGAATCACTGTATCGAGTATGCCGTTGACAATGCCAACCTCGTGCATACCGATTTACTCCTCGTCGTCCTCTTCGTCGTCCGAAAACAGGTCCAGACGGCTCACAAACAAGCCCTCCTTGCCCTCGCGCGCGGTAATGACCACGCGAGCGATGGCGAGCGAAATCTCGTAGAGCGAGAGCAGGGCGCCATACATGAGCCCCAGCGTAACGGGCGAGCCGTCGGGCGTAATCACAGCCGAGCCCACAAGCAGGCCAACGTATACATAACGCCAGGCACTGCGGAAGGCCGCGTAGGACACGATGTGGAAGACGGACAGGTAGAAGATGATGAGCGGCAGCTCAAACGCCACGCCAAAGCCAATCATAAAGAGCAGCTCCATGTTGACGTAGTTCTCCAGATCGGGCAGCGCCGTAGCGACGGCCGAGGTCTCGCCGATGAGCCACTCAAAGCCTGCAGGGATGATGATGAAGTAGCAAAAGATTGCGCCCAGGAAGAACAGCACCGTCGAGGCGAGCACCGTGGGCACGACCCACTTGCGCTCGTTGGGACGCAGTGCCGGCAGGAAAAACGCCAGAATCTGCCAGATGATCATGGGCGTGCACATGACCACGGCCATCTTGATGGCTAGCGAAAAGCGCAGACCAAAGCCGCCGAGCGTGGTGGTGATGTAGAACTTACCATCCGGCACAAAGGAGCGGATGGGGTCTTCCAGGATGTCGAGCACAACAGGCGTGGCGAAATACAGCACGATAGCGGCGGCAAACACCGACACGACCACGATGGTCAGGCGGCGACGGAGCTCTCCCAGGTGATCGAAGAGCGGCATACGCGCAGGTCCGATAGGCATTACTCATCGCCTCCCTTCGGGGCGTCGGCGGCAGCGGCGTCGTCCTCGGCCTCGAGCTCGCGAGCGAGCTGGTCGACGACGGCCTTGCGCTTGCGGGGACGACGAGCGTAGAGGTCAGCCGTCGTGGGCTCTGCCGGCTCGGGCTCGGGCTCCGGCTCTGCAGCAGGCTCGGGCTCGACGGCGGCATCGGCAGGCTCGGCCTTGGCGGGCTCGGCGCTCCCGGCCTCATCAGCAGCGCCCTCGCCC
>URBM01000006.1 GCA_900545995.1 uncultured Collinsella sp. | reverse complement strand
CGAGCCGGAGAGCACTTAATGTGCTCTCCGTGCGAGCAGGACTGTCCGAGCAGGCGACTTCGCATGCCGCCGGGCAGCCGGGGCCGACACCCCTCAAAGATTTTCAAAAAAGTTGTTGACGCGCGCGTAACGACTCGTCTAATATATCCCTTGCGCGATGGACCTGTAGCTCAGTTGGTTAGAGCGTCCGGCTGATAACCGGGAGGTCACAAGTTCGAATCTTGTCAGGTCCACCACTTTCTTTCGCAATAAACACCCCAGCGAGAGCCGAGTCGCCGCTGGGGTGTTTATTACTGTCTCCGTGGGGGTTTAGCTCAGCTGGGAGAGCGCGGGCTTTGCAAGCCTGAGGTCAGGGGTTCGATCCCCCTAACCTCCACCATGATGGACCTGTAGCTCAGTTGGTTAGAGCGTCCGGCTGATAACCGGGAGGTCACAAGTTCGAATCTTGTCAGGTCCACCATCAAAACTGTGAAGAGCCCTGAGGCGTTGCCTCGGGGCTTTTTTCTTGTCTGCGATAAATCTCATTTTGGTTTTGTGTGCTGTGCGAAAGATTGGGTAGTATAGCTATTCAATGCGGCAACCCTGCCGCGTGTTAACCGCTACGTACCGGAGGTGTTCCATGGTTCGTGTCGACATAGAGACCATCGTCATGGCCGCCGGTCCCGTGCCATCGCTTATCGTGCTTCGCGAGCGCTGCGGCAAGTCGGATTTGACGGCACCCCTGCGTTCGCTTTCCATTCAGACCGGTTCGTTTGAGGCCGCGGCCATTAGCCGCGGCATCGATAGCGGTCGCGCCGAGCGCCCGATAACGCATGACCTGCTGCTTGACACCGTCGATGCCCTGGGCGCCAAGCTCGAGCGCATCGAGATCGTTCGTGCCGAGCCGCCGGTGTTCTATGCGACGGTTGTCGTGCTGGCCGATGGCAGCGAGCATAGGATCGATGCACGTCCGAGCGACGCCATCGCCCTCGCCGTACGCAGTAATGCCCCCATGTTCGTCGAAGACGACATCATGAATCGCTTGGGTACCGTCTCACCGCACGCCGAGGAAGTCGACGACGAGCAGGAGTTCGAGAAGTTCGACGAGTTCGTCCATACGCTCTCCCCCGATGATTTCTAAATGTCTGGCACGCGAGCGGAGAGGTCGCTGATGGGTACCCGCGTATCGGCTGAAGCGGCCGCCATCGCGCGTGAAGCCCAAATGCGCTCGGAGGCATCCGAGGCGGCTCGCATTGCCTATGTGACGCAGGCCCGCACGCTTCGTGAACGCCGCGGCTCGTTTATCAAGATGGTTGTCATCTCCGTCCTTGTCGCGGCAATCTGCTCGCGCCTTCGTGGTACAGTTGGTGCGCTTGGGTTTTCGATCTCTACGGGCCTGGTGATCTGGGGTGTGGTCGACGCGGTAATGCTGACTAGTCAGATCAAGGTGCTCGACAAGCGCGCGATGGATATGATGCGCGCCCGTGACGCTGCCGCTAAGATCGCCGCCGAGGCACAGGAACTGTAACGACGCCGGACTCGATGGGAAGGTCTAAAGATGGCACAGGATATGCAGGACGCCGGTAACGTCTCCGCCGAGCTCGACGCCATGGTGTGCGATCTGATCGGCGCCTTCTTGGACGACCTGGCCGCGGGCGAGAACCCGGGCGTGGTCGTGGCAATCGAGGACGCTGCTTCCAACCGATATCTGGCGGCGCTCGACGAGGACGGCGAAGAGGCGTGCCTGGAGGCGGCCACCAACTTTATCTCCGAGCACAAGATGGGCCTTAAGGACGAGGGTCTGGGCCGCATCGCCCGTTACGCCATCGGCTACACCGGTTGTGTCGAGATCGATGGCGGCTACCATGACGCCCTGCTCGTGAGCTTCTTCGAAACCACGCTCGAGAGCGGTTTTTCGGCATATGTGCTGTATGAGGGCATGGGTGCCGGCGATGGTTTTATGTGGAGCGACCCTGAACCTGCAGGTGAGGAAACCCCTCTTATCTAAAATCGCTAAAATAAACGAGTTTTCGGTAAAAGGCTCAATATTCCCGCTGAGCGTTGCATTGCTGGGCGGGTCGCATACGCGTGCCGTTTGTATATGGATAGAAGATAGGGGAACTACATGCGCGTAGACAATCTGAGGAACATCGCCATCATCGCCCACGTCGATCACGGCAAGACGACGATGGTCGACAAGCTCCTGCGTGCCACGGACGCCTTCCGTGCCAACCAGCAGGTCGAGGACCGCGTCCTGGACTCTAACGACCAGGAGCGCGAGCGCGGCATTACGATTCTCGCCAAGAACATCTCTATCGAGTACAAGGACGTTAAGATCAACGTCATCGACACCCCGGGCCACGCCGACTTTGGCGGCGAGGTCGAGCGCGTGCTGCGTATGGCCGACGGCGCCCTGCTGCTGGTCGACGCTTTTGAGGGCCCCATGCCCCAGACCCGCTTCGTGCTGCGTCACGCTATCGACACCGGCCTTAAGATCATGATCGTCATCAACAAGATCGATCGTCCGGGCGCAAACCCCGAGAAGGCCTACAACGACTGCCTGGACCTCATGGCCGACCTGGGTGCCACCGACGACCAGCTTGAGTTCGCCATGGAGCACGTGGTCTACGCCAGCGCCATGAATGGCTTTGCCCGCCTTGACCCCAACGACGGCAACATGGACATGTACCCGCTGCTCGACATGATCATCGACGATATGCCCGCGCCCGAGGTTGACGAGAACGCCCCGCTGGCCATGCAGTGCGTGACCATCGACCACTCCAACTTCGTTGGCCGTATCGGCATCGGTCGCGTGTACTCCGGCACCATCCACCAGGGCGACCAGATCCTGGTTGTCAAGAACGACGGCTCCAGCGCCACCTCTACCGTCAAGCAGCTCTTTACCTTCGACTACCTGGGCCGCACCGAGTGCCAGGAAGTCGGCGCCGGTGACATCGCCGCCGTCGTGGGCATCGACCGCACCGATATCGGCGATGTCTACACCGATCCCGAGAACCCCGTCGAGCTCGAGCCCATCGAGATTGACCCGCCGACCCTGTCCATCGTCTTTGAGGCTTCGACCTCCCCGCTCGTCGGTCGCGACGGCGACATCGTGGGCGCCCGTCAGCTCAAGGAGCGCCTGTTCAACGAGGCCGAGAACAACGTGACCATGAAGATCGAGGAGCTCGAGGACAAGAGCGGCGTCGAGGTCTCGGGTCGCGGCATTCTGCACCTGTCCGTCCTGATGGAGTCCATGCGCCGCGAGGGCTTTGAGTTCCAGGTCGGCCGTCCCCGCGTTCTGTTTAAGAAGGACGAGAACGGCAACAAGATGGAGCCCGTCGAGCAGGCCGTCGTCGAGTGCCCGGACGAGTACTCGGGCAAGGTCGTTGAGGTCTTCGGTACCTCCGGCGGCATCATGACGAGCATGGATACCTCGGGCATCGTGACGCACCTCGAGTTTAAGATCCCGACCCGCGGCATCATGGGTCTTAAGAACCGCATCATGAACGTCACTCACGGCGAGGGCGTGTTCTACCACACCTTCCTGGAGTACGGCCCCTACGCCGGCGAGATCGGCAACCGTCAGAACGGCGCCATGATCTCCATGACCACCGAGAAGGCCGTTGCCTACGCTCTGGGTACGCTGCAGGAGCGCGGCCAGCTGTTTGTTGAGCCGGGCACCGAGTGCTACGAGGGCATGATCGTGGGCGAGCGCAGCAAGGCTGGCGACATGGTCGTCAACATCGCCCGTACCAAGAACCTGGGCAACCAGCGTTCCTCCACCTCCGATATCTCCGTCCAGCTGGTGCCGCCTCGCACCTTCTCGCTGGAGGAGGCGCTGGAGTACATTGCCGACGACGAGCTGGTGGAGATCACTCCCAAGAACATCCGCCTGCGCAAGCGTCTGCTCAACGCCACCGACCGTAAGAAGGCTGCTGTCCGCGCCGGTCAGGTCAACAAATAAGCACTGGGGCTTATAACCGCCAATAAGAAAGGGCGTCGACCGCAATGGTCGGCGCCCTTTTTGTGCACAGGGACTGAGCTGGTCTGCACCACCACAAAGGTGCCTGGCCCCTTTATGGTGGTTGGCGGCTAAGCGGTGGGGAGTCCTGGCGTGTTAGCCGGCTGCTGCGGTTTGAGGTGGGCGTTGCGCCAGATGATCTGGATGATGTAGCCGAGTGTAAAGACGAAGGTCACGCCGCTGATGAAATCACCTACGAGGGGGATTGCCGTAAGCGCGCCCGCGGCGATGCCACCTACGGCCGCCATGGCGTAACGGTTCTGGCTGTGTCCGACCATGCGGGCGATCGCACACCCCGCAAAGGCACTCGACACCAACGCGATGCCGATAACGCCGCACAAGAGGGCTCCGGCAAGCGACAGACCAGCGATAGAGATAATCAGCAGTAGGACGGCGGGGACGATAGCAATCGTGCTCAGAAGACCGCTCACCCACAGGGGCATGGGGCGCTGGTGGAGCATGCCGGCGGCGCTGGCGGTCGCGCGCGGAAAGACGAGCTCGAGCAGCAGAGCGACAAAGCAGGTCGAGAGTGCCGCGGCGACGATACCGCCGATGACATCGTTAACGGTGGAAGTATCCTCGTTCTCGGTGCGCTCGATCTTGAGCGCGCCTACCTCGGCGCCTGCGGCACGCTCGGGGTCCTCGGAGACGTGCGCGTTCACGGTGCCGGTGATGTGGGCGTTCTTGCCCAGGATGAGCTTGTCGGCCCAAACCTCGACATCGCCATTGACCGTGCCGTCGATAGTCACCGTGTCGCCCGCGAGCGCTGCCGACTTGACGGAGCCGCGCAGGGCGACCGTCTCGCCCACTGCGTAGAAGCAACTGGCAGTGCTATCGGTGTTGAGGACGATGTGCTGGCCGGCAACCGTAACGCTGCCGTCAACCGTGGTCTTGGCGATATCGATAGTGCGTGCCGCCAAGCGGACGGCGCCACCCACCGTGCAGTCGCGGATAGAGAGGGTATCGCCCGCGGCGATGATATCGCGGTCGATGGACACATCATCCAAGTTGAGGGCCTGACCGGCCCAGTACAGGTCACCCTCAACGCCGGACGGATTGGCGTCATTGTCGGTCGCAAGTACGTTGCCTGCGGTGTCCGTGCCGGCGAACGACGCCGTGGGAAGCACGGTGATCGCCAGCGCGATGAGCGCGAATAGGATGGTGATGCGGCCCCATGCTTTACGGCGCTGGGTCAACGGGAATTGATTGCAGGGCATAGTGAATCCTTCGTTAGATACTCGGCATATATCTAACAGGGTACCCAACGCGTGGGCGCTCTAAAAGAACCTCTCGGTTGCATTTCGAAGGGTCGTGCCGTGCTGTCTACTTTTTACGGTGCAAGAAGCGCGCGATATCTTCTTCGGTGGGGCTTTTGATGTCAAAGCGCAGCGAGAGCCAGCGCAGACCCATGGTCACGACAACGCATACGACCAGCGCGGCGACATTGCTCATGATGCCGCTCATAACGAGACACACATAGCTTGTCGATCCGGCGATGGCGGCGATGGCATAAAAGTTAGTACGTTGGAAAATGCCCGGAACCACGCCCATAAAGCCGTCGCGCAACATGCCGCCGCCCACCGCGGTAAAAAAGCCCATCATGATGCACACCGCCGGTGCAAAGCCGTAGACAAGCGCCTTGTCCGCTCCGGTGGCGGCATAGATGCCGACCGAGATGATGTCGAGCAGGGGAATGAGTTTTTCGGGTTTGTCGACGATTGCCGGGAAAATGTAGATGATGGCTGCCGTGGCAATGGAAAGCGGGAGCGCCATCGGCTGGTTGAGGATGTAGACGTTGCCCACCTGCAGCGTCATATCGCGCAAAAGACCGCCGCCCAGGCCGCAAACCACCGCGAGCGCAACTGCACCCACCAGGTCGAGTTTGTGCTCGCGCGCAACCAGTACACCCGAGATCGATGCAGCGACAACGGCGAACATCTCGAGCCAAAACGGAATAGCGACCATGGCATCCGAGGCATGTGAGGTAATGGTCATAGCGGCGACGACGGGCAAGATGGGGTCCTTTGGATTACGGATTTGGACAATGCCCGTACATAGTACATGTTCAGCGCCGATTGCGACCCTATTGCTCGGTAAACGGTTGGCAGCGGATGCTGACATGGCATTGCTGGAATGCCAGGGATCCAAAACATGTACGTCACCCTCCAAAAACGGCATTTTTCGACATCTTTGGAGGCGGACGTACATGTTTGGATTGAGCTCACAGCATGAGTGAGTTGATTTACTCACATCCGGTATATTTCCCCACTTCAACGGACATAAGAGTTGGATACCGGCTCAGAGCGAGAGGCCCTCAATGGATACCCCTGTTCTCATTTCGCATAAAACCGCATGGCTTGTCCATCATGCACCCCAGAATTTGGTTCAGTCTCTTGCGCGGCACGACTACCAGATAGGCGCACAAGGCATCTCCACCCAGCAACGTGTTGCGCGCATACGACAGGCCCTTACCGACTGCGGCATTCCGTCCGATATGCTTAAGACTATCGATATCGCGGTTGTATTCGAATTTGAGCGAATTCGTACCAAAGGCGTCGTTTGCCACATTCTTGGACAAAATCTTCCCTACGAGCATATTAACGAGTTGACGCCCGGAATCTTCATCACCGACGAAGCCTTCACCTTCGCGCTCGCTGCCGAGTGGATGGATAGGATCGAATATCTCGAATATGGCTATGAAGTTTGCGGCGATTATCGCATGAGGCTCAATCCCGCCGACCCTTATACCGAGCAACCAGCCACCACCTCCAAGGATGAAATAACCGAACTGCTCGATCGGCACCCCGGCAAACCCGGTGCCACACGTGCACGGCTTGCGCTCAGGCACATCTACGATCACTCGGCCTCGCCTATGGAGACCGCTTCGGCAATCGCCCTCTCGCTCCCAACAAGCGAAGGCGGCGTTGGCATCCGAGGTATCGAACTCAACAAACCGCTCGAGATCCCTCAACGTCTCTGGCATTGCGCCAAAGCTCGAACACTCAAAATCGATGCGCTCGTGACCTATAAGCGCAGGGCGCTCGGTATCGAATATAAGGGCGGTTTTCACGATGAGCTCGAGCGCAAGGGAGCAGATGCGGAGCGAGAGGCCGTTCTCTCCCAAATGGGATATCGAATCGTTACGCTCACTTCGGCTCAGTTCAGTAGTCAGCTCGCCTTTCACCGCGCCATGAACAACATTCGCGAAGCACTCGGCATGCCTCGCTGTACCGACACCGGGTACCAGAGAAAACAAAACGAACTACGCAAGGCACTTATCCGCAACTGGAAAAGCATACGAGACGAGGAGGCACCTTCCGAATAGTGCCGCTCCCGTGAGCTCAATCCAAACGTGTACGTCAGCCTCCAAAGATGTCGAAAAATGTCGGTTTTGGAGGGTGACGTACATGTTTGGGGAAGCGTGGGATCGAGACGTATTTCGATAACAAAAAAGCTCCCATTCTTGGGAGCTTTCTCAACCAAAATGGCGGAGGAGGAGGGATTCGAACCCTCGTGACCTTATACAGGCCAAACGGTTTTCGAGACCGCCGCATTCAACCACTCTGCCACCCCTCCGCGTGGGGTAAAAACAAAGCAGGCTCGAAGGCCTGCTTTGGAATTAACTGGCGGAGAGTCAGGGATTTGAACCCTGGAGACGCTTTTGACGCCTACACGATTTCCAATCGTGCTCCTTCGGCCACTCGGACAACTCTCCGTTAAATGCGAAAGTCAGTATACACGAGGAATCGCAAAGTGCAAACAGAAAAGTTGGCATTTTTTAAAACGCTTGGCCGCGTTTGGCGTTGCAGCGGGGTTTGAGATGCCAAAAAACGACTTCCGACCAGCGTAGTTGATCAACTCAATTGTTCAAAAGGGGTATTTATAAGCGATTTGGCAATGAATTTAAAAATCTTTGGGTGGTGCTGTGGGCCACTGGTATGCATTTTGCGACCACAACCATGCGCCCGTTGACCTGCGACTTGGCTCAGCTTGTCCTCACGGCACCGTATCTTGTCCACAGATCCGTCAAGCTTTTGGTCAGCATTTGGTTGGAATGCGCATGAAACGTCGTGCGAGTATGGGCATATGTGGAGGTCATGAGGTTGTAGCTGCATATTCTTGCAGCCTAGGAGGTTGAAAGATATTATTACCAAGTCTTTTCCTGCTTCAGGCGCACCTTCACGACCTGAAGCCACATTTGCCCAGAGGAGGTGACAATATGAAGGCTTATGAACTGCTGTTCTTTGTTGACCCGTCGCTCGACCCCGAGACTCGTCTCGCTGTTATGAAGCGTATCGATACCACGATCGCTGAGGGCGCTGGCAAGGTCGACTCCGTTGACGAGTGGGGCAAGCGCAAGCTCGCCTACGAGATCAACGACCTCACCGATGGTGACTACACCCTCATCAACTTCCACGCAGATCCTACCCAGATCGCCGAGCTTGATCGCGTCCTGCGCATCACCGACGCTGTGGTCCGCCACATGATCGTCCGTCGCGACGACCAGGAGTAAGACTGTCGTTTTGGACTGGGCTTGTGCCCCAAGAGGAAGTAGTGAGTTATGAGCATCAATCGAGTGAACATCACCGGTAACCTCACCCGCGATCCCGAGCTGCGCGCCACCGCCGGCGGAACCCAGGTTCTGTCCTTTGGCGTTGCCGTGAACGATCGTCGCCGCAACGCGCAGACTGGCGAGTGGGAGGACTATCCCAACTTTGTCGACTGCACCATGTTCGGCACCCGCGCCGAGGCCGTGAGCCGTTTCCTGGCAAAGGGAAACAAGGTCGCGATCGAGGGCAAGCTGCGCTACAGCTCTTGGGAGCGCGACGGCCAGCGCCGGAGCAAGCTTGAGGTCATCGTCGATGAGATCGAGTTTATGAGCTCCCGTGGTGGCCAGGGTGGCTACGATCAGGGCGGTTACGCCCCCGCAGCTCCCGCGCCCGCAGCACGTCCTGCCGCGCCGGTGGCTACGCCGCCCGCGGTCGACGTCTACGATGAGGACATCCCGTTCTAAGGGTTGTTCACCTATTTTTGAGTGAGAGGCGGCTTCGGTTCGCCGAAGTTGCCAAATGAAAGGTATTTTGACATGGCTAATGATTTTTCTGCACGTCAGCCGCGTCGTAAGTACTGCCAGTTCTGCAAGGAGAACACTGAGTTCATCGACTATAAGGACACTCAGCTTCTCCGTAAGTACATGACCGACCGTGGCAAGATCAAGCCCCGTCGCGTCACTGGCGCTTGCACGCAGCATCAGCATGACATCGCCAACGCCATCAAGCGCGCCCGCGAGATGGCTCTCCTGCCGTACACCGTCCCCGTGGTTTCCTCTCGTGGCAACCGCGACCGCGGCTAAGAAGGGAGACGCATCATGAAGGTTATTCTTCTCGATGAGATCAAGGGCAAGGGCGGCGAGGGTGACGTCGTAGAGGTCGCTCAGGGTTACGCTGAGAACTTCCTGTTCCCCAAGAAGCTCGCTGTTGCCGCCACCAAGGGCAACCTCAAGCAGCTTGACGAGCGTCGCAACAACATCGCCAAGCGCGAGGCCGTCCGTCTGGCTACCGCCAACGAGACCAAGGCTGCCTTCGAGGGCAAGACGGTCACCGTTGACGTCAAGGTCGGCGACGAGGGCATCCTCTTTGGCTCCGTTACCGCCGCTATGGTCGCTGACGCCATCAAGGCTCAGCTCGGTATGGACATCGACCGCAAGCGCGTCGAGCTCGGTAAGCCCATCAAGGTTGCCGGTGCCCACACCGTTGCCATCTCGCTGTACCGCGAGATCAAGGC
Organism: uncultured Collinsella sp.; assembly: GCA_900545995.1. Lineage (GTDB taxonomy): Bacteria > Actinomycetota > Coriobacteriia > Coriobacteriales > Coriobacteriaceae > Collinsella. The sequence continues at coordinate 23,039 of URBM01000006.1, read as the reverse complement.
CGAGGTTGTCGTTCTCGTCGGCGTTACCGCCGAGGAGCTCGCTGCCGAGGCTGAGGTCGAGGAGGCCGCTGAGGTCGCCGAGGCCGAGACCGCCGAGGTCGAGACTGAGGCTGCTGCCGAGTAGCATTTGCTGCAACGCAACAATCTTGTTCTAAGAAGGGCGCTCTGGGAAACCAGGGCGCCCTTTTGTTTTTTGCGCTGAGTGAGTGTCATGGTGAACGTTGCGTCGAAGTCCTATATACAGGACCGTTCATCCGTTTGGTTCGGTGATGATTGGCGGCGCGCGGCGCGTTTTGGGACCGTGGCTGATACTATGGATGCTCGCAAGCGATATGAATGAGGATGCTCATGGCATATGACGATAGGGAGACGGGGCTGACGGTCGAGGACCGCGGCTCAAAGTTGGGTCTTCCCCAAAACCAAGATGCAGAGGCCAATGTACTGGCCGCTATGCTGCTATCGCCCGAGGTGGTCGAAGAGGCCCAGGTCGAGCTGCAGCCCGATGATTTCTACCGGCCCATTCATAAGACCATCTACACCGCGATGGTCGATATGTACAACAGCCGCATTCCCATCGACTCCATCTCGCTGATCGATTACCTGCGAAGCATCAACAAGCTCGATGCCGTGGGCGGCGAGGCCTACATTTTGGAGCTGATGGGTCAGACTCTGTCGCTCGTGAACTGGCAGCACCATGCCGCCATCGTTCGTCGCGATTCGATGCTGCGCGAGCTGATCGGCGCCACCAACGAGATCAACGCGCTGGCATATAACGCCCCCACCGACACCAAAGAGGTCGTGGAGCTAGCCGAGAGCAAGCTGCTCAAGGTCACGGCCCGCGAGGTCAAGTCGAGCTACAAGACGCTGACCGAGTTTATGGTCGAGGCCTATAACGAGGCCGAGGAAGTGTGCCAGGCCGGTGGCCAGGCTGCGGGCGTGCCCACGGGCTTCCCGTCGCTCGACCGCATGCTCATGGGTTTTCGCGAGGGCCAGCTCATCATTATCGGCGCCCGTCCTGCTGTAGGTAAGACGTCGTTCGCTCTGAACCTGGCACTTAACGCTGCCGCTGCTGGTTATACCGTCGGCTTCTTCTCGCTGGAGATGTCGGGCAAGGAAATTGCCCAGCGTCTGATTTGCGCCTACGCCATGATCTCGATCAGTGACTTCCGCATGGGCCGTATTAGCCCCGAACAGTGGGCCAATATCAACGAGGCCACGCAGACCTTGTCCAAGCTCGATATTCTGATTGACGATACGCCCGGCACCACAGTGACCGAGATTCGCGCCAAGAGCCGCCGTATGCTCCATAACAAGGAGAAGGCAATCATCATCCTGGACTACCTGCAGCTGGTGAGTCCTCCGCCGGGACGCCGCTCCGAGAGCCGTACCGTCGAGGTTTCGGAGATGTCGCGTGGTCTGAAGATCATGGCCAAGGAGCTCAAGATCCCGCTCATCGCGCTGTCGCAGCTCTCGCGTCAGGTCGAATCCCGTACCGGCAAGCGCCCGCAGCTTTCCGACCTTCGTGAATCGGGCTCCATCGAGCAGGACGCCGATATCGTCATGTTCTTGGACCGCTCCGCCGACGAGGCCGAAGCCTCGCGCGACGATCGACCCGACGAGGGCGTTACGCGTATCGTCGTGGCCAAGAACCGTTCGGGCCCGATCGGCGACGTCGACCTGATGTTCCTGCCGGCATCCACCAAGTTCTATGAGCTTGATGGGGCGCATGCCGAGGAGTAGGACAGGCGCCCGTTGCACGGGTATACTGGGAATGTTTTGTGCTTCTGCGTGCCGGCATGGCGCGTAGACAGTCCATGAATGTGAGGAGTAAACATGCCGTCAACCGTTTTGGTCGGTGCCCAGTGGGGCGATGAGGGCAAGGGTAAGATCTGCGACCTGGTCGCCGGCGACTTTGATGCCGTCGTGCGCTATTCGGGCGGCAACAACGCCGGCCACACCATCGTCGTCAACGGCAAAAAGTACGGCCTGCACCAGGTGCCCTCCGGCATCATGTATTCCGACCACGTGTCGGTGATCGGTAACGGCTGCGTCGTCAACCCCAAGGTTGTCCTTGAGGAGATCGACATGTTCGAGGCCGACGGCATCACCACCAAGAACCTCAAGATTAGCGGCAACGCGCATGTCATCATGCCGTACCACATCGATCTGGATGGCGCCTTTGAGCAGAAGCTCGGCAAGAAGAACATCGGTACCACCAAGCGCGGCATTGGTCCGTGCTATCAGGACAAGATGGCCCGCATTGGCCTGCGCATGCAGGACATGCTGGACGAGACTCTGTTCCGCGACAAGTTGGAGACCGCTCTCGCCCGCGTGAACCCCGAGCTCGAGCTCATCTACAACCTGCCCACCTACACCGTGGACCAGATTTGCGACGAGTACCTGCCGATGGCCGAGCGCCTGCGTCCCTACATCACCGAGACGAGCCTGCTGCTCAACAACATGATCGATGAGGGCAAGAACCTGCTGTTTGAAGGCGCCCAGGCGACGCTGCTCGACATCGACCACGGAACCTATCCGTACGTGACGTCTTCCAACTGCACCGCCGGCGGCGCCATCACCGGCTCTGGCGTGGGCATGAAGAACGTCGACCGCGTGCTGGGCGTCATGAAGGCCTATATCACCCGCGTCGGTTCGGGCCCCATGCCCACCGAGCTTTCCTATGAGTCCGAGGCTGGCCACACGCTGACCGAGGAGGGCTATGAGTACGGCGTGACCACCGGTCGCCGTCGTCGTTGCGGCTGGTTTGACGGCCCTATCGCCAACTATGCCTCGCGCGTCAACGGCCTCACCGACATCGCCGTGACCAAGCTCGACGTGCTTTCGGCCTTCGACACCATCAAGGTGTGCGTGGCCTACGACGTCGATGGCGAGCGCTACACGAGCGTGCCCGAGCATCAGGTGCGCTTTGAGCATGCCAAGCCCATCTACGAGGAGCTCCCCGGCTGGAAGTGCGACATCACCGGTTGCCGCAGCTTTGATGAGCTGCCGCAAGAGGCTCAGGACTACGTGGCGTTTATCGAGGATCTGGCACACACCCGCGTGACGTTCATTGGCGTTGGCGCCGGTCGCGAGCAGATCATCAACCGATTCTGGAAGTAATCGGTTTATACGGTTATTGCGATATACCCCTTTGCAGCCCAGACGGGCGGCCGAGGGGTATATTTGCTTGCAAAGGGCTCGCGCGGAGCGGGCCATTCATCCATAGAGGAGGCACCCTTGAAGGCGGACACTCAAACCATCGACATCCTGTTGTTGGGCAGCGGCGGCCGCGAGCATGCTCTGGCAGCCAAGCTCGCAGCATCACCGCGCGCCGGCAAGCTCTACATCGCGCCGGGTAACGGCGGCACCGCGAGCTGCGGCGAGAACGTGGTTCTCGACGACTGCGATCCTGCGGCCGTGGCGGCGTTTGCTCAGAGCCACGGATGCGGACTCGTGGTAATTGGCCCCGAGGCTCCGCTCGTGGCGGGCGTGGCCGACGCCGTGCGCGCGGCGGGTATTCCCTGCTTTGGCCCGGGTGCCGAGGGCGCCCAGATGGAGGGCTCTAAGCTGTTCTCCAAGCAGCTCATGGAGCGTGCGGGCATTCCGACGGCAGCCTATGGTTCGTTTACCGACGAGGCTTCGGCTCTCGCCTACGTGCGCGAGCAGGGCGCCCCGCTGGTCGTCAAGGCCGACGGCCTTGCCGCGGGCAAGGGCGTTATCGTGGCGACCGAACTTGAGCAGGCCGAGGAAGCCGTACGCGAGTGCTTTGGCGGCACCTTTGGCGATGCCGGCAACACCGTGGTTATCGAGGAGATGCTGACCGGCCCCGAGTGCTCGCTGCTGGCCTTTACCGACGGCAAGACCGTGCGCCCCATGGCCACCTCGCAGGACCACAAGCGCGCGCTCGAGGGCGACAAGGGTCCCAACACCGGCGGCATGGGCGTCTACAGCCCGGTGCCCATCGTGACTGACGAGGAGCACGCCACCATGGTGAAGGTCATGGAGCAGACCGTGGCCGAGCTCGCTGCCGAGGGCATCGACTACCGCGGCTGCCTGTATGGCGGCTTTATGCTCACTCCCGCCGGCCCCAAGGTGCTGGAGTTCAACGCCCGCTTTGGTGATCCCGAAACGCAGGTCGTGCTGCCGCTCCTTAAGAACGACCTGGTCGAGGTCATGCTGGCTTGTGCCAACTGCGAGCTCGATCAGATTGAGCTCGACTGGCGTGACGAGTGGGCCGTGGCCGTTGTCCTGACGAGCGCGGGCTACCCCGGCAGCTACGAGAAGGGCAAGGTCATCACCGGTATCGCCGATGCCGAGGCCATGGAGAACGTGACCGTATACCACGCGGGCACTGCCGTGGTGGACGGTCAGCTCGTGACCAATGGTGGCCGCGTGCTTGCCGTGACCGCTCTGGGCGACACGTTCGAGAACGCTCGCAACCTTGCCTACGAGGCCTGCGAGAAGATTGATTTTGAGGGCAAGACCCTGCGTCACGATATCGGCCTGCGCGCGCTGCGCGGCCGCGACGCCTGGGATGCCTAAAATCCGAGAGGAATGAGACGGATGGACGAGAAGAACGAAGAGCTCGTGGACGCGCAGATCGTCGAAGAGGACAGCCGCATGTATGGGCACGCCGAGGGCGAGCCTGGTGGCGAGGTCGCTGACGAGCCGGCGCTGGTGCTGGGCGACGACGACCCGCACGATGCCGAGCTGCACGAGAAGATTCTTTCGGAGGAGTGCGCCTGGAAGGGCAAGATCCTCGACGTCCACCGTCTTGAGGTTGAGCTGCCCAACGGTCACCGCAGCGCCCGCGATATCGTTCGCCATCCGGGTGCGGCGGCCGTTGTGGCACTGACCGAGAGCGGCAAGATCGTACTGGTGCGTCAGTACCGCACCGCCATCGACCGCGTGACGGTCGAGATTCCCGCCGGCAAGCTCGATCCAGGCGAGGACCCGCTCGATTGCGCCAAGCGCGAACTGCACGAGGAGACGGGCTTTAGGGCTGGTCGTATTCGCTTTTTGACGTCGATTGTCACGTCCTGCGGTTTTTGCGATGAGATCATCCACATCTACTTGGCCACCAAGCTCGAGTTTGATGCGCCCAACCCCGATGATGACGAGTTTGTCAACGTGGACCTGGTGCCGCTGCACGAGCTGATCGACGCCGTGCTCGACGGCAAGATCGAAGACGCCAAGACCGTCGTAGGCGCCTTGGCCTGTGACAGCATCGCGCATCGCCTTGGGGGCGCGGAGCTTTAACGAGCGGGGATGATCCCGCAGGTTTGTGTAAGTCAGCGAAAGTGCTCCATTTGAGACAAGGTGGCCTAAAAGAGGAGGGAAGCGTATGGATATACGCGACCGACGATTGAAGGCCAGATTGTCCAAATGGGGCACTTGCAGCGTCGAGACGAAACGCGGTTTGGTAAAACCGCGTAAGGTGATTATGTTTAAGAGGTTTCTTTCGTATTACAAGCCCCAGATGGGGCTTTTTGTTGCTGATACTGTTTGTGCTCTGGTGCTTGCCGCCATTGACCTGGCGTTCCCCATTATCCTTCGCAATTTGACCGGTGGGCTGTTTACTCAGGGTCAGGCTGCCATTATGCAGGCGCTCGGCATGATCGCGGTGGGCTTGGTGCTGATGTATGCCGTCCGCTGCGCCTGCCGCTACTTTGTGAGCTATTGGGGTCACGTGATGGGTGCGCGCATGGAGTCCAAAATGCGCGAGGACCTGTTCGACCAGTATGAGCGCTTTAGCTTTGCGTACTTCGACCGCAACAGCTCGGGCGACATGATGAGCCGCGTGGTCAACGACCTGTTCGATATCTGCGAGGCGGCGCACCACGTGCCCGAGTGGATCATCATCTGCGGCATCGAGATTATCGGCTCGTTTGTGATCCTCTTTACCATCGCCCCGGTGCTGGCGCTCGCCATGGCCGTGGTGACGGCGGCGTTTGCGGTCATCATGTTTTGGCAAAACATGCGTATGCGCGAGGTCTTTAGCGACAACCGCAAAAAGATCAGCGGCATCAATGCGCAGCTGCAGGATTCGCTGGCGGGCATGCGCGTGGTCAAGAGCTTTGCCAACGAGGAGACCGAACGCTTCAAGTTCCGCGCCTCCAACAATCGCTATCTTTCGTCCAAGGAGAACATGTATCACGCCATGGGCGTCTATACCGCGACGTATGGCCTGCTCTCGGGCGTGCTCTATGTGATCGTGGTGCTGCTGGGCGGCTGGCTGGTCGCCCAGGGACAGCTGCAGGCGGTCGATATGGCGACCTTTGCACTCTATATTTCGCTGTTCTGCACGCCGCTTGAGACGCTCGTCAATTCGGCCGAAACGTATCAGAAGGCTATCGCCGGCTTTAAGCGTATGGACGAGGTGCTCTCGACGGCGCCGGATATCCAGGACAAGCCGGGCGCCACGGATCTGCAGGTGACTGCCGGCGCCGTGGAGTATCACGACGTGTGCTTTAACTACGAGGACGTTGAGCTGGGCGAGGGCTATGCCGACGAGCGACCCGTTATCGACCATATGGACCTGTCCATCAAGCCCGGGCAGACCATCGCTTTGGTTGGCCCTTCGGGCGGCGGCAAGTCCACGACCTGTTCGCTGCTGCCGCGCTTTTATGACGTGGCTACCGGATCCATTAGCATCGACGGTCAGGACGTGCGCGATGTGACGCAGCAGAGCCTGCGCCGCGCCATCGGCCTGGTGCAGCAGGATGTCTACCTGTTTGACGGTACTATTGGCGAGAACATCGCCTACGGCAAGCCGGGTGCTACGGCAGAAGAGATCGCCGAGGCGGCCCGCCGCGCCAATATCGATACCTTTATCGAATCGCTTCCGCAGGGCTACGACACCGTGGTGGGCGAGCGCGGCAGCCGTCTTTCGGGCGGACAGAAGCAGCGCGTTGCCATCGCGCGCGTGTTTCTCAAGAATCCCAAGATCCTGATTTTGGACGAGGCGACGAGTGCTTTGGATAACGAGAGCGAGGAGGCGGTGCAGGCGTCGCTCGAAGAGCTGGCACGCGGCCGTACCACAATCATCATCGCCCACCGCCTTTCGACCATTAAGCATGCTGACGAGATTGCGACCGTTGAGCATGGTCGCGTTGTGGAACGTGGCACGCATGAACAGCTTCTCGCCCGTGGCGGCACCTATGCCCGTTACTATCGAATGCAGTTCGAAGGTGCGCGTGCGCACGAGCTCGACTGATTGATATGACAGGAAGTTTATGGCTGACAAGAACCCTTTGACTCCGGAAGAAGTGACGGAGTTATTCTCCGAAATCGATGCATCCGGTGTCTTGGATCCCACGCTTGCCAAAAAGCGAACCGAGCGCATGCGTGAGAAGGAGGCTGCGGCCAAGCGCGGTGACAAAGCTGCGCTAGCGCAGCTGCGCAGCGAGGACCGCGCGAGCCAGGCAAAACATATCGACCCGCTGTCCGAGGACGATCCTTCGGGCTCGCAGTTGAGCCATACCATTACAAAGACCGCGATGGCCGTGGTCATCGGTATTTTGGTGCTGATCGTGGGCATGCAGATCGGCTACGGCGCGATGCGTCGTCTGAACACCGCGAACCTCTCCGAGAGCGTTTCGGTCGATACCGTTTCGACGGCGCTGAAGGGCGGCCTTGAGTGGGGCAACGGCTTTACGCAGTTCCCACTCGACTTTACCGTCGATGAAGCCGATGAGCGTACGGGCACGGTCGAGGTGACGGTGTTGGACACATCGTCTGCCAACGAGCTCGAGCTGCTGTCCAACGGGCAGATTCAGGCCGCGGCGCTTGCGACCAACGCGCTGCTCAACGATAAGATCGACCGCGTGGTGTATAACGTTCACGCCTATATCGACGAGGATAGCAACATTCAGCACGATTCCTTCTTTGGCATGTTCCCCGCGCGCGGCCACCAGAGCGCCATTTTGACGTTCGTGTGGACCAAGAGCTCATCCAACGCCACGAGTATCGACTGGAAGATGCGCATCGTGAGTATGGATGACACCATCGCCGAGCGCATTCAGAAGCAGGTGAACTCGGTGTCGTCGTTGATTGAGGACCCGGTGGTGAGCCAGACCAAGATTGACGAGGAAAAAGCCGAGCGCGATCTGGAGCATCGTCTGCATGGCCGCGAGATTTTCCGTGGCGGCAAGCCCGATCGCACACCGTCCGAACTGCTGGAGCAGGACAAGAAAAAATAAGACGCCATCATCCCGCGTGAGCCACAAGCCCCGCGGGATGATTTTTCTGGGACGGGGATTAAAAAACATTATGCATAGAAAGTCATAATTATCATTTCGTAAACATTTCGATGAAATTAACGCCATGAGGCATGCTTGCGGTTACAATACCGCGAGGCCTAACTACACACCTTTAAGCCGGTCCTGTGAGACCGGGAAGGAGAATTATGGCGAACAACCATACCGCGGGCGCTGCCGCCCGCACCTTCGCGCCCAGCGAGCTTTGCCAGCGTATGCTGGCCAAAACCAGCAAGGGCACCTGCGGTCCCTGCATCCTGTATCTTGAGGATGGGACCATTTTTTATGGACGTGCATGCGGCGCCGAGGGCACCGCGACCGGCGAAGTTTGCTTCAACACCTCGCTCGAGGGCTACTTTGAGGTCATGACCGACCCGAGTTATGCCGGCCAAATCGTAACCATGACCTATCCGCAGATCGGCAACTACGGTATCGACGAGACCGACGTCCAGTCGGCCTTCCCCGGCGACGCCGTGCGCCCTGCGAGCGCTCCGGCCATGCGCGGCATGATCGTTCGCGACATGTGCGCCACGCCTTCTAACTGGCGCTCGGCCGTCAGCGTGCCGGAGTACCTGCGCGCTCACGGCATCGTCGCTATCGAGGGTGTCGACACTCGCGCCCTGGTGCGCCACCTGCGCGACAACGGCTCCAAGATGGGCATTATCTCGACCGAGATCTTCGATGTCGACGAGCTTGCCGAGCGTCTGGCCGCAGCGCCCGCGCTGGTAGGCGAGAACCTGGTCAAGACCGTAAGTTGCCCCGCGCCTCACGAGTTTGCCGCCGTCGACCTGCCTGCCACGCATGACTTTGCGCTTTCGACTGCCGCTCCTGCCCGTCACAAAGTGGTCGCCTACGACTGCGGTGTGAAGCGCGGCATTCTGGAGGGGCTGGTCCGCGCCGGCTGCGACCTTACCGTCGTGCCGTGGGATACGCCCGCCCAGCAGGTGCTCGACATGAATCCCGACGGCGTCTTTTTGTCCAATGGCCCCGGCGACCCCGACGCCGTGGTGGAGACCTACGAGCAGGTGCAGCAGCTGATCGGCAAGGTGCCGGTCTTTGGCATTTGCCTGGGCCATCAGATGATCAGCCTGGCCTGCGGCGCCCAGATGGAAAAGCTTAAATTCGGTCACCGCGGTGGCAACCAGCCGGTCATGAACCTGGTAAGCCGTCGCGTGGAGATTACCGCGCAAAACCATGGCTTTGGCCTGCTGTTCCCCAGCCTGGGCAAGCTTGTCCCCGAGCTTTCCGGCGGCGAGACCGAGCATGCGGCCGATGGAGATCTGCGCGTCTGGGTGCGCTGCGGAATCGCGCCGGTCGTGATGAACGAGCGCTTTGGCCGCATTCGCCTAACACATGTGAACCTCAACGACGGCACCGCCGAGGGCATCCAGCTGCTCGACGCCCCGTGCTTCTCGGTCCAGTACCACCCCGAGGCCTCGCCTGGCCCCACCGATGCCCACTATCTCTTTACCGCCTTTACGCGACTCATGGACGGCGAGGAGAACTACCTGGACATCGACACCGCGAAGGACCGCCTTGCCGGCTGGAGCTTTGCCGAGACCGCCGCGACTGAGACCGAGGAGAACTAACATGCCTAAACGTACTGACATCAAGCGCATCCTCGTCATTGGCTCGGGCCCTATCGTTATTGGCCAGGCCTGCGAGTTCGACTACTCCGGCGCCCAGGCCTGCAAGGTGCTCAAGGAGGATGGCTTTGAGGTCATCCTGGTCAACTCCAACCCGGCGACCATCATGACCGATCCGGGTCTTGCCGACCGCACCTATGTCGAGCCCATCACCGCCGAGTTTATCGAGCGCGTGATCAAGAAAGAGCGCCCGGACGCGCTGCTGCCCACGCTGGGCGGCCAGACCGGTCTGAACGCCGCCGTCGAGCTGGCGAAAGACGGTACGCTCGACAAGTACGGCGTCGAGATGATCGGCTGCGACCTGGCCGCCATCGAGCGCGGCGAGGACCGTAAGCTTTTTAACGAGGCCATGGCCGAGATTGGCCTGGAGGTTGCGCGCTCGGGCTATGCCTACAGCGTGGCAGACGCCGAGGCTATCGCCGAGCGCGTGGGATATCCCTGCGTGCTGCGCCCGAGCTTTACTCTCGGCGGCGCCGGTGGCGGCATCGCGCATACTCACGAGGAGCTCGTCTCCATCGTGAGCCAGGGTCTTGAACTCTCGCCCGCTCACGAGGTGCTGGTCGAGGAGTCCATCGAGGGTTGGAAAGAATACGAGATGGAGGTTATGCGCGACCACGCTGGCAACGGCATCATCGTGTGCTCCATCGAGAACCTCGACCCCATGGGCGTGCATACCGGTGACTCCATCACCGTGGCGCCGGCGCAGACCCTCTCCGACCTTGAGTATCAGCGCATGCGTGTCGCCTCGCTCGCCATTTTGGAGAAGATCGGCGTCGAGACCGGCGGATCCAACGTGCAGTTTGCCGTGAACCCCCAGACCGGCCGCCTGATTGTCATCGAAATGAACCCGCGCGTGAGCCGTTCGTCCGCGCTGGCCTCCAAGGCCACGGGTTTCCCCATCGCCAAGGCCGCCGCTCGCCTGGCCGTGGGCTACACGCTCGACGAGATCGTCAACGACATTACCAAAGCTACGCCCGCCTGCTTTGAGCCCACGATCGACTACTGCGTGGTCAAGGTGCCGCGCTTTGCCTTTGAGAAGTTCAAGGGCACCGACCCCACGCTCACCACGCGCATGAAGGCCGTGGGCGAGATCATGGCGATCGGCCGCACCTTTGAGGAGGCTTTTGGCAAGGCCATGCGCTCGCTGGAGGATGGACATCAGGGTATTTGCGCTGGTGGCAAGGAGGGCGCCGATAAGCTGAGCGACGAGGAGCTCGCCCAGGCCGTGGGCACTCCGACTGAGCACCGCATCTTCTTTGTGGTCGAGGCCCTGCGCCGTGGCTGGGATGTTGCGCGCATCCACGCCATCTGCGGTATCGATCCGTGGTACCTCAACCGCATCAACGATATGGTGCAGGTCCAGGAGAGCGTTCGCGGCCTGCGCGTGGAGGACATTGATGCCGACGCGATGCGTCTGCTCAAGCAGTATGGCACGAGCGATGCCGAGATTGCCACACTGACCGGCTCGGACGAGCGCTTTGTTCGCGCTTACCGCAAGGGTCTGGGCGTGGTCCCCAGCATGAAGACGGTCGACACCTGCGCCGCCGAGTTCTCGAGTGCCACGGAATACCACTACAAGACCTACGAGAACATCTACCGTACGAGCCCAGTCGCCAAGAAGTGCGTTGCCCCCGACGAGACCACGCCGGCAGATAAGCCCAAAGCGATGATTCTGGGTGCTGGACCTAACCGTATTGGCCAGGGTATCGAGTTTGACTACTGCTGCGTGCATGCGAGCTATGCGCTGGCGGCCCGCGGCTTTGAGACCATCATGGTCAACTGCAACCCCGAGACCGTTTCGACTGACTACGACACGTCCGACCGCCTGTACTTTGAGCCGCTCACTTACGAGGACGTCATGGACGTTATCGATGTCGAGCGCCCCGACGGCGTCGTGGTGACGCTCGGCGGCCAGACCCCGCTTAAGCTGGCACGCATGCTCGAGGAGAGCGGCGTGAACATCATGGGTACCAAGCCCGACGCTATCGATTTTGCCGAGGACCGCGAGCGTTTTGCCGCCCTGCTCGACAAGCTGGGCATTATGTATCCGCCGGCGGGCCAGGCAACCTCGTTTGAGGAGGCCGAGGCCGTGGCCGCGCACATCGGCTACCCGCTGCTGGTGCGTCCGAGCTACGTGCTGGGCGGCCGCGGCATGATGATCGCCTATGATGCCGAGCATCTGCGCGATTACATGGCCGAGGCCGCGCGCATTAGCCCCGACTACCCGGTGTATCTCGACCGCTTCCTGGAGGGTGCGATTGAGTCCGACGTCGACGCCCTGTGCGATGGCGAGGAGGTATATATCGGTGGCATCCTGGAGCATATCGAGGAGGCCGGTATTCACTCCGGTGACTCCGCGACCTGCATTCCGCCGTTCAGCTTTAGCGAGAGCCTGCAGGCGAAGCTCCGCGAGACCACGCGCCGTATCGCCATGGCGCTGGGAGTCCGCGGCCTGGTCAACGTGCAGTATGCCATCAAGGGCGAGACCGTCTACGTGATCGAGGCCAACCCGCGCGCCAGCCGTACCGTGCCGTTCATCTCCAAGGCCACCGGCGTGCCGCTGGCCAAGTGCGCGGCGCGTATCATGGCGGGCGATTCCATCGCGAGCCTGGGCCTGCCGAGTGACGAGCGTCAGCTGGACTGGTTCTGTATGAAGGAAGCCGTTATGCCCTGGGGCCGTTTCCCGGGAGCCGACGTTATCCTGGGGCCCGAGATGAAGTCGACGGGCGAGGTCATGGGTATCGCCAAGAGCTATCCCGAAGCATACGCCAAGACGCAGCTGGCGATTGACTACCAGCTGCCCGATCCGAGCTGCGGCAAGGTGTTCATTAGCGTGTGCGACCGCGACAAGCGTCACATCCTTTCGGTCGCGCGTATCCTGCGCTACCTGGGCTTTGACATCTGCTCTACCGAGGGTACGGCGCGCGTTCTGCGTGGAGGCAACGTGACGTGCGAGGTCGTGGAAAAGATCAGCGGCCCGCATGACGGCGAGCGTCCCAACATCGGCGACCTCATCGCCGATGGCAAGATTGCAGTGATCATCAACACACCGTACGGCCCGGGCTCGCGTGGCGATGGCTACCTGCTGCGTACCGAGGCCGTGCGCCGCGGCGTGACCTGCGTGACCGCGATGTCTGCCGCCAACACGTATGTGAGTGCCATCGAGGCGGTGCGCGAGGACCAGCAGGGCCACGGCAGCGCCAACGACATGGGCATGGACGTCATCGCCCTGCAGGACCTGCCGCAGCACACGGTGTAGTTGACCTGGCCGGCCGGGGCGGCAGCCGGACACTTTCTCTCGGAAACTGGGCTTCGCGAAGTTTTCCGAGAGAAAGGACCGCCTCCCGCCCCGGCCTGCGGTGATTCAATAGCACCGTGTGCTGCCGAAGGGGCTTTGCGCGATGACTAGGGCTGAATAGAAAATGAGTGCGGGCGCCGTCGTTCATTCGAACGACGGCGCCCACGTTATATAGGAGGGACTTTCAGCCTCGTCAACCTCCCATTCCAAACCAAATCAGCCAACGTACGCCATGGCAATATCCGGTAGGTCGCAGGGTGTCCCGCGGCGGGCTGGGTTATTTAGCTGAGCGACTTTGCGAAGCAAGGGGAGCGAAGATAAAAACCCAGCCCGCCCCCGACGCACTGTGTCTAGACGGATTGCACCTTCCCCTGTTTCTAGAGATAAATACCATTTAGCGGTGATATTCAACCGTTCAAGATATTGTGTAATGGCATATTACGTCATATGACGTAATATGCCATAAGCAGTCAAGGATGATTGTCTGCGTTCAAGTCGAGAAAGGGGCAAAATGATTAAACTGTGCCGCGTCGATAGCCGGTTAGTGCATGGGCAGACCGTGTTCTCTTGGTATCCAGCGCTTAAAGCAAACGCTATTCTTGTGGTTTCAGATGAGTACGCCGCAAGCAAAGAGCGAATTCAAGCGCTGCGAATTGCAAAACCCGCTGATGCCAAATTGGTTGTCAAAAGTGTAGAAGATTCCATCGTGGCCCTTAACGGAAGCGCGGTGGATAAATACGAGCTAATTGTTGTTACGGGAAATGTACATGACGCCTGTGAAGTTGCGCGTGCGTGTCCAAAAATAACGTCTGTGAATTTAGGCGGCGCTCGACCGTTGGGGGATAGCGTAAAGGAGCTTGGCCCTGCTGTGCGCCTTTCCCAATCCGATATTAATGAAATTAAGAAAGCCATGGCTGATGGAATCGAGTTCGAGGTAAGGCAGGTTGCTAGTGAGAAAAAACGCATCGTAACAAGTTTTGATTTGTAGGAAGAGAGAGAAATATGCTGCTTCAGGCTTTTCTGGTTGGTCTTGCTGCTGCTATAGGTCAATCGGATTATTTGCTCGGTACCGCGATGGTCGAGCGTCCGATTGTCCTTGGAGCGATTGTCGGTATTTTTTTGGGTGATATTCCGACTGGCGTTATTGTTGGTTTCCAGCTCGAACTCGCGTTTATGGGGGTCTGGCAGGTTGGTGCTGCCGTGCCGCCCAACGTAATTGTTGGTTCAGTTTTGGGAACAGCCTTTGCGATTACTATGGGTGCGGGTCCCGAGACCGCTCTGACTATTGCTATGCCCACTGCGGTGCTTGCCGGCATGTTTGACAGCCTTATGTATAGCGTTGTTACGCCTCCTATGGCTGTCTGGGCTGATCGTGGTGCCGAAAAGGACGACCCCAAAACGATTGCAGCCGCTATGTGGACCAATGGAATTCTCTACATCATTGCGCTTGGCTTGATTTGCGGCGTGGCTTTTTACGTTGGAAATGATGCTGTTCAGGCGCTGATTGACGCCATCCCTGATTGGCTTACGAATGGGCTTACGATCGCAACGGGTATTCTGCCCGCGCTTGGATTTGCGCAGCTTATGTCAATCCTGTCCACCAAGGAGCTGAGCTTCCTATTCTTTGGAGGCTTCTTGCTAAGTGCCTATCTAAATATTCCGACGATCGGTATCGTGGCGTTTTCGCTGATCCTGATTGGGATCCTCAATATGGCTCACATTTTTATGCCTGCCAGTGCGGCGGTCGCTAAGGAGGTTGACGATGACAACGAATTCTAATGATGTTCTTGAGCTCTCGCCGGAGTCAAATAAATCGACCGATAAGAGAATAACCAAGAAAGACTTAAAGGCGTTATTTTGGCGTAGCTTTCCACTCAACATCATGTGGAGCTTTGACCGACAAATGAACGTTGGTTTCTGCTACGACATGATTCCGGTAATCAAGCGGTTATACGATAAGCCCGAAGATCGGATCGAGGCATATAAGCGTCATCTTGAGTTCTACAATATTCAAGTTACGTTTAATCCTCTGGTCGCCGGCATTGTGGCCTCCATGGAGGAGGAGAACGCCAACAATCAGGACTTTGACGCCGCCTCAATTAACGCCATGAAAGCATCGCTTATGGCTCCGCTTTCCGGTATTGGAGATTCGCTGATCGCCAGTACGCTTCGCATGATTGCGACGGGCGTTGTGACGGGACTTTGCCTTTCGGGCAGTCTGCTCGGCCCAATCCTGTTCCTGCTTCTTTATAATGTCCCAACGATCCTGATCCGCTGGTTTGGGCTTCAGTATGGTTATTCGCTTGGCAGTGGCATGATTTCAAAGCTGAACGATTCTGATGTAATGCGCAAAGTTACGTCCGGCCTGGCGATTGTGGGACTAATGGTAGTTGGTGGAATGGTAGCGACCACCGTTGCAGTTACCACTCCGCTCGCTCTTAACTTCGGCGACACCGCGTTTAAGTTGCAGGAAACGCTCGACGGGATATTCCCGGCTCTTTTGCCGCTCTGCGCGTTCGGAATCATGTGTCTTTGCAATAAGAAACAGGTCAAAATAATTTGGCAGATTGTGGGCATTCTCGCTGCTGGTATTGTGCTCGGCGTCCTGGGGATTTTGGGCTAGAGAAGGCGTCCATCTTTTGAGATGCTGAACTCGAAGGACGATGCGTCTGCTCGCCAAACGGTTTTTGAATAGTGGAGCGGCATCTCATCGCAGGCATATGTGACGTGCTCGACAACGCTCACGGGGGCTCCAACGATATAACCGAGAAGGCTTGCTTCTTGGAGCCCCGCTATTCCTGCGGTGATTTTGAGCTTCTCAATACCGGTTGCGATGCTGTAATGGTTGGCGATCAGGTCGAAAAGACCGGCATTGTCTGTGAGAAGCTCCAGCAGTCCGGGTAGAGTGCTCTGCGTTGCATAAACGGTGTCGATGGCGCAGGGGGCATTTTCGATATAAACCAAGCGCGCAACTCGTTGCACTACGGTTCCGTTGTCAATTTTGAGCTCCCGTGCAATGTGGGCATCAGCCTTGATTAAGCCTGTTTCCAAGATGGACTTGGTTGTTTTATCGCCGTATTGGGGGTCGGCGCTCAAATTGAAAATGGTGCTTGTTCCTCGTTTCAGGGTGAGCTTCGATGGGTTTACGAATGTTCCCTTGCCTCGCAGGCGGTAGAGCAAGCTTTGGTCAATGAGATTCTGTACGGCGCGTCTTACGGTGATCCTGCTTACTTTGTATTGCTTGCAAAGCTCGGTTTCGGTGGGAATCTGACTGCCGCCGGGGAGTTCGCCAGAAACTATTTTCTTGAGGATGTCGTTTTCAACGGTCTGATAGAGAAGTTCTGGCTGAGTGAACTCGTCTTTTGCTGCAGGCATGGTGGACCCCTTGGTTTTCAGTTTCTTTAGTACATAGATATACGACAACTGAGGACATCATAAGCCGTTATCTCAAAAGTTATGGAAATATCGATTTGGCGTTATTGCCGAGAGGGGATTTAAGATGGGTAGACAATACGACGAGGCGTTGATTGGTGCCATTTCCAGTCGCTCGTTTATAACCGAGAAGAGAGGGCTCGAGGTTCAAATTCGTCCGGTTCCTGATGATGAAAGAGAGCATGTGCTTGACCCACGAATTCTCGAGGTATCCCGCAAGAAGATGCGGAATGTTAGCATGTCTCCGAGCTGGACGAGCCTTATTGGAATGCGTCATCGCCCGGATAAGCCGACATACCGCCTACTCGATGGTGAGGTTCAGCGCGATGAGATCCTCATGGAGGCGGCCGATCGCTATATAGATTTATTCGTCTGGACGCCACCAAATCATAAGGAGGCAAGTCCGGCGCTTGTTTACCTGCACGGCGGCGCGTTTATGGCGGGGAATGTTCTGCAATTTGAACATCAGCTCGAGTTCATCGCCGAAAAGTCTGGTGCAGTGGTGGTTTATCCGGAATACCGCTTGGCGCCGGAGACGGCATTTCCGGGGCAGATCGAGGATTGCGTTCTTGCTCTTGATTATGTGCGCGAGCATGCCGCGGATCTCGGAATCGATCCTCATAAAATAATGGTCGCCGGCGACTCCGCGGGAGGAAGCCTTACTAATGCGTGTGTTCAGCTCAGGGGTGCTGGAGCTGTAGCCCATGCCTTCGAAATCTATCCTGAAGTCGACCTTGCGGGCGAACAGGGCGAGGGATATGAGGATTTTCCTGCGATAGCCGATCAGGAGGACGTTGCGCGTTTTCGCATCGACCATCTTCGCGATTCGGACGGTCCGATGGTCGAACTTTGCGCACACGGAAAAATGTCTCCTCATGACCCGTTGATTTCTGCGCTAATGCTTGAGGACTGCACTGATTTCTCCCCGGTGACTATCGTGACATCCGAATACGATCCGCTTCGTATCCCCGATGAAAAATGGGCTACAAAATTACGGTCTTCAGGAATCGATGTTGAGGTCATCGAATATGCCGGGTGTGACCATGGTTTTTTCGATCATTTTGGCGTGTACCCGCAATCGGAAGACGTGTGTTTGTTGATGGCCGAGAAGCTTAAAGAAATGGCTGCACAATAACGTCTCTCGGCGATAAGGGACTGAAGTCGCCTATGTTTCTGCGTTTGTGGTTCTCGGTCTGATTATAAAAATGAGGCTTGCTCCTTGCCCGAGTGGGTGGGGAGCAGTTTGTTTTTTGTAGCGATGCGAGGCGAATGCCGCGTGCTTTAGATTGCCATTTTGCTTCGCTGTATACCACTTGACGTAATAAAAGAGGCAAGGGCGGTGCGAGGGCCAACAGTCATTCTAAGCTCGGATTCGTATCCTAAAAGGTTGTTTCTGTTGCGCGGCACAATATAGCAAAAAAGAATGATAAAATGAATTCGAAAAAGAATTCATTTTTAGGAGGTATGTATGCCTGCCTTGCAGATGCTCGACAACCTTGTTCCAATTAGCGATTTCAGCCACGGTAAGGGCTCGGCTGCCTTTTCGAAGGTTGGGGACGACAATCCTGTTGTGGTCCTCAAACACAACAAGCCAGCATTTGTGATTGTGACACCCGATGAATACAGGGAAGCGAAGCAAGCGGAGGAGGACCTCGCCTTGTTAACGTTGGCGCTTAAGAGAGTGGCTGCGACAGGTGACGATGCGCTTGTTTCCCTGTCTGATGTTATGGAAGAGCTGGGTGTGAGCCAGGACGAACTCGATCAGATGGATGAGGTCGAGTTTGAATGAGTGGGTACGAAGTCGCTTTCTACCCAGATGCTCTCAAGGATATTAAGCGTCTGGACGGCTCCCAACGAAAGATTGTCCTTAAGGCTATAGAAAAAATCAGAACGAACCCATTGCCGCAGAACGAGGGTGGATTTGGCAAGCCTCTTGGAAACAAGGCGGGTACGGATTTGACTGGCTTTATGAAAATCAAGCTCAGGGGAAGTGGCATTCGAATCGTGTACCGTCTCATCAGAATTAAAGAAAAAATGGCCATCGTAGTGGTAGGCGCTCGCGAAGACATGGAAGTCTACCGAACTGCTCAGAGACGAACACTCGATTTCGAGAAATGGGCGGAAGAGAATATCTAGCTTTAACGATGAACGACGAGTGAGCGTTGGTAGGGCCCTGACGAATTAGATTCGTCAGGGTTTTTTCTGGACCAATTGCCTTTCAGCCTCCGTTAACCTTTCTTTCCAATTCATCAGCCGCCACCACAAAGACCGCAGGGACGGGAGCGGCTATACTACTCTCAGTAGTTAAGGGTCGCGGATCCGCCGCGTCGCCGCTCTCAACAGGAGGTCTTTGTTTATGGCAGGTCAGAAGCCGGTTGTCGGGATCATCATGGGCTCCAAGTCCGATCTGGGCGTTATGGAAGGTTGCACCGCCGAGCTCGAGGCGCTCGGCGTGCCCTATGAGCTCGTCATTGCGAGCGCACACCGCACGCCGGCGAAGGTCCATGAGTGGGCCTCGACTGCTTCCGATCGCGGTATCAAAGTGATTATTGCCGCCGCCGGCAAGGCCGCTCACCTGGGTGGTGTCGTGGCTGCCTTCACGCCGCTGCCGGTTATCGGCGTGCCTATGAAGACGAGTGACCTGGGCGGTATGGATTCGCTGCTGTCGATGGTGCAGATGCCTTCGGGTGTGCCTGTGGCCTGCGTTGCCATCAACGGCGCCAAGAACGCCGCCATCTACGCCACGCAGATTCTAGGCGCTTGCGACCCCGAGTACCGCAAGGTTATCGAGAAGATGAAGCAGGAGATGGCCGACGCCTAGGCGTTCCGCCGTTTCACCGCAGTATAAGGAGAGCCATGTCCGACTATCAGGGAAAACGATTCAAGGCTTCTCAGATTCCCGATCCGTCGAAGCCGGGTGCTGCCCATGCGGCACAGCAGGGTCGGACATCCTCTCCTCAGCAGCCGCGCGCGCCGCGCCCCGTGACGCCGGCGACGCATCGTCGACAGGACGCGCCAGCCGCATATCGACCTTCATCTTATAGCAACGCTAAGAAGCCGCCCCGGTCTTCATCGCATGCCGCGCCGTCGGATTACACCGAGCCGCCGCGCAAAAAGCGCCGCTCCATTATTCCCATTCTGCTCATCATCATCGGCATCGGCCTGATTGTCGCCGCCGCCGCTATCTTTATCAATGCTCAGATTGGCTATAAACAGGCAAGCGATTCGTACCAGAAAATCGAGAAGCAATATGTAAGCGATAAGGACGCCAGCGGCGTGCCGATTATCGACTTCGATGCACTTGCCCAGACAAATCCCGAGGTTGTGGGTTGGATTTACGCGCCGGGAACCAACATCAACTATCCCGTGGTGCAGACCAACAACAACTCCAAATACCTCAACACGCTGTTCGACGGTACGGCCAATGCATCCGGGGCCATTTTCCTGGATAGCAATGACACCGCGCCGGGCATGGTGGATCAGCAGACCACGATCTACGGCCACCACATGAATGACGGGTCGATGTTCAACGTGATTTCGGACACCACTGATCAGGCAACGTTCGATAGCATCGAGTTCGTGTATTACATCACACGGGATGCTACGTATAAACTGCGACCACTGGCGACCAAAGTTGTCGAGGACACGTATGCCAAGGCGCGCACGACCAATTTTGAGGGCGACGACGGGCTCAAGAACTACCTGTCCGAGATGCTCGACGGTGCCTCTGCCGTGGCGAGCGATGCCATCGATCGTGCCGCTTCGGCAACCAAGGTCGTAACGCTTGTGACCTGTCGTTCGTTATCGCTGAGCAACACACGTGCCGTCATGGTGCTCACGCCGGTCGAGGAATAGATTATGGGCTACTCAATGACGGTGAAAGGAGAAATGATGCTTGAGAACGGCAAATCGATGCCTTCGGTTGATGCTTGGCTGCGCGAAGCCAAGGCCGATGTTTCGGCGGCTGATTGTGGGATGTACCTGACACACAACGGCGTGGTGCGCGCGACGCCCAAGGCCGAAGTGCGCGGAGTCGAGACCGATGGCGTGGCGCCAGGCCACAAGGTGGGCGGCATGGTGTTTGGCTTCGATGCTCAGAAGGTACAGGCCGCTATCGAGGCAACGCGCGCGATGCCGGGTATCGGCTATGTGCGCGTGTGGCTGGCGAGCGGCGAGCTTACCGTGGGCGATGACATCATGCTCGTGCTCATTGGCGGGGACATTCGCCCGCATGTGGTCGACGCGCTGCAGGCGCTCGTCGGCACTATCAAAAATGAGTGTGTGAGCGAGGTCGAGCGCGAGGCGTAAGGCCTCGTCGGCAATCCGAGTCTGTCTATAGCGAAAGCCCGCCGGCAGTTCATGTAGATCTGCCAGCGGGCTTTGATGTGTTGGAGCTATTTTGCTCTGGCGTTTGCTACACGCGTGTGGCGTCCTTGGGGCTCATGGTCATACTCTGAAAACGGTTCTCCATATATTCGTTATCGAAATGCTTGTCATAGAACTGTGCGACGGGAATATTTCGAACGGTTCCGTTGACGCGCTGATACCAATAGTCGAGCGATTGCAACGTCATGACGCCGTCGATCAACATGACGGCGGTCAGGATGACGGTAGCAGAGTAGCGGCGTTTCCATGGAATCATATTGATGAGCTTAAGCAGGCGCGGCAGCAAGACCTTGATCCAGATGAGGCCACCCAGGCCCCACATGCAGGCAAACGGCGTGCATGTGCGTCCCCCGGTCAATACCGCGATGGGATCGGGCATGCCGAATAGCCTAATGTGTGAATAGCTCCACGACACCACGCCAAATGAGGTCTGCATAAACCAGCCTACAAACACCTCGAAAGCGCCGCCGATCAGGGCACTTACCAGGAAAATGATCAGAGGATTCTTTTTATAGAAGCGGTTGAGCGCCATGGTCATGAGCACCGCGCCAAATCCGTAGATGGGGCTAAAGGGGCCAAATAGCATACCGGCACGGTCCTGATAGACGCCGGGATCGACGACGACCATATGCCAGACTTCCTCGAGAATGAGACCTAACACGCTGCAGACGAAGAATACCCAGAACAGGTTGAAGTAGTTGAGCTTGATGTAGCCCTCGCCGGTTTCGTCGCGGCCGAGCATCCCCTCGGCGGCGGCATCGCGGTCGAGCATCTCTTGCAGACGGCGCTGCAGTTCGCGCTCCTGGCGTAGCGTGGGGTCGACGGTGGCCGACAGCGCAATGAGGATGACAAGCTGGACGGCGGGGCGCAGCAGGAAGGGTCCGATGCCCTGGAGCATCACGTCAACTAAAAGCTCCACGTCGGTAAATGCGATGAGGACGTAAGACAGGCGGGCGGTATTGCGCCGCTGGTCCTTGATGAGGTCCAGGCCAAAGACGATCAAGATGATCGCGCTTGCCGCCGAGAGCATAATGCCGGCGACGATAAGGCCAACCGCGACCAGGGTGTTATCACCGAGCTTAGCGGCGACGTTGCCGTTAATGAGTGCGGTGATGACCTGCCACATAAAGACGGCGACTGACGGGAGCGTGCCCACGCCAGATAGGGTGCACAGGACTGCGTAGACCTTGATGATAAGGGGGATCTTCTTGGCCTCCGTGGTGCTGGGGACACTGGGGTCGAGTTGATTTCGATCCATACGCTACCTTTCTCGTCTTGTAGTAGCCTACAAGGATACGCCGACGACCAGCTAAAAGACAGGACGAACGTCCCAATTGCAACAATGTAGCCCCTAGCGCGGGCGAGACACGGCGCACGGGAAGTCTTCGAGGCCGTTGCCCCTGAGAGTGGACTACCCAATAAAATGTTTGGTCGCAAAACGGATAATAAGCTCGGTGGGCTTTTAAAAAGCGCTGCTCATGCGCGGGGGAGCGCGTCGCGCCGTGCGTATAATAAGGCGGGTAACGCCAAAATACGAGGCTCTGAGGGGATGCCATGTCTCAAGAAACCATCCGCGCGGCCGAGCGTGCCGCGGGACAGGTGAACGCCATGTCGACGTATGATCCGGACTCTGACCAGCTGCATGAGGAATGCGGCGTTTTTGGTGTCTGGGCGCCCGATCGCGACGTGGCTCGACTGACGTACTTTGGCCTGCGTGCACTGCAGCATCGCGGCCAAGAATCGGCGGGAATCGCCGTTGGTGACGGCGGTACGGTTATGGTCCGCAAGGATCTGGGCCTGCTCGACCGCGTGTTCTCCAATGCCGACTTGTCGACGCTCTCCGGTCAGCTGGCCGTGGGTCATGTGCGCTACGGCACCGCCGGCGCCAAGAGCTGGGAAGCCTCTCAGCCGCACCTCTCTACCATCAATAGCGTCATTATCGCGCTCGCGCACAACGGCACCCTCGTCAACCTGTCTCTTATACACATCTGACGCTGC
Organism: uncultured Collinsella sp.; assembly: GCA_900545995.1. GTDB lineage: Bacteria > Actinomycetota > Coriobacteriia > Coriobacteriales > Coriobacteriaceae > Collinsella. The sequence continues at coordinate 21 of URBM01000006.1, read as the reverse complement.
CGACGATAAGGCTCGTGTAGA
>URBM01000005.1 GCA_900545995.1 uncultured Collinsella sp. | reverse complement strand
ACGCCGGGCCGACTCGTTTCGGATGGGGCTCTACACCAACTTTCTCGACACTACCCCTTCACATAGTTCTTCGCTACATTTCGCTTCATGGTCATCTTCCTTTCCTAGTTTTTGTTATCGTTCGTCTTGAAAAGCTGCGCGTACACATTACCGATCCATTTCGAATCACCTCCCATTTCTCGGGTAACGACACGCGAGCCATCTCGTGTGAACAATACGGAAGCATCGCAAAGCGATTCGAGATTTCCGATTAGATGAGAAGAGATAATGACATGCGCCCCCCTACCCGCATCGTCTCTAAGAGCATTCGAAACGATTGCGACGTGTCTCACATCAAGTGCATTCATGGGCTCATCCAAAAGGACGACTTCGCAATAGGACATATACGCCATCGCCACATTGAGTAATTGTCTATTTCCATCAGACAGCCTAGATACGGGCGTATTCTTCAACCCAGTCAAGTCAAAGCGATCAAGCACCTGGTCCAAAGTGCGAGGTGAATGCCAAATTCGCCCGCATCGGTCGAGATGGAAAGCGACTGTCATGTATGGAATCAATAGAGACGGCCCATTCGGAACCAAGAAGAATTCCTTTCTCATTTCCTCACAGTCGACACATGCTTTTGCATGAAAACAGAGAGAACCTGACACGCGCACTGATGGCCCAGCGTCTCCCCAAAGAGCATTAAGTAACGTAGTCTTGCCATATCCATTTGGCGCGACAAGACCCCATATCTGGCCAGCGGGCATATCAAACTGCAATCCCTTTGCCAGCTGGTTTTTTTCAACCGTCAACACATCCAGCGACAGAGAGAGCAAGCTTTTCTCGCCCAAACTATCCGGACTAATATGGTTCCAGGCCCAGCGATTCTTGCTTTTTAGACGCGAAAACGAGATGATTCCCAACGCACAGACAACAAGCGTGCCCATTACGGCAAAGAAACAGTGCAGCGCACTGGCTTCAGGAACGAGTGATACCTCAGCTCCATTGGCGTAAGAAGCGCCGCCGAGTGCAAGCGAAGAGACAGAATAGCTCGGCACCATATACGGCAGCAACGCATGCCATGGAGCATCTTTGCTCGCATAAAACGGAAGCTGGCTTATGCCCCCCACAAGAGCGACCACCATGGACGAAATGGCCCTGTTTCTGCTTCCTGCGTATACGCACACGCCCAAAGAAGCAAACATCATAGACAACGCAGCCTCAAAGACAGCAAATAGCCCAAGCTGAACTAACACAGTTCTTTCGACCACGTCACCATACTGAATGAATACGACTGGGTACTCCGTCTGACCGGCACCGTTAAGCACCGTTGCCAATACAAAACAGGGAGCCAACGCCAGAACCAAAACCGTCATCGATGCAATGCCAGAGACGAGAACGCGGCATGCATTCATCTCTAACTTTGACAACAAAGCCCGATCGTAGAACCGCTTTCCATCCCCCTCAAGCGACATATAGAGGACGAGAACCGGAACTAAAAGCCACGCTATTGCAGGAACAGCGCCGCAATAATATGCAAGAAGATTCATCCCAGGCATTTTTGTTGTTGAGCCGTACGATTCCGGATGGGGCAGCATTGCTATGGCTCGGGGAAGACGCTCTTGGGCCTCAAGCGATAGCTCCGAATCAACGCCATTCAAATAACCGAGTCGGTATTCCTTGAGCAATAGATTGTCGTAATCGGCAATCGCATCGTAATACCCTCTGGAATCTGCCTTGTTTTCAAGCGCTCGATCAAGACACGCCCTTTCGTCGGCAATGATGCTGTTGAGCTCCTGTGGGGCGGTGTCATAAACGCCGCCAGAGACTTGAGAGGCCAACAATGCCCTCTGCTCCTCGATGGAACCTCTGCCATATAGATAATCTGCCCCCGTTGGAACGGATAGAAAAACCGGGATGCAGAATACGAGCGCGAGCAGCGCCGTCAACAACATAATTCCCCGGTTGCGCGCAAGAACTTCTAAATTAAGCCGTACATATGTGAGGCAATCACAAACCTTCACAGCAAACACCTCCGGTTCGCAACACACGGATCGTCGGACCCGTTGTCCGGAAGTATCGCCTTCATCGTCTGAACTGTCTGTAGACGTGCGGGATGGACTTATGATCTTGTTTGTCTACAGGCTTCTACCTGCCATTTTCTACAACATCAGCTATAAGACAAAATACTTTATCTCTAAGTTCACGCTCCGAGTGAACTCCAAGCAAGGCATAGCTCTTGCTCTTGGCCTCTTTGACGGTTCCCCGAGCAACATTAAGATGCGCGCAAATCTCGGTGGTTCTATTGCCATCAAAAACGCATGCCATGATGTCGGCATAAAGCGGCGTGAAGCCAAGCCTCAAGAAAGCCTCACGCACGGCATCGCGTCGATCACCCGCCCGAGCTGCATCTTTCAAACGCAAGGATAGCAGCGAATAAGTCAGAAGGATAAGTACGACAAGGAACGCGATCACGCGTAAAGCAGGCAAAAGGACGCCAACGGACTCACCGCTCCCAACGGACTCAAAGAAAATGTACAGTCGACTTACTGCATCGTGAGCCCAGAACGCTATTCCGGCACCCGCGGATACCGAAGAAAGACTCAGTTCAGGTGAGCAACATAAATGCATTTCTGTCATCCGCCGTATAACCGCATAGCAACACAGGGCCAAAAGCACTGTGGCTATCGATAGGATTATCACGTCATGCTCAAAGCCGAAGCATACGAGGATTTCCTCGATGCCCATTCCAGACGCATACATAAACAGGAAGCAGGCGAAGACTATCCTGCAGTTCCGATTGGACGATGAGAGCCTCAGTGATTCTGAACGGTGATCATGGTCATTTGTTGCGTCAAGATGCCACGCATCCTTTGACAAAAGAAGTCCAGTCGTCGCCTCTGAAATGCTTTTATATCCGGTTTTAGTCAAGGCCCGCGACAAATAGGTACGGGCGGTAGACGGGGAAATATCCAAGGCAGAAGCAATCTCCTCGTACGTTTTTCCCTCTATCCTCATAAAGAAAACCGCGGACTCCCTTTGAGAAAAACCCGAAGCCACAGGGATATCGGCAACTGCAGAGTGTTTTCCTCCTAATTTGGCATCCGCAGAAAAAGCGCTCGTTAAGTAGGGTAAAAATCGCGTTATGGCCCTGGCAAGGATGCTGCCCAAGACAGTCACCAAAAGCAGTGCAATCTCTTGATGCCCGCCAAAGCTCAGGAGCACCGCTCCGATGTTTATATTGCGCGAAAACAAACAATCCGAATCAAGAATGACGGCAGCATTACCAAACGCAAGAGGCTCGACGAGCGAGGCGGCAACCCCCATCTCGGCGTTAATGGAAAGGAAAGAACCGATGGACTCCATCAACGGGGCGAGAAGAAACTGAAGGCCAACAAGCAAAGCAATCAAGAGTATAACGGGGCCGTGAAGGGCAAACTCAGGATACCCGTGGAGAGCAGGGCCATCGGATACATGTTTCCCCTTTGATCCCGCGCGCATGTTTGCGAATTCACCACCAAGCGCCCAAGAACAGCAAGCGACAAGCAGGGGGGCTAGCAACAACAAAATGAACGCGAGCGCCGAAACCACAACATGAAATTGATGAAACACATTAAGAAATACCGTGTACATCACAAGAAGTGCAATGTCTACGAGCATAAGTCCAAAAAGCCGTTTGGAAATACCCGGTCCCACGGGGCGAGAGATGAGGCCCACACAGAAACCCGAAAGCAGATGCAGACCGATAAGAACGGTGCCAGAAAGGCCCGCATAAATACTTGGCGCCACACAATACAGACCAGCCGCCCCTATAAACAACATAATTGAATGCCATAGGAACGAGCGCGTCACGTTTTGTAGAGTAGCCGCCTCGGTTGCCATAAAATCAAAGCTCCTAGATAGCATTTTGGCTATTTTAGCATCATCCCCGGCGTTAAAAAACTGTTAGCCGAATTAATCAATATGCCCCCTCCGCTAAAAGGCACCACGCTCATCCTCCATTTCTGGAAGCGTTAACCTGCCAAAAATGGACAGGTTTATTTTGGCAGGTTTTATCTGGGTAAACGTCCAAACCGCCGTAAGGGAGTTGCCTTCCCTCGTGGCGGTCTTCTAGCAGAAAAACCAAGTGAGTAGGCTTTTTGCAGAAGGCCGAGCACGCCCCAAAACGACATAGCTCTGACCTGCGGTTTTATTGAGCATTTGTCGCGATGTGCTCGGCAGGTTCAAAACAGTCTACTCACTTGTATCTGAGACGCACCAGGTTGGCAAAAACCGCCGCGAAAGGGCCCCTGGTCCCTTCGCGGCGGTCATACGCCTCTGATTTTGCGACGATTTTGCCCGCTTGTTACTCGCTGTAGCGGGTGGCTATGGCGGCTCGCACCATGCCGGCGCTCATGAGGTAGGTCACCAGGAAGTAGCCACCGTATGCTGCCAGGAAGATTGCACAGGTGAGGCCCACGGTGCCGCCGATGCTCATATTTCCGAAAATGCTCACCAGCTCGATGATCACCTTAAGTGCCACAAAGGAGTGCGCCAGGCCCACTGCCAGCGGGAACAGGAAGAATACCGCTTGCTGCGCCATCACCGAATGACGAATCTGGCGGTCCTCACAGCCGATCTGTGCCAGCACACGATAGCTGCGGCTGCCGTCGGCCACGTTGGAGAGTTGCTGGATCGACAGAATCGCCGCGCATGCAACGACCAATACAAAGCCGATGTAGATGGCTAGGTAGCTAATAAGACCGTTCATTTGCGCTGCTTGCGTGTACATCTCGGAGCGTGTGATGAAGATTCCCCACGACCCCGGCTCCTTGCCGTCAACGAGCAGATTGTCGAGCACAGTGTATTTAATGCTCTCGTCTGCCTCGGTTGTATCCATCCCCTGTTTGTAGTTAACGAGCAGGCTACTGGAATACGGCTGCAGATTAAGTTGGGACAACAGCTCGTCGGCAACGACGACGGTACCCGGATTACTGCCCATCGCCGAGTTGGCGATGGCCGCCGCATCTTCGTCCGACTTATCGGTTGCGGGCTTGAGCGTATGCCCGCCCAAGGTAAGGGCATGGCCGCCAGCCATATACTTGGTGTACAGGTCGACCAGCTCGCCGCCCATATCACACGTGAGCAGATACTGGTCGTGACCGATGTGCACCGGCTCCTCGCCCATCATCTGACGCAGTTTGTTGTACTGGCTCGCCGGCGTCACAAACAGACCCATCGTATCGGCATTGCTACCCCCGAACGCCTTGGGAAGCTTTTCGCCCATGGCCTTGCACATTTCACTTGGAGTCACCGAAGGATCCGAACCGCCAAGCGGGTAACTCAGATACGAATCGATCTGCACATGCTCACCGGCAACATCGGCAATATTGACCTTCTTGCCGGTCTCGTCGTTGTTGTCCGCCGACTTGCCCTTACGATCGCCGTGCCATGGATCGCCGTGCCATGCGGAGTACAAATCGACCGTACTATCGGCCAGCACCATGCGATCGGCTTCAGACGGATTGATGTACTCTTTGTAGTAGTCGAGCGTATCGGGCGTGTAATAGACATACGTCTGTGACACGTCAACAGGGTTATAGCGCTCCAGGTTCTCGTTCATCACATTGGCAATCGACATACCGCACGTCACCGAGGTGATGGCCAAAAACAGGAGCATCGCGATGACGCCCATCGAAAAGCACACCGTGTTGACCTTGGCCGCAAGCTGGCGCACGGTAAACATGTTGAGGCCGCGCCAATACACGCCGCGCAGGCTCTGCAGCAGCTTGATGAGCATGCCCGAGAGTCCCCAGAACAGGGCAAAGGTGCCCACGGTAACCATAGCGGTCGTAATGCCAAACTGGTTCATGGCCTCTTGCAGCTTGCTGTCCGTCGCGGTTAGCGGGAACCCATCACGTAGCAGACGGTAATAGGCCACGCCCACAAGCACCACGCCCACGGCAAAGATGGCAATCGCAATCCAGGGGTTGCGCGTCTTGATGCTCTCGTTGCGACGCTCGGCACCCATAAGCTCGATGAGTTTGGTACGACGCACGGCGCGAAGGTTCAGCAGTAGCGTGAGCACAAACATTACGAGCATGCAGGCAAGGGTCAGATTGAACGCATGCACCGAGAAAAAGAAGTGGAAATTGGCAATCTGTGTCTTAAAAAGCGAGGCCGTAAAGAACGTCATGAGCTGGGAGAGTCCCACACCCAGCACAATGCCGGCGACAAAGGCCACGACCGAGACGATCACGGTCTCGAGCGCCATGATCGTGGCGACGCGCCCGCGCCCCATGCCGAGCACCTGGTACAGGCCAAACTCCTTCTTGCGGCGTTTCATGATGAAGTTATTGGCATACACCATCAAAAAGGCCATGACACCGGCCAAAAAGTACGTCAGGTCGCCGAGCATGCTGCCCATAACCTGCGCCAAGCCCTCTTCATCGATTCCGGCGATGTCGACCTGCATCGAGATGGTGTTAAAGGCATAGAAGACCGTGACGCCCAGGGTGAGCGTCAAAAGGTAGACGAGGTAGTCGCGGCCGGCGCGGCGGACGTTACCCCAAGCGAGTTTACAGAGCATCGGAGCCCTCACCGCCCATCATGGCAACGACCTCCATAATGCGGTCGAAGAACTCTCGGCGGTCGGTGTCGCCGCGGCGCAGCTCGGTGAAGATCTTGCCGTCTCGAATAAACAGCACACGGCTCGTGTAGCTGGCGGCAAAGCTGTCGTGCGTGACCATGAGCACGGTGGCTCGCAGGCGGCGGTTAAGGGCCTCTAGGCTCTCGAGCAGCAGGCGAGCGCTCTTGGAATCGAGGGCGCCGGTGGGCTCGTCGGCCATGATCATGGTGGGGTCGGTGACGAGTGCGCGAGCCGCGGCAACGCGCTGCTGCTGCCCGCCGGACATCTGGTAGGGATACTTGTCGAGCACCTGACTGATGGACAGGCGCGCTGCCACATCCTGCACGCGGGTCGAGATCTCTACCGAGTTTGTGCGGGCAATGGTGAGCGGCAGGGCGATGTTCTCGCGTGCCGTGAGCGTATCGAGCAGGTTGGAGTCCTGGAAGATAAAGCCGAGCTCCTCGCGGCGAAACTGCGAGAGCTTGGCCTGCTTCATGCGCGTCACGTCCTGCCCGTTGATGCGGATGGTGCCGCTCGTGGCGCTATCGATGGTCGACACGCAGTTGAGCAACGTCGACTTGCCCGAACCCGAAGCGCCCATGATGCCAACAAATTCGCCGCGGTTGACGGTAAAGCTGACGTCGTTGAGCGCACGGGTCACGTTGCCCAGCGCTCCATATACCTTTTCGAGATGCGCGACCTCCAGTACCGGGGTCGCCATGTGCGTGGTTTGCATACCGAGTCCTTTCTTGCGATTAGTCTACGGCATCTATAGTCGCAAGAAGCCGAGTCGGCTACCATCGATATGGCTTACGCTTGCCTTACCGTTGTGTAAGGTACGGGTAGCTAGCCTGTCACGTGTTGATGCTAAGAGAGGACTCCTGTTGAAGACTGTTCATGTTGCCGCTGGGATCATTCGCAAGGAAGGATCTGACGAGCTGCTTGCCGTGCAGCGCGGCTATGGCGACATGCAGGGACTTTGGGAGTTCCCCGGTGGCAAGCTCATGCGCGGCGAGACACCCGAAGACGCCGTGCGACGCGAGCTTATGGAAGAGCTGCAGGTAAAAGTCACCAACCTGCGCGATTTTTACACCGTTGAGTATGACTACCCCGATTTCCATCTCTCGATGGAGTGTTACTACTGCTCGCTCGCCGATGAATCCGATGAACCCCAGAAGCACGACCGCCAGCTCGATATCCGCTGGATTCCGCGCACCTCGCTTGCCACGGTTGAGTGGATGCCCGCCGACAAAGGGCTTATCGATGCTCTGATTGAGTTGAAGGAAGATCGGCTTGAGGCCAACGGCACTGCCAACGACGCCGAGGCCACCACGAACGACGAGCCCGCTTCCAGGCCCAAGCGCGCACCTAAGCGCCGCAGCAAAAAGCGTCCCAAACCAGGTCTGCTCGACGGCATCGATACCTCGGACCTTTCCGCTGACGAGCGCGAACTGGTGCGCCGTCGCGCCGCCATCAAAAAGTCCATGAAGGGCAACAAGCGTGCGAACACCAAGCCCGAGCTGCTCGTTCGCCAGCGCCTACGGGCCGCGGGCCTTACGGGCTATCGTTTGGAATGGAAGGTTCCCGGCAAACCCGATATCGCCTTCCCCGGGCGCAAAATCGCCATCTTCGTCAACGGTTGCTTTTGGCACCGCTGCCCCAAGTGCAACCCCAGTCAGCCCAAACGCAATGTTGAGTTTTGGGAAGCAAAATTCCGTCGCAACGTCGAGCGCGATCGCGCCGCGGTGGCAGCGCTCACTCAAATGGGCTGGACACCCATAACCATCTGGGAATGCGAACTCAAAAAAGACCGCATCGACGCCACGATGGAAAAGGTCATCGAGCAGGTGCGCGCCGCAGAGCCGCAGCGCTAGGAACGAGCCATCCACACGCCCCGCACAGGCGAGCCACATCCGCACCACAAACCTTAGAAAGCCCTTAAGCTCAAAACCTTTCAAGAGTGTTATTCGATACTTCTGACCTGCAGTTTCATCGTAAAACCAAACCAGGTTAAGCCTTTCTTTAGCGCTTCTTTGCAGCAGCCGCGGCATAATACTGCCAGCGCACGGGACCTAGCAGCATACCCCGAGCGCAATCTTTTGGTGGACATCGAGGAGGCCGCATAAGCATGCATTCTTCCAATGCCGTAGCACGGCAGCCATCCCTAAAACATGCAGACCTTTTCTCCTTCCCCCCGACACAGAGAGACGGCCTCCTCGACTCCCCCACCACAAAAGCCAAACGCTCAACCAACCAGAGCCACAACTTGCGAGCATCGTTCGAAAAGCTCCAAGCATCCCTAGACAAAACCTTCCCCAACCAAGCCCGGGCATACTAACCCCTCATCAACAAAGTAGCCCTCACGCTCCACCCTTTCCGCCCCAACGCCACAAGGGCGATTGAGCAGGGCGGTTTGGGCGGGTCCCGTACTTAGTTTCCAAAATCATTCCGCAGCGCGAAGGCCCCCGTTGTCAACGCTTCGAAGAAGCGAGACAACGGGGGCCTTCATGCGCGAGGACGTTTTGGAAACTAAGTACGGGACCCGCCCAAACCGTCCGGTGGGATCAGAGTACCCTTGCTGTTACTCTGCTTTGCCCACAGAGTTGAGGTTGGTCATGCGGATCTTAACCAGCTCGGTGATCTCGCGCATACCCTCCTTGGCCGGCTTCTTGGGATCGAAGCAGGCGGGGTTCTCGGCCATGTAGGCCATGAAGCCCTTGGTGTAGGCCTGACGCAGCTCGGTGGCGTAGTTAACCTTGCAGATGCCGTTCTTCACGGCCTCGGCAACCTGCTCATCGGGCACACCGGAAGTGCCGTGCAGAACCAGCGGCACGTCGACGGCGTCGCGGATGGCCTTGACCACGGACTGCTCGATGTGCGGATCGCTCGTGTACACACCGTGGCTGGTGCCAACGCCAATAGCGAGGGAGGTGCAGCCGGTGCGCTCGACGAACTCCTTGGCCTCGGCCGGATCGGTGTAGGGGCTCTCGCCCTCAACTGCGGGACCGTCGTCCTCCTTGCCGCCAACCTTACCAAGCTCAGCCTCGACAGGCACGCCCATGGCGCGGCCAGCATCGGCGACGGACTTGGTCAGGGCGATGTTGTCCTCGAAGGACTCGTGCGAACCGTCGATCATGACAGAGGTATAGCCGGTGCGGAAAGCCTGCATGCAGCGGTCATAGCCATCGCCGTGATCGAGGTGCAGAGCGACGGGCACGGAAGCGCGCTCGGCGGCAGCCTTGACCATGCCGTAGAAGTAGTCCAGACCAGCGGTCTTGATGGTGCCCGGGGTGGTCTGCATGATGACGGGGGACTTGGTCTCCTCGGCAGCGGCCAGAACGGCCATAACGAACTCGAGGTTCTCGACGTTGAACGCGCCAACGGCGTAATGACCGGCCTGAGCGTCCTTGAGCATCTTTTCGGTGGTAACAAGTGCCATGAGCGTTTGCTCCTCTCCCTCGCCCGCATCTGGACATCGGGCGTAGTTGTTCACAAGGCGTTTTACCTTGCGTTTTGCTGCGCTCATTGTATGAAATTCAGCGGCTTTACACGCGCGAGATATTGAGCCCATGCAGGTCAATACAGTCGTTTTTGAAAAGTAAACGGAAGGAATTTGAGCAGAGTGGACATGTTCGATATTGAATTTTAGGCGTTCAGCGTCTTTCTTTTATAGAAAAGATAAGTAATCGAAAGGCGTTTTCTTACTCAAAAAGAAAATGAACGAAAATGGATTCAACATAATTCCTGCAAATATCGGCAGAGAATGGAGCAGCAATGGCCCAAGCTACAAACCGCGCCTTCGCCGACGAACGCCGTGCCGCCATCATGGAAATGCTCGAGCATAATGCCTCGGTGCAGGTGGCAGAAATCGCCCAGACCTTTGGCGTGTCCTCTGTCACCGCTCGCGCTGATTTGGACGCCCTCGCCGAGTCCGGCAAACTGCGCCGCACGCACGGCGGTGCCGTATCACTCCACAAACGTCTGACCGTCTCCACGCAGGATCGCCGCATCAATGTCAACGTGGCCGCCAAGCAGGCCATCGCGCAAAGTGCCATTGAACTCGTCAGCGACGGCGACACCCTGCTCGTCGACTCGGGCACCACCGCGCTCGAATTTGTCCGGCTCCTCGACCAGCGCGACGGCATCACCGTCATCACGGCAGACATTACGATCGCCGATTACATCGACGAGAGCATGCCCTCGGTCGACGTCGTCATGCTGGGCGGCGCACTGCGCAAAGGACACCGCTATCTGTACGGTCCGCTCACCATGCAGGCGCTGCAGATGGTTCACGCCGACCTCGCCATCATGTGCCCCGGCGCCTTTGTTCCCGGCTGTGGCTTTACTACCGACTTTCCCCAGATGGCCGAGACCAAAACGGCTATGATCGCCGCGGCCCATCAAAGCGTCGCCCTCATGGACGCCAGCAAGGTCAACGGACGCGGCATGTACCGTTTTGCCGAGCTTGCCGACGTCGACACCATCGTGATGGACCGCGACCCCGATCACACCGTCGCCACCTCAATCACCGAGGTCACCGACATCGACGCCCCAACCCTCATCATCGCCACCACCTAAAACCAAAAACCACCACAAAGGTGCCTGTCCCCTTTGTGGTGGTTGTGGTGGTTGTGATGGTTGAGCGTCAAAAGTGAACGTGTCGCTACTTGGAGAGCTCGTCGGCGAGGGCTTCGATCTGGGCGCGCGATGCGTCGTTGAGCGAGCCCAGCACGGTCACCTTGTTCTGCACCAGGGTGATGTCCTTCATGCCCTCGAGCTCCTTGGTCATAACCTTGGCAGCTGCGGGCGCCCAGGAACCGGCCTCGACGAGCGCCACCGTACGGTTCTGATAGGCGTGCTCGGCAAGCGTATGGATAAAGGTGCTCATGAACGGGAAGATCTCGCCCTGATAGGTGATGGAAGCGAGCACCAGACGGTCATAGCGGAACGCATCCTCAACGGCCTCGGCCATGTCGTCGCGAGCCAAGTCAAAAACGGAGACCTTCTGGCCGCGGGCCTCGAGCGCAGATGCAAGCCCCTCAACGGCAGCCTTCAGATGGCCATACACGCTCGCGTAGGCAATGGTGATTCCCTCGTCCTCGGGTTGATAGCTCGACCAGGTGTTGTAGGTGTCGAGGTAGTAGCCCAGGTTCTCAGTTAGCACGGGGCCATGGAGCGGACAGATAACCTGAATGTCCAAATCGGCGGCCTTCTTGAGCACGGCCTGCACGAACTTGCCGAACTTTCCCACGATGCCAAAGTAGTAACGGCGTGCCTCGCAGGCCCACCCTTCCGGATCTTCGATGTCATTGGCACCAAACTTGCCAAAGCCATCGGCACTAAAGAGCACCTTGTCGGTGGCCTCGTAAGAGAACAGCACCTCGGGCCAGTGAACGTTGGGAGCGCCGACAAACGTTAGGCTGTGGCCACCCAGGTCGAGCACGTCGCCCTCTTTGACGACCATCTTGCGCTCGGGATAATCGGTGCCAAAGTAGTTGACCATCATGCGGAAGGCGCCCATGCTGGCCACAATCTGCGCCTGGGGATAGCGCTCCATAAAGGCGGCGATGCCAGCGGAGTGATCGGGCTCCATATGGTGAACGACCAGGTAATCGGGCGTGCGACCATCGAGCACGGCTTCGATGTTACCGAGCCACTCGTCGACAAAACCGCCGTCGACTGAATCGGCGACAGCGATCTTCTCGCCCAAGATAACGTAGCTGTTGTATGCCATACCGTTCTCGGACACATCGTACTGGCCCTCGAACAGGTCAATGTCGTGATCGTCGACGCCAACGTAGCGGATATCCTTGGTGATCTCCATCAGGCAAAGCCTCCTAGATAGACAAAAGAGCCCGTCTATCATAGCACTCGGCTGCATCCCAACAGCTATCTGCCGGCATCCTTACCGATTGTTATTGAAATGCGATAAATCGCCGTTTACCAGCACAAACTATGCGCGCGGTATCGCCGTGCTATGTCGAATGATGAGCTGGCCGGGAATACGAATGGCAACGGTTTTGCCCACCATACCCGCCTCGGGAACCGCATGCTCGAACACCTCGCGTCCACGCTGATGCAAATCGAATCGAACGGTCGTGAGCTCGTTATGCGCGACAAAGTCGTCAAGCGAGTCATCGACGCCCACCACGCTCACGTCCTCGGGCACGCGCAATCCGCTGTCGCGCAGCGCTGCAATTGCGCCATTCGCCATCTGGTCGTTTGCCGCGTAAATCGCCGTCATGGTGCGGTCGTGCTCGGCCAGATATCTGCCGGCCTCGTAACCGCTGTTGGCAGACCAGTCGCCCTCGAGCGGCTCCACCGGCTCGATATGCCTGCGCTCGAGCGCGTCTTGCCAGCCGGCGCGGCGGAACTGCTCGTCCACCGAGAAGGACGGGCCGCCAATATAGCGAATCTGCTCGTGGCCGAGCTCAAACAGGTGATCCATAAGCAGCAGCGAGCAGCCGTAATGGTCGGAATCGACCGTGGTCACGCGCGGATGCGCATACATGGTGACGATAACCGTGCCGATCCCCGGTAGCGGATCAAACGCCTCAAAGTCGGGCGCCATGCGGCTCATGCCGATGATGATGCCATCGACCGGCAGGGCCGCCATGCGACGCGTGGCCTCGGCAAGCGAAAACTCCTCGGTCTTGGACATCTCGACCAGCGTAATGGCGCAGCTATGCTCGCGAGCGGCGCTGGCGATGCCGTCAATCATCGTCAGGTTCCCAAACTTGGTGACATCGTTGACGCATAAGCCAACCGAATGGTAGCGACCGTCGCGCAACGAACGGCCGGCATAGCTCGGGCGAAAGCCAAGCTCCTGCATGGCAGCCTGCACACGCTGGCGCGTCTGCTCGTTCACATTGGGCAGGCCGTTGGCGACGCGCGAGACCGTCTGCTGCGAAACGCCAGCAGCGCGGGCGACGTCGGCCATGGAAACCGGACGCGAGCCGGTATCGTTGGAGGGGCGCCTTGCCACAAGATCACCTTCACCCTTGCGAGATCAAAATAGCGTGCATGCCGGCCCCGTGCAGGAATTGAGCCCGCGCGGAGGGCCGCAATCGCCGGACGCATGTTAACGTACTCTACTTTTTCTAGCTGCAGCTCTTCTGCTCTATAAGTCCATACGGCACTACCGTTCACGGCCGAATTTCGACCGATTACCAGATTCTCAAAAAGTGATAAGCGTTGTGTTATGAGTACGTTAACATAGCCCTTAACGTGCGGCATTGTGGATGCTGAGTTCGTGCCGCTTCAAATTGTTAACGTACTCATAACGATGCAAAAATCGTCCGTACGCCCCAAGGAAAGGACCCCCATGACCACCCCCGACGAAAAGACGCTCGCCACGCTCACCAAGCTGTTTGAGGAGGAGTTTGGCCCCATCGGCGACCGCCAGGTGCTCTACGTGCACGCGCCCGGCCGCTCCGAGATCAGCGGCAACCACACCGACCACGAGGGCGGCCACGTTATCGCCGGCTCGCTCGATGTCGCCGTCGACGGCATTGCCGTGGCGACCGATACCAACAAGGTCCGCGTTGCCGACGAGGGCTACCCCAGCTTTGAGATTACGCTCGACACGCTGGATGTTCAGGAGTCCGAGAAGGGCACGTCCGCGAGCCTCGTCCGCGGCATGGCCCACGAGGTCGCAACTCTGGGCGCTGAGCCCCACGGCTTCGACTTTGCCTTCACCTGCTCCGTCCCCTCGGGCGGTGGCCTTTCCAGCTCCGCTGCCGTCGAGGCCGCATACGGTCGCGCCATGGAGACGCTCTGGGGCGCACCCGCCATTGAGCCCGTCGCGCTCGCGCAGATGAGCCAGCGCACCGAGAACAACTACTACGGCAAGCCCTGCGGCCTGATGGATCAGGCCGCCGTGTGCCTGGGCGGCCTTGCCTACATGGACTTTGAGGACCAGGCTCAGCCTAAAACTCAGAAGCTCGAGCTCAACTTTGAGGATCACGGCTATGCGCTCGTGCTCGTTAAGGTGGGCGCCGACCACGTGGCAGCCACCGACGACTATGCCGCCGTGCCGCGCGAGATGCAGGATGTTGCCGCCGAGTTTGGCAAGGCGCGCCTGTGCGAGGTGGACGTTGCCGACTTTGACGCCAAGCTGCCCGAGCTGCGCGCCAAGCTGGGCGACCGCGCCTGCCTGCGCGCCGTTCACTACTGGTACGAGAACGGCCTGGTCGACAAGCGCTGGGCGGCTCTTAACGCCGGCGACATCGACCAGTTCCTGGTCCTGACGCGCGAGTCCGGCGCCAGCTCTGCCATGTACCTGCAGAATGTCGTTGCCAAGCTGGGCTCCGAGCAGCCCTCCATGTATGCTCTGGCGCTGGCCGAGCACGTGCTCGACGGCCGCGGCGCCGTCCGCATCCACGGCGGTGGCTTTGGCGGCACCATTCAGGCCTTCGTTCCGCTCGACCTGGTCGACACCTTCATTGCCAAGATGAACGGCTGGCTGGGCGAGGGATCTGCCCGCCACTACGCGATTTCTGACAAGGGGGCTTACGCGGCATGGCTGTAATGACTGACGTGCGCGAGGCCGCGCAGAACCTAATCGAGTACGCTATCCACCGATCGATGATCGGCCAGGACGATCGCATCTGGGCGTATAACACCATTCTCGAGTGCATCGGTGCTACGGGCCCGGCGCTCGACATGGCCTGGGCGCTCCAGGTCGAGAAACTCTCGCTCTTGCACCCCGACACCCTGCCCAACTTTGACCTTGAAGGCACACTTGCCGCGCTTTCCGAGGCTGCCGTTGCCAACGGTGCCGCCAAGGACACGGCATCGGGCCGCGACCGCATCGCCATGCGCATCATGGGCGCGCTCATGCCGAGGCCTTCGGTTGTAAACGAGGAGTTCAACGGACGTATGGGCGTCAACGAGCCCCGTGCCGCAACCGACTGGTTCTACGGCCTGTGCTGCGACGCCGGCTATGTGCGCCGCGCCGCCATCGCACGCAACATCAAATGGAGCACCCCCACCAACTGGGGCGACCTCGAGATTACCATCAACCTGTCAAAGCCCGAAAAGGACCCGCGCGATATTGCCGCGGCCGGCGCCGCCAAAAACACGGGCGAGAAGTATCCCGCCTGCCAGCTCTGCATCGAAAACGAAGGCTATCCCGGACGCTCCGCTGCAGCCGACGGCGGCGCCCATCCCGCCCGCCAGAATCTGCGCGTTATCCCCATTAAGCTCGACGGCGAGCGCTGGGGCTTCCAATACAGCCCGTACGCGTACTTTAACGAGCACTGCATTGCCATGAGCTCCGAGCATCGTCCGATGCACGTTGACCGCAAGGGCCTGACGTGCCTGCTCGATTTTGTGGACCTGTTCCCGCACTACTTTATAGGCTCCAATGCCGACCTGCCCATCGTGGGCGGTTCGATTCTGTCGCACGACCACTTCCAGGGCGGCGCGCACGAGTTCCCCATGATGCATGCCACCGAGGTCTCGCAGTTTAGCGTGCCCGGCTTTGACCAGGTCAGCGGCACTGTGCTGCAGTGGCCGCTCTCGGTGCTGCGTCTGCGCTCGCACGACCGAGCCCAGCTGCTCGATGCTGCCGAAAAGATTATCCTCGCCTGGCGTGAGTGGACCGATGAGTCCGTGGGCGTCATCGCGCACACTGCCGACGGCGTGGCGCACAACACCGTGACGCCCGTCATCCGCCGCGTCGACTCCCGCGGCAACGCCGGCGGCAAAATCTACGAGGCCTACCTGGCGCTTCGCTGCAACATCACGACCGACGAGCACCCGCTGGGCGTTTTCCACCCGCATGCCGAGTACCACCATATTAAGAAGGAGAACATCGGCCTGATCGAGGTCATGGGCCTGGCCATTTTGCCGCCGCGCTTGGTTCCCGAGCTCGGCGCCGTCCGCGAGCACTTGCTGGCAGCCAAGGCCGATGCCAGCTACGACCTTGCTGGCGCGCTCGAGGGCGACGACCTTTGCCGCAGCCACGCCGCGTGGGCCGAGGACGTCTTTGCTCGCCGCGCCGATGAACTTACGACCGACAACGCCATCGATATCCTGCACGAGGAGGTGGGCGTGGTGTTTGGCCACGTGCTCGACAACGCCGGCGTCTTTAAATGGGACGAGGCAGGACGCGCCGCCCAGCAGCGCTTTATCGACTCGCTGTAGCACGCGAGCTCGAACGCACGCACTTAACAAATAGCGCCTACACGACAACGGCGCCCGCCGGCAACATCGCCGGCGGGCGCCGTTTTCTGATGCAAGGGTAGCTAATTTGCACCAAAACAAGGAGTGTTCCAAACTGCCGGCAGAGAAGGAGCGCCCCAGGTGCCGACCTAAACCCCACATTATTCGATGGAAAAACGTGGTTACCTCCCACATTATTCGATGGAAAAACGTGGTTTACTCCCACATTTTTCGATGGAAAGACCAAGACGGTCTTATACTAACCATGATCGTTAGGGGGCAGTATGCAGCGACAGCTAATGGACGAACTCATCGCTTGGAAATCTAGGTCAAACCGCAAGCCCCTCCTGCTTAAGGGGGCCCGCCAGACGGGAAAAACCTGGCTTCTCAACGAATTCGCAGGCCAGCAGTATCAAAACGTCATCCGTTTTGACTTTATGCTCGAACCGGGCGCACGTTCGCTGTTCGACGGAAGCCTTGACCCCAAACGCATCATCTCCCAGATAGAGCTCCTGCGTGGCCAGACCATAACGCCGACAGACACGCTCATCATCTTCGACGAAATCCAAGAGGCACCGCGTGGCATCACCTCGCTCAAATACTTCAACGAGCTGGCGCCGGAATACCATATCGTGGCAGCCGGCTCCTATATGGGGCTCGCGCTCCGACGCGAAAACGAGTCGTTCCCCGTCGGCAAGATCGACCAGCTCACCATGCGCCCCATGGGGTTTGCCGAGTTCGTTCGTGCCGTCGATGGCGATCCGCTCGCAGATGCCATTCTTGCCGCAGACATGGACCTGCTGGCAAACGTTTCCGAAAAGCTCGAGCGCCTGCTCAAGGAATACCTCGTCGTCGGTGGCATGCCAGAAGTTGTCTCCGCTTTCGCCGCCTCCCACGATTTCATCGAAGCCCGCAGGCTCCAGCAGCAAATCATCGAAGCTTACGAATCCGATTTTGGCAAGCATGCGCCAGCCCGCATCGTCGAGCGCATGAGGCTGGTTTGGAAATCCCTTCCCGGCCAGCTCGCAAAGGAAAACAAGAAGTTCGTCTACGGCGCGCTTCGTCCCGGGGCGCGCGCACGCGATTTTGAGGAAAGCCTCCAGTGGCTCATGGACTATGGAATCGTTCATAAGGTACCACGTGTTTCCGCCCTAAGAGCACCGCTCACAAGCTACGAGGATCTCTCGGGCTTCAAGCTGTTTTGCATCGACACCGGCATCCTCGGAGCACTCTCCGGCCTCACGCCAGCCATTGTTCTGAACGGGCCCGCTGTTTTTACGGAGTTCAAAGGCTCGCTGACCGAGCAATACGTCGCACAGGAGCTTTTGCTCCAAGGCAATACTCCCGCGTATTGGTCATCCTCCTCCGGCAATGCAGAGACTGACTTTGCTGTCGACCATGCGGGGACCGTGCTTCCGCTCGAGGTCAAGGCGGCAGAGAATCTCAAAGCAAAGAGCCTGAGGATTGCCTGCGAGAAGTTCAAGCTCGAGCGCTGCGTGAGAACATCGTTAGCGGCATATAGAGACGAAGGCACGCTCGTCAATATTCCGCTCTGGGAGATTGGGCAAATCGACAAGCTGGCATAGGCGCTGTGGAGGGGGTGCCCCGTAAGGAGTGTCCCAAACTGCCGGCAAAAAAGGAACGTCTCTATCTGCCGCATTCCCGAAGCAAGGCAACGCCGATGTTTTGGCAACGGCAGCGAGCGGGCCGCATTTGAGACAAGGTGACGTGAAACGAAAGGGCGCTGACCTTCTGGTCGCGCCCTTGAAGTTGAACGTCAGATTGTCCAAATGCGGCCCGCGCAGCGTCGGCCGGTTACGGCGTTTGTAAAACGCCGTAACCCTAAAGCTCCGTGACCTCAACGCTGTCGTAGACCTCGTCCCAGCGATCCATGACCAGGTGACCGGTCTTGGGATCCATGGCGTTGAGCTTGCCGCAGGTATTGGCAGTCTTAAGTACGGTGATATCGTCGGCGCTGGCAGCAATAGCATGCGCAAAGCCGGCGATGGTCGAGTCGCCGGAACCCGTCGCGTTCACAGCGGCAATCGCGGGCGTCTTGGCGCGGAACGCACGACCCTCATGGAAGCCCACCGAGCCTGCGGCGCCCATCGAGACGACAACCCAGGGAATACCGGCAAAGCGACCATCGGCGGCAAGCGCCTCGCGCAGGGCATCGACATCGTCGGTCGTAAAGGACGCGCCCAGCAGGCCATTGATCTCGGTCAGGTTGGGCTTCACGAGCTCGGGCTTGGCGTCGGACTCCAGCGCTGCCTCCAGTGAAGCGCCCGAGGTATCGAGCAGCACCTTGGCGCCCGCCTCC
Source organism: uncultured Collinsella sp. (assembly GCA_900545995.1). GTDB lineage: Bacteria > Actinomycetota > Coriobacteriia > Coriobacteriales > Coriobacteriaceae > Collinsella. The sequence goes on along the minus strand of URBM01000005.1, from coordinate 13,785 downwards.
TCGGCAATCTTGACCAGCTCGGCGTAGTAGCCGGCATCGACACCGCGCGGCAGCGAGCCCGAAAGCGTCACGACATCCGCCTTCGCCGCGAGCTCGGCAAACTTGGCCGTAAAGGCCTCGAGCTCGGCGGGAGCAATCTGCGGACCGCTCTCCAAAAGCTCGGTCTGATTGCCCTCGTGCAGGATGTTCAGGCAAATGCGCGTCTCGCCGGCAATGGGCACAAAGTCGTTTTTAACGCCATCGGCATCCATAAGCTCGGCCATATAGGCACCCATGTGGCCACCCAGCAGACCGGTCGCGAGCACGTCGTCGCCCAGCTGCAGAAGCACGCGGCTCACGTTGAGGCCCTTACCGCCGGCGGTCTTTTCGGGCGTTACGCGGTTAACATCGTCGATGACCAGTTTGTCGAGCTGGTAACGGGTATCAATCGACGGGTTCATGGTAACGGTCAGAATCATATTGAACTCCTGTTTCCGGGGCACGGCACGCGCGGCCCCAAACATACGATAGCTCGTTAAAGGATCTCGATCTCAAAGCCGCGGGTGACGGTCTCCCCCGGCTTGGCCACCAGGCAGCCGCGCTTGTGCTCCAGAATATCGTCCTCGTCGGAGCAGGTGGACAGGCCGCCCCACGGTTCCACGGCCACAAAGTCACCCTCGGGCTTGCTCCACACAATCAGGTACGGCATATCGGGGAACGTCAGGCGCACGCCCTTGTCCTCGGTTTTCTTGGTCAACGTAACCACGCGGCTCTCGAGCACGTCAAAGATGGTCTCCGCGAAGTCAAAGAGTTCGTGGGTAAGCGGCAGGTTCTGGCCGATCATGGGGTTCTTGCTGCGATGCTCAACATCAATCAGGCCCGTCGAGGGAACGGCAGTACAGAGCTCGGTGGCCTCACGCTGCTCAAAACGGAGCTCATAATCGTCATAGGATTCGCCCTCGTCGAGCGGGCACTTAAAGCCGGGGTGACCGCCCACAAAGAACGGCATGTCCTCGGTGCCCTCATTGGTCACCTCGTACGACACGGCCACCTTTTCCGAATCGATCGTGTAACGAGCAACGATCTTAAACGGATACGGGTACTGCTCGAGCAACTCGGCATGGTCGGCAGAGCTTAAGCTCAGCGCAACCATGTTGTCGCTCTGTTCCTCGAGTTTCCACTCCTGTTTGCGCGCAAAGCCGTGGCGGGCGAGCTTGACCTCGCGGCCACCCATGGTCATTGCGTGACCGTCACGAAGACCACCGCAGATCGGGAAGCAAATGGGTGCCTGGCCCGACCAGACCGCCGGATCACCCTGCCACAGGTACTCACGGCCGTTGGCCGTAATAGAAGTGAACGACCCGCCCGCCGTGCTCAGTGCTACGCGGATAGAACCGTTATCAAGAACAAACTCCATAGGAGCCTTCCCTTTCTTACGACAGCCCGCCAAGTCAATAGGGCTGATAGAAAACCGGCCCGCGCCCCCTCACAGAAACGCGAGCCGTCAACGGACTAGTTAATTACGCCGGATACCCGCTAATCATGGTACTCGCCGCGGTCCCACTTCTCGAGGAACTCGTCAAAGAAGCGCGGGTCAGCCTGAGCCTCGGCGTCAGCCTTGTTGCAGGCATCGATCTTGGCGATCAGAGCATCGTGCTCGGGAGTCTTCTCGTAGGGCTCCTCCAGGAAGGCAAGCATGATATCGGCCATCAGGAACTCGCCGGTAATCTTGCCGCCAAAGCCCACGATGTTGGCATTGAGCTCGCGACGGGCATAGAGGGCAGAGGTCATGTCGCGAACCAGGGCGCAGCGGGCGCCGGGAACCTTGTTGACGGCGTTGGTGATGCCGATGCCGGTGCCGCACAGGGCCACGCCAAAGTCGGCCTTGCCGCTGGCAACAGCCTCGCCGACACGCTTGCCGTAGATGGGGTAGTGGGTGCGGGTGTGGCTGTAGGTGCCGCAGTCGAGCACCTTGTAGCCAGCCTGCTCCAGGCGGTCGGCCAGGTAGATCTTCTCGTCCGTAACGATATGGTCACAACCGATTGCGATGGTCTTCTTCATCAGAACGTCCTTTCGTCTGAATTCACAAGTTGAGATAGAAGTTCGAGTTCTCGGTGGCTCTCGTTAGGCCATCTTGTTAAGCATGTCGACACGGATCTGGTGACGACCGCCGGCGTACTTGGCACGCAGGAACTCGCGGGCAATCTTCTTGGCGACCTCGGTGCCCACAACGCCCGGGCCCATGGTGACCATGCGCGAACCGTTGTGCTCGCGGGTCATGTAGGCGGAACGCTCGTCGGAAATGTTAGCGACGACCATACCCTTGATCTTGACGGCGGCCATATAGGAGCCGACGCCGTACTTGTCGAATGCAAAGCCCTGGGAATCCTTGTGCTCCAGCAAGTCCTTGGCAACGGCGGTCGCGGAATCGACAAAGTCCGCGGCAGGGGTCTCGGAATAGTCGACGACCTCGTGACCGTCGGCGATGAGCATCTCCTTGATGGACTCCTTCATCGACATACCGTCGGCATCGGAAGCGATTACAACCCTCATGACATCCTCCTTGAGAGATACGCAGGTGCGTAGTTTCTGTTTGGAAGTGTTGAATCGCGTTCAGGTCCGGGCATCTGAATATGCGGTTCTTCACTGTTCATGTTTATTTGAACACATTCGAACATCGACTGCAACAATTATTTGTTTATCTCTGTTCTTTTTTGAACAAATACCGCTCGCGGATGATTGCTGACCGCTTGGGATTGGGAAAAGCCCAACCTGCCACGTATTCAACAAACAAAAAGGGCGGCCGAGAACGCATCTCGGCCGCCCTTCGGCGGTATGCCCCGGTATATACAGCTGTTTTAGTTACTCGGACTGCCCACCCTTTTTGGTGTGCTTGGATGGAGTACTCAGAAAACGGCCCGTCAAATAGCTCGCTGGACCGGAAATATCGATTCCCAGCAACGTGTGCCCCAGCCACAAAAACGCTGCGAGCACCAGCAATGGGATAACGCACGAGGTCACGATCATCACGATGACGCCTTCGATCAGATCGGTCACCTGCTGCACAATTTCATCGGTCATCTGCTTGGCACCACTGGTTACCGACGTGACCAGGCTCGAGGCGCCATCGGCAAGCTGCTCAAGCACATTCTTGGACTCTGTGGACTCGGTCTTTTTCTTGCTTGCTTTGGAGCTGTCGCTATCTGCCGCACCCGCAGCGTCGGCCGCCTTTTGCTCGGCCGCCTCGATGCTCACTCGATACGTTTCGTCGACCTTTTGCGACACCCATACGCTTGCAGGCACCAAGGCCATTCCGATCATGGCGACCACCAGCACGCGAGTCGCCACGCGGCGCAGGACGGCGCTCGTAATCCAGCGCCCATGAACGCCAAGTGAGATCGCGAAGAGCACCAGCGCAAACGGGATCAGGATGCCTAGGCCAACCGACCACAAAATGGTCAGCAGATATTTCTCAAGATAGAGCACGGCAAGTACGATGCCTAAGTTTCCAGAAAGCTGTGCGAGTTGCTCGGCGACTGGCGTTCCCGTATCACCCGGCAGCGCGGTAATGCCCGCAGACAGCGCCACGCACGAGGTCGTGAGCGCCAAAACGTTGCCCTTCTTTTGATCGATGACCTCGATGGTGGAGTCCCAAGTCTTGGTATCGGCGAAATGCGGACGAGCCACAAAGCCCGACAACAGCGCCAGTACCACGAGCGCAACGATAAAGCCAATCTGCAGCTTTTTGTTTGCGCACACGACATCGGACAGGCTGGGCTGCAGCTCGGTTACCGTCGTGTGCTCGGTTATCTGGACAGGACGCCCATGAGCCATCTCGCGCGCGTCTCTTTTTTGTATTGACCCGTTACCCGGCATTTGGATACCTCCTCAGTCCGGCGTTTAATGCGAAAGGAAGTATACCCACCGAACAAAAAACGAACGGGAAGACGAACAGAGCGCACCAAGACTGTCCCCAATGACTATCTCCGGATGAGTTGCGGTGGAATAGGGATTGTTTTGCGCCCGTCGGCCCCTATTCAGTCCCTATTTCACCGCAACTTGAAGGAGAACAGAAAAAGCCCTGCCGCGGGTAACGGCAGGGCTTTTGGAAGGGAACTGAGTTGCGCAAAAAGGGTTAGGCGAGCTTGGCCTCGAGCTCGGCAATGCGCTTGTAGGCGTCGATGGTAAAGCGGGTCTGCTTCTCCAGAATCATGGTAGTCATGAGGGTATCCTGAGCGTGGGCCATGATGAAGGTCATCTCCATCTCGCCACCACCGGCCTCCTGCGAAAGCAGCTTGGTCTGCGTGTCGTGGGCGCCGATAAGTGCATCGCTGGCATCCTTGTGCAGCTGTTCGGCCTTCTCAAAGTCACCCTCGCGAGCAGCATCGAGCGCTGCAAGCAGATCTGTCTGGGCGTCACCTGCGTATGCGACAATCTCGAATCCAACCATCGAGATTTCTTCTTTGGTTGCCATATTGCGTTCCTTTCACATATGAACCAATGGAGAGCATCGCGTCCGGGCATACGCGCTGCGTTCTGTATGGCAGAAACATTAACATTCAAACAAAAAAGAACAGCGCAAAACGTAATTTCAAGCTATGAACGGTCAATTTTTGCCCGTGAACGGTTTTTAAACCAATTTAAACAATATCGAACACAATTAGCGGCAACCCAAACAGACCCGCGCCCTAGCGCCAATCGCGTACCGTATCGCCCTCGACGAGCACACCGGGGATCAGCATGTGCTCCACGCCAGACGCACCCCCATCAGCGCCGGCAATCTTGTCGACCGCCCACATGCCGACGCGCTTGTTGTTAAAGCACACCGTGGTCAGACGACGATCGGGCACGATCTCGCCCAGGCTGTCGTCAACGCCCACCACGCTCACGTCCTCGGGCACGCGCTTTCCGCGCGACTCGAGCCCGCGAATGCAGCCGTAGGCCATAGCGTCGTTGGAGGCATAGATGGCAGTACAGGTCGGATCATCCGCCAGAGCCTGGCCTGCGGCATATCCGCTCTGTGCCGTCCAGTCGCCGCGCACGAGCTGCGGGGGCTCAATGCCATGCGCGCGCAATGTCTCGCGCCAGCCTTCCTCGCGCCGCATGCCCGAAAGCGAGCGCTCGGGGCATGAGATAAAGTGCACAGTCTTGTGCCCCCGCCCCAGCAAGTACTCGACAACTTGACGCGAGCAATCGAACTGGTCGTTATCGACCGTTGAACAGAGCGGGTGCTCCAGCATGGTAACGAGCACCGTCTGCATACCGGGCAGCGGCTCAAAAGTGCCAAAGTCTGCCGGCATGCGGTTCATGATCACGACCATACCGTCTACCGGCAGCGCGCTCATGCGTGACGATGCGCTCTCGAGGGTATACGGATGCCCGTCTACTTTAGTGAGGGTGATGGCATAGCCATGTTTGTCGGCCGCAGCGGCAAAGCCCTCCATACGGTCGAGGTTGCCGGTACCGGTAATGTTGAACATGGCGACGCCGACGGTCTTAAACCTGCCACGGCGCAGCGATCGACCGGCAAAATTGGGGCGATACCCCAGCTCGCGCATGGCGGCACGCACGCGTTCCTTGGTCTCGGGGCGCACGCTGGGCGAATCGTGCACGGTGCGCGAGACCGTCTGCTCCGAGACGCCCGCGAGGCGCGCTACGTCTTTGACGGATACCGATTTTTTAACAGCGGCCATAGATTGATCTTTCTATGTCAACGATGCCATTGGTGGCACCCTGCGCATTCAAATGAAACGCCTTCAAGTATATCCAACGCCTCCCCCACCATACGCTCACCACCCAAAACCTACCGTTCACCGACATTTTTGCTTCCCCAAACGGCTTTTGGTGCCCAAATGTTAACGTTGCCATTGTGCAAACACAGAGCCACCGGGCGGCTCAAACGTTTACGCGTAAGGAATCGACGGTTCGCAGGCACAGGAACCACCGGTTCGCGTCTTTTTTTGTGTCACAAAATGGCAACGTCAACATTTTGGCAACCGAACGCCAAAAGCTACCATCGTTGCTAACCCACCGACTCTTAGGAGCATTGCATGGAGCAACTCATCGCCACCATCGAAAAGGGCCAGCCCTTTTTCAACGCGATCGCCCGCAATAAGTACCTCAAGGCGATCCGCGACGGCTTTATCTCCGTCATCCCCATCATCATCTTCTCGTCCATCTTTTGCCTGGTAGCCTCGGTCCCCAACATCTGGGGTTTCTACTGGCCCGATGACATCAACAACGCCCTGTGGAAGTGCTACAACTACTCCATGGGCATCCTGGCTATCGCCTGCGCTGCCACCACAGCCAAGCACTTCGCCGACGCTCAGAACCGCGATCTGCCCAAGAACAACCAGATCAACTTCATCTCGTGCATGTGCGCGGCCATCATCGGCTTCTTGCTCCTTTCGAGCGACACGATCGCCACGGACACTGCCAGCGGCTTCAACACCACCTACCTTGGTTCCAAAGGCCTGCTGACCGCCTTTATCGCTGCGTTTGTGACCGGCATCATCTACAAGTTCTTTATTAAGCGCAACATCACCGTCAAGATGCCCGAGCAGGTTCCGCCCAACATCTCGCAGACCTTTAAGGACATCATCCCCTTCTCCGTCTGCATCACCGTCTTTTGGGTCTTTGACATCGTCTTCCGCGCTGCTTTTGGCTTCTGCTTTGCCCAGGGCGTCATCCAGGTGTTCCAGCCCCTGTTCACCGCTGCCGACGGCTACATCGGCCTCGCTGTGATCTACGGCGCCATGAGCCTCTTCTGGTTCGTGGGCGTCCACGGCCCCTCGATCGTCGAGCCCGCCATCGCCGCCGCCCTCGTTGCCAACATGACCGACAACCTGGCTGCGTTCCAGGCCGGTCAGCACGCTTCCGCTGTCCTGACCCAGGGTGCCCAGTACTTCGTCGTCTGCATGGGCGGCACCGGCGCCACGCTCGTCCTGGTCTTTATGTTCTGCTTCCTGGCCAAGTCTCAGGAGATGCGCGCCGTCGGTAAGGCCGCCATCGTCCCCGTCTGCTTCGCTGTCAACGAACCGCTGCTGTTCGCTGCGCCCATCGTGCTCAACCCCGTCTTCTTTGTCCCGTTTGTCTTTGCCCCGATCGCCAACATCTGGATCCTCAAGATCTTTATCGACTTCTTGGGCATGAACGGCTTTATGTACACCCTGCCTTGGACCGTCCCCGGCCCCATCGGCACCATCATGGGCCTGGGCTTCCAGCCGCTCGCCTTTGTGATGCTCGCCCTTATCTTGGTCGTCGACTTCGCTCTGTACTATCCGTTCTTCCGCGCCTATGACGCCCAGAAGTGCGCCGAGGAGGCCGAGATCTCCCAGGAGGAGCTCGCCGCCAAGAACGCCGAGAAGGCTGCCAAGCTCAACGACGCCTTCCAGGGCAAGGCCGATGCCAAGAGCGTTGCCGCCGGCGCCGCTGCCGAGGCTGTAAAGACCGATGCTCCCGCCGCTGTCGCCGTTGAGGCAACGACCGCCAGCGACCTCAACGGCAAGCGCGTGCTCGTGCTCTGCCAGGGTGGCGGCACCTCGGGCCTGCTCGCCAACGCGCTGGCCAAGGCCGCCAAAGAGCGCGGCATCAATCTTGAGACCGCTGCCGAGGCCTATGGCAACCACGTGGACATGCTCCCCGACTTTGACCTGGTCGTCCTGGCCCCGCAGGCCGCAAGCTACCTGACCGACCTGCAGAAGGACTGCGAGCGCGTGGGCAACAAGTGCGTAGCCTGCCGCGGCAAGCAGTACATCGAGCTCTCCCAGAACGGTGACAAGTCTCTCGCCTTCGTGAGTGAGCAGCTTTCGAAGTAAGTAACGCTCAGGGCCAGCCGACCATCCAAGACCGACTGGCCCTTCGATTTAGACGATTGGATCATCATGTCCGTTAACCCTGCTAGCGTCACCAACCCACCCGCGCAGTTTCCCGAGGACTTTGTCTTTGGCGGCGCCACTGCTGCCTACCAGGTAGAGGGCGAGACCCGCACTCACGGTAAGGGCAAAGTCGCCTGGGACGACTTCCTGGAGGCCCAGGGGCGCTTCTCCCCCGATCCCGCTTCGGACTTCTACAACCAGTACCCCGTCGATCTGGAGCTGTGCGAGGAGTTCGGCATCAACGGCATTCGCCTCTCCATCGCCTGGAGCCGCATCTTCCCCAACGGCACCGGCGAAATCAACCCCGAGGGCGTGCAGTTCTATCACGATCTCTTCGCCGAGTGCCACAAGCACCACGTTGAGCCGTTTGTCACGCTGCATCACTTCGACACGCCGCTTGCCCTCTTTGAGAAGGGCGACTTCCTCAACCGCGAGACCATCGATGCCTTTGTGGACTTTGCCACCTTCTGCTTTAAGGAGTACGCCGACCAGGTGACCTACTGGTTCACCTTTAACGAAATCTGGGCCGACGCCTCCAACACCTACATCGAGGGCACCTTCCCCGGTGGCGTCAAGGCGCATCTTGCCGAGGCCTTCCAGTGCGAGCACAACATGATGCTCGCCCACGCCAAGGCCGTGCTGGCCTTCCACAACGGCGGTTTTAAGGGCAAGATCGGCGTCATTCAGTCGTTGGAGTTCAAGTACCCGCTCAACGAAAACGACCCCGCCGACATCAAAGCCGCCAACAACGAGCACGTGCTGCAAAACCAGTTTTTGCTCGACGCCACCTTCCGCGGCGACTACGCGCCCAACACCCTCGAGTGCGCCAACCGCCTGGCCGCCGTCTCGGGCGGCACCATCGAGATCTTGGACGAGGACCTCGAGATTATGCGCGAAGCCGCGCTCTACAACGACTACCTGGGCGTTAACAACTATCAGTGCCGCTTCTTGAAGGCTTACGATGGCGAGAACGACCTGCACCACAACGGTACGGGAGAGAAGGGCACCGGCCGCTGGCGCGTCAAGGGCATTGGCGAGCATGTGAACAAGCCTGGCATCCCCACCACCGACTGGGACTGGATCATCTATCCCGAGGGCCTGTTCGATCTGCTCGTCTACATTAAGCAGCGCTACCCCAACTACAAGCAGATCTTCATCACCGAGAACGGCATGGGCTACAAGGACCCCTACAAGGACGGTTTTGTGGACGACCAGCCGCGCATCGACTACATCGAGCAGCACCTACGCTGGTTGCTCAAGGCCATGGAGGTGGGCGTCAACGTGGGCGGCTACTTCCTGTGGAGCCTGCAGGATCAGTTTTCCTGGACCAATGGCTACAACAAGCGTTACGGCTTCTTCTACGTTGACTTTGAAACCCAGAAGCGCACGCCCAAGGCAAGCGCATACTGGTATAAGCACGTGGCGCAAACCCGTCGTCTGGACTAGCGGCTTGCGGGGTTACCCGCCCACATAACCTGTCCCCATTTCTCAACCGGGGGTGGCACGTCACACGGCGCGCCGCCTCCGGTCTTTTTGGGCGGTTCGGGGTCCGTTTGTCTCAATCTGTAACATCTAGCCGAGTTTTTGGGTCCTAGCTGTTACAGATTGAGACGAACAGGATTGCTCTTTCCGAAGAATCTAAATCTGTAACACGTAGCCCGCTTTTGACCGTCTACCTGTTACAAATCGAGACAAACGGAGTAGGACCTAACCCCGTATGTCCCTAACAGTCGAGCGTTCGACCAGCGTGCTCGGCACATGAATCGCCTCGATAGACGAGCTCTCTCCAATCGCCGCCTCAAACGCAAGCTTACCGACACCGCGCAAATCAAATCGCAGCGTCGTCAGCCGATTGTGAGGAACAAGTCCCTCGAGTGCGTCGTCGATACCAACCACGCTCACGTCGTCGGGCACGGACAGGCCCGCGTTCTCGAGCGCGGCGATAACGCCCAGCGCCATCTGGTCATTTGCCGCAAGCACGGCAGTCGGCGCCTGCGACCCGCCGGCAAGCACCTCGGCCGCAATCCGCTCGCCCATGGCGTACCCACTGTCCGCACTCCAATCGCCACGCAGCATCGGAGCGGCATCGACATGAGCACGACCCAGCGTATCGCGCCAACCGGCCTCACGAAAACGCGAGGAAATCGAGTTTTCCGGACCCGCCACAAACCGCATATTCGAGTGACCATGTTCCAGCAGATAATTGGTCAACAGCTCGCACGAACCATACTGGTCGGAGTCGATCGTCGTGCAGCGCGGATGCGCATACATGGACAGGATGACCGTTCGCACTCCCGGCTGGGGAACAAACTCCTCAAAATCGGGAGCCATGCGGTTCATGTTGAGAATCATGCCGTCGACGGGTCGCTCGACCATGCGGCGCGAGGCATCGGCAAGTGCATAGGGCTTGTCGCCGCCCATCTCGATCATAGTGACGGCAAAATCGTGCTCGCGCGCCGCTTGCATGATACCCTCGAGCGTCGCCAGGTTACCGACACGTGTGATGTTGTACATGCACAGGCCAATAGAACGATACGACCCGCCGCGCAACGCCGCTCCAGCAAAATTGGGACGAAAGCCCAGCTCTTCCATGGCGGCCAGCACACGCTTGCGCGTCTTTTCCGTCACGTTGGGCATACCGTTGACCACGCGAGACACAGTCTGGCGGCTCACGCCAGCGAGCGCCGCAACCTCTGCCGCGCTCGCCGAACGACCATTCCTTGTCTGCTGATCCATGCCTTCCACGCTAACCTGCTTCCCAACTATTCCCCGCGCCCATGGCGCATCGTACATACATTGATAACGTGCTCATGATATCCGAGCCATATACCACAACATGAAAACTTCTGTCAATCAAAACCGCTTACCGAACAAATACAACCGTTCGCGGCTGTTTGAAGTTGTTTTGTTTCTATACATCCCAGCCGGATGTTAACGTGCTCATTGTCAAATGTTCACGTGCTCATTTTGGTTCTAATCATTTTAAGATAGTGTTTATCGGGCTTTTTCACCGCTGAACGCTAACCAGGGAGCCTCCTGAGCGCAAACGCACAATATCGAACAGCGAGACGAGAGGGTGTATGCATATGTCTTTGCTAAACCGCGTACAGCAGCTGCCGAAGGGCTTTGTTTGGGGCGCCGCAACCGCCGCGTACCAAACGGAAGGTTCCACGAAGGTGGCAGGCAAGGGTAAGACCATGTGGGACGATTACCTTGTCGCCCAGGGTCGCTTTTTGCCCGACCCGGCCAGTGATTTCTACAACCGCTACGAGGAGGATATCCGCCTTTCTGCCGAGCATGGACTCAACGCCATTCGTGTGTCCATCGCCTGGACCCGCATCTTCCCCAACGGCGACGATGCCGAACCCCTCGCCGAGGGCGTTAAGCACTACCACGAGCTGTTCGCCTGCTGCAAAAAGTATGGCGTCGAGCCCTATGTGTCCCTGCATCACTTTGACTCCCCCGCCGCCCTGTTCAACCAGGGCGACTGGCTCAACCGCAAGACCGTCGACGCCTATGTGCGCTATGCCGAGTTCTGCTTCCGCGAGTTCCGCGAGGTCAAGAATTGGTTCACCATCAACGAGCTCATCAGCCTCTCGCACTCCCAATACATCCAAGGCAACTTCCCGCCCAACCATCACTTTGATGTGACGAGCGGCATCCAGAGCCAGCACAACGAGCTCGTTGCCCACGCCCGCGCCGTCAACCTGTATAAGGATCTTGACGAGACCGAGCACCTGGGCGGACGCATTGGCATGGTCAACGTCCTGACGCCGGCATATCCTGCCACCGACTCGCCCGCCGACCAGCACGCCGCCGACCTGTACAACGCCTTCTACACCGACTTCATCATGGACGGCGCCTTCCTGGGTCACTACTCCGCGCGCACCCTCTCACTCATCAACGAGATTCTGCGTGCCAACAACGCCACACTTACGGTTGAGGACAGCGACATGGAGGAGCTCGCCAAGGCGGCGCCCCGCAACGATATGTTCGGCCTCAACTACTATCAGTCGGCGTTTATCGCCGCCTACGATGGCGAGTCAACCAACAGCTTTAACGGCACCGGAGACAAGGGCACCTCGTGCTTTAAGTTTAAGGGCGTCGGGCAGCAGGTCGATATGCCGGGTATCCCCACCACCGACTGGGATTGGCTCATCTACCCGCAAGGCCTCTACGACACGCTCAAGCACATCAGCGCCACCTATCCCAACCTCCCCGTCATCTATATCACCGAAAACGGCCTGGGCCACAAGGACCCCGAGCCCGACGCAAACGGCATCGTCGCCGATCCCGAGCGCATCGACTTTGTCGACCAGCACATGGAGAAGGTGCTCCAGGCGCGCGCCGAGGGCGTCGACGTCCAGGGCTACTTTATCTGGAGCCTGCAGGACCAGTTCTCGTGGGCCAATGGCTATAACAAGCGCTACGGCCTGTTCTACATCGACTTCGACACGCAAAAACGCTACATCAAGCAGTCGGCACTCTGGTACAAGGAGCTCGCCGACACTATGGCGGACGCGCAGTAGCGCATCGCCTCGCTTTCCCCCGAGAAGGGAGCGGCCCTATGCGATACAAACCCAGCCGCTCCCCTCTCTCCCCCTGGGACCGGCCCCGCCTGCACCCGGGCTTTTAGCAAGCGGGAGACCATATAGGTTTTCAACGTCCATGCCATTAAGATTTCATGCAAAGAGGAGCGTGAACTATGGAATCGATCGTTAAGTTCTTGGAGAAAGGTCAGCCGTACTTCGACAAGGTCTCTAAGAACATCTACCTTCAGGCCATTAAAGACGGCTTTTTGGCAGCAATGCCCATTATCCTGTCTTCTTCTGTCTTCCTGCTTATTTCGACCCTGCCGGGCGTTGTCGCCACGGTCGGCGGCTTTACGCTGCCCGACTGGTGGAACGTCGACGTCGTGAACTTCTGCAACAAGGTTTACAACTTCACGATGGGCGTCGTGGGCATCATGGTCGCCGGCACCACCGCAAGCGCGCTGACCGGCTCCAAGAACCGCCGCATGCCTGCCGGCAAGGCTATCAACGCCACGAGCACCATGGTCGCCGCCATGTGCGCTATGCTCATCTTGGCCGTTACCCAGACGAGTGCCAAGATCGACGGCGCCGATGTCTCGGTGTTCTTTACCGACAACATGGGCACCAAGGGCCTGCTGAGCTCCTTTGTCGCCGCATTTGCCACGGTCAACATCTATGCCTTCTGCATTAAGCGAGACATCACCATCAAGCTGCCCAAAGAAGTCCCCGGCGCCATCGCCCAGAACTTCCGCGACATCTTCGCCTTCAGCTTCTCCATCCTGTTTGTCGCCGTCATCGACGTTATCTGCCGCACCTGCTTGGCCGTCCCGTTTGCCAACGTCATCTCCACGCTGGTGAGCCCGCTGTTCGCCGCTGCCGATTCCTACGCCGGCCTCGCCCTCATCTGGTTCATGATCCCGCTGTTCTGGTTCATGGGCATCCACGGCCCCTCGGTCGTTAAGCCTGCCCTCAACGCCGCGCTGTTTGGCAACATCACCACCAACCTCGCCACGCTGCAGGCCGGCGGTCACCCCGCCCTCGCCCTGACCGAAAACTTCGGTAACTACATCGGCGAACTCGGCGGCACCGGCGCCACGTTCATTGTCCCGATCATCTTCCTGCTCTTTATGCGCTCCAAGCAGCTCAAGGCCGTCGGCAAAGCCTCTGTCGTGCCCGTGATGTTCGCCGTCAACGAGCCGCTGCTGTTCGCCGCGCCCATCATCCTCAACCCGTACTTCCTGATCCCGTTCCTGTTTGCCCCCGTGGCCAACGTCCTCATTGGTAAGTTCTTCATCGACTTTTTGGGCATGAACGGCTTTATCTATGCCATGCCGTGGGCACTCCCCGGACCTGTCTCTTATACACATCTGACGCTGCCGACGATAAGGCTCGTGTAG
>URBM01000004.1 GCA_900545995.1 uncultured Collinsella sp. | reverse complement strand
GGGCGTCGTGACCGCGATCGGGCTGGGCGCCGACGGGCGCAAGCACTTCCTGGGCTGCGACGTGGTCGACACCGAGAGCGAGGACTCCTGGGCGGCATTCCTCGGCGGGCTGCGCGAGCGCGGGCTGGCCGGCGTTCGCCTCGTGGTCTCCGACAGCCACGCCGGGCTCGTGGCCGCCGTCTCGCGCCTGTTCCAGGGCTGCGCCTGGCAGCGCTGCGTGACGCACCTGCAGCGCAACCTCCAGAGCGCCTGCTCGGGCAGGCCCGAGGACTCCAAGGCGGCCGTCAGGGACCTCGTGCACGCCGCGGTCTACCAGGACGACCCCGACCTCGCGCGCTGCGTGTGGGCCGAGGCGGCGCCCTGGGTGGCGTCGGTGTCCGCCAGGGCCGGCGAGGTCTTCGAGCAGGCCGAGGACTCCGCGCTGGCGTTCACGGCCTTCCCCAGGGCGCACTGGGCCAAGCTCCGCACCAACAACGTCCAGGAGCGCGCCAACCGCGAGATCAAGCGCCGCTACAGGGTCGTGCAGTCCTTCCCCTCGAGGGAGTCGATGCTGCGCCTGACGTGCGCGAGCCTCATGGAGACCGAGGGGCAGTGGTCCCAGCAGCGCGTGTTCTCCGAGGCCTCGGCCGCCGAGGGCTTCGCCGAGCCCGCGGACAGGCCGGCCCCGACAGAGGGGAGGCGCCGCGCGCTCGGGCGGCGCGCCAGGGAGATAGTGGACGAGATAGTCGAGAAGCGCGGTCTCAAGAAGGAGTAACATCGGGACTTGCAGCGACGGACCTCAGGACACTCTTACACCACGTCTGCGCGCGCGACCGACGAAATGGCGATGAATACACAATTTTAATCCAACTGTTAGTCCTTATAATGGACACATGTTGCGTAACGTAAGTAAATGCTATCTTTTTATATGTTGTAAGCAAAGTAGCAGTACTCATTTTTGCCATTTTTTGACCACGGCCTTTGTGGCAGACTCGCTGATGGGTTCGCATCCCATGAAAAGGGCCCGAAAAAAGGAAAGGCCTCCATCGCTGGAGGCCTAACAATTCTGTGGCGGGCGATGAGGGATGTCGCGTGCGGCTGGCGCCGCCCGCTTTCGCTTCGTCGCTTCGCTCCTCGCGTGCTGCGCTGGAAAACGCTTCGCGTTTCCTCAGCTCCGCACCCTTGCGGGTTCGAATCCCTCTGCACTGGGCACGAAAACGAAAGGCCCCCATTTCTGGGAGCCTATCAATTCAGTGGTGGGCGATGAGGGATTCGAACCCCCAGCCTTGTGCGTGTAAAGCACCTGCGCTAACCGTTGCGCCAATCGCCCGCAAGGATTGAGTATAGCGGAAACCCCGTGCTGTTCACCGCTAATTCATAACGAAACTTACGCGGCGACTTCGGCGCCCTTGTCCTCGTCGATAAAGAAGCGCTTGTACCAGATGAGGAACGTCAGCGCGGTATAGATCTTGCGCTGGTTGAGCGCGCGACCCTCAAAGTGATCGTCAAGCAGTTTCATGAGTGCATCGGTGTCAAAGAAATCGGCAGCCCACGGTGCGGTGAAGTATTCCTTTACGTAGTCGTAGTACTTTTGCTCGCGCAGCCAGAACTTGACCGGTACGGGGAAGCCCACCTTCTTGCGCGTTGCCCACTCGTCGGGCAGCGTGCGGTTGGCGGCGTGACGCAGGACGAGCTTGCAGCCTTCTTCGTTAACACGGTAGTTGGCGGGAATGTGCTCGGCAAACTCCATGACCTTCTTGTCCAGGAACGGTACGCGAAGCTCCAGAGAATGCGCCATGCACATCTTATCGGCCTTGAGCAGAATGTCGCCCGGCAGCCACATGTTCATATCCAGATACTGTTTCTTGGAAAGCTCGCAGCAGTTGGGAACCTGCTTGTAGTACTCGGCGCACATCTCGGCGGCGTTCTTGCCGGTGTCATAAGCGGGCTTGAGCACCTCGTCGACCTCGGAGGGATCGAACACCTTTGCCTGACCCACATACCAGCGCTCGGGAACCTCGGCGCATTTCGTCAGGAAGTTGTGGCCCTTAAAGTAGGGGAGATGCTGAACGAGCGAGCCCAGGGCGCGACGTACGCCGAGCGGCACGCGCTTCTTAAAGGAGCGCATCTCGGGGGTGTCCTCGTACCACTCGTAGCCGGCAAACAGCTCGTCGGCGCCCTCGCCCGAAAGGACGACGGTGACCTCCTCGGAAGCCATCTGCGCCAGATAGTACAGCGGCACGCTGGACAGGTTCGATTGCGGCTCGTCCATGTGATACTGGATATCGGGCAGTGCATCGAAGAACTCGTCGGCGGTAATCATCTTGCGCACGTTCTTGATGCCCAGCTTGTCGGAAAGCTCGGCAGCGTAGTTGGTCTCGTTGAAGTTCTTGTAATCGAAGCCGACAGAATACGTGGTGTCGGGCATGAGGCAGGCGGCAATGTAGCTGGAGTCAACGCCGCCAGAAAGGAACGAGCCCACCTTAACATCGGCGATACGGTGCGCGGCGACGCTTTCGTGCACGACCTTGTCGCACTCGTCAACGTACTCCTCGAAGGTCTTGGAGTTGTCATCGGTGAAGTCACAGCTCCAGTAACGCTTGATGTCCATGGTGTTGGTCGTCAGGTCATACGTAAAGCAATGCGCCGGGGCAAGCTTGAACACGCCCTTAAAGAAGGTCTCCTCCGTGGCGGGGAATTGCAGCGTCAGGTAGGGGCGCAGCGCGTCGTGGTTGACAGCCTTCTCAAACTTGGGATGGTCCAGGAAGCTCTTGATCTCGGAGCCAAACAGCAGCGAGCCATCGGATGCCTGGTAATAATAGAACGGCTTGATACCAAAGATGTCACGAGCGCCAAAGAGCTTGTTCTTGTTCTGGTCGTGAATCACGAACGCGTACATGCCGCGCAGGCGGTTGACCAGGTCCTCGCCCCACTCCTCGTAGCCGTGTACCAGGACCTCGGTATCGGCGTTGCAGTGGAAGGCGTAGCCGGCTGCCTCCAGCTCGGCGCGAAGCTCCTGGAAGTTGTAGATCTCTCCGTTGAAGACAATCGTGACCTTGCCGTCGTCGCTCGACATGGGCTGAGCTCCAGCTTCGGAAAGATCAAGAATCGAAAGACGACGGAAGCCAAGGGCAACGTTGTCGACGATATGCCGGCCGCCCATATCGGGACCACGGTGGATGATGCGATTCATCATGGCCGTGAGAACCAGCTCACTCTGTTCATCTGTACCGGTAAAACCGACAAAACCGCACATGCAAGATCCTTTCTGCTGACGGCTCAGGTGTACTGCCGCAAGGATCGCGGCAGCTGATGTCAAATAATCTTTACTATCATGCCAATCTTTTGTTTCGTGATAAGGCATAAGCGCCGAGCGAACCGAAAAAACCACGGCCCGATCTTCAGACGAAGCGGCGGGTCGTGGTTGTGAACGCTATGTTAAAGAACAGCATCCAGATTTCCCTGTTTTTACGCGGGGTGGACACTGTTGCCATTTATTGACCCACAGCACAGTCCATGCAATTTTTTAGAAGGCTGCAGTGCGCGCAAGGCCAGGTGGCATATTAGGATGGTTGATAATACAGAATGTTTCATCGTTTCTGCCGCGGGACGTCTTTTGCCCTTTAAGGCTGAATTTAGCGAGAGAGGTCTTTGTATGTCGAGTCCGACACAAGAGAAGCTAACTCTGATGCGCTATATAGAGTTGCTCGAGGAAGATGACCTTGTTGTTTCCAGACCGAGCGCTTCGTACGACCAGCGCATTGAGTTTGCGACTGATGACTCGCGCCAGGTGCGTCCGGGCACGTTGTTTGTCTGCAAGGGCCGTGCGTTTAAGCGCGAGTACCTGCTTTCGGCAATCGCCGATGGCGCCGTGGCCTACGTTTCCGAGGTCGATTACGATGTTGATCTTCCCGCGGTGATTGTGAGTGATATTCGTCGCACGCTCGCCGTGGTGGCAGATGCCTTTTATGGGCACCCGTCGGGTAAGGTGAAGGTCTGCGCCTTTACAGGCACCAAGGGCAAGTCGACCTGTAGCTTTTATCTGCGCGGCATTCTCGCCAACGAGGCCAAGCTTACGGGCTGTCATCGACCCGCTCTTAATACGGGCATTGAGTTCGACGACGGCATCGAGGCAGGCCCTTCCAAACTGACGACCCCCGAATCCTTCCTGCTGCAGTCTCGCATCGCGCATGCTGCGGAGGCGGGTGCCCCGTGGCTGGTTATGGAGGCATCGAGCCAGGGCCTCAAATACGAGCGCACGGGCAAGATCGCCTTTGAAGTCGGCGCCTTTACCAATATCGGCGAGGATCACATTTCGCCGATTGAGCATCCGACGCTCGAGGATTACTTTGCCAGCAAGCTCAAAATCTTCTCGCAGAGCCGTTTTGCCGTGGTCAATCTCGATATGGATAAGGTCGATCGTGTGCTCGAGGCGGCATCTCGTTGCGAACGTACGGTGACGTTCTCCCTGACCGACGAGCGTGCCGACGTGCTCGCGCTGGCGATTCGTAATGGCGACTGCGGCGTGGTGGCAACGGTGCGCACGCCCCGCTTTACGCGCGACATTGTGATTCCCACGCCGGTTAAGTTCAATGTGTCCAACGCGCTTGCCGCTATTGCCTGCGCCGAGGCCTTGGGCATTTCCGAAGAGGGTATCGTCCACGGCTTTGAGGGTGTCTTCGTTCCCGGCCGCATGGAGCTCTATCCGTCCGTATCGGGCAAAATCTTGGGCATCGTCGATTTTGCACATAACGGTATGAGCCTCGAGACGCTCCTGCGTGACTTGCGCGAGAACTATCCCGAGCGCGAGCTGGCGGTTGTATTTGGCGCTACGGGTGGTAAGGGTGTCGATCGACGCACCACGATGGGCATCGCCGCTGGCAAGTATGCCGACCGAATCGTGATTACCGAGGATGACCCCGGCCCCGAGGATGTCGAGGATATTTGCGCCGAGATCGCGCGCAACGTTCAAGCGCAGGGAAATGATAACTGGCAAATCGTGACTGATCGCGTTGCCGCTATCGAGACTGCCGTGCGCGAAACCGTCCGTCCTGCCGTGGTCATCGTGACCGGTAAGGGCGAGGAAGAGCGTATGCTGCGCAAGAACGGACCCGAGCCTTGTGAGCGCGACGGTTCGATTCTCAAGCGCACCCTTGCGGCGTACGACGCCTAAGACCAGAAGCCCCTTCTACGTAATGGAGTGACCATGTCCCACAATACCCTGCCGACCGTTGCTGAGCTTTCGGGCGAGATGCGCGAGCGTCTTGCCAAGGTTAAGTACGTCTTTACCGACCTGGACGCCACCATGCTTGCGCCCGGCTCGTGCGTGCTGCGCGACAACGACGGCAATCCCTCGACCAAGCTCGTCGAGGCTGTCGTGGCACTTGCCCGCGCCGGCATCCAGGTGGTCCCTACCTCGGGCCGCAACCGCACCATGATCCACGAGGATGCGCGCGTGCTTGGCCTCAACTCCTACATCGGCGAGATGGGCGGTCTGGTCATGTACGACCTCAAGGCCAACGATTGGGAGTATCTGACCGGCGATATGCCCTACGACCCCGCCTGCGGCCTCACGCCGCATCAAGTGATCGAGCAGACCGGCGTGTGCGAGAAGATCCTCGCCCGCTGGCCGCATAAGATCGAGTACCACAACGACATGTCGACTGGCTACAAGTACCGCGAGGTCACCGTCGGCATGCGCGGCGATGTGCCCGACGACGAGGTTCAGGCCATTCTTGACGAGGCCGGCTGCGGCCTGGTCTGGGCTTGCAACGGTCACCTGACGCATCTGTCCAAGCCGACGACGCTCGAGCTCGAACGCGTCGAGGATGGCCGCGCGTTTAACATCAATCCTGCCGGTCTCAACAAGGGCGTTGCCATCGCACGTTTCTGCGAGCACCTGGGTATCGAGCGTGAGGAGACGCTGGCGCTCGGCGATTCCGAGTCCGACTTCTACATGGCTGGCCACGTGGGCACGTTCTGCCTGGTCGAGAACGGTTTGACCAGCGCCGGCGCGCCCGAGTTCCTGGATGTTTGCGATAACGCCTACGTCACGCGCGGCAAGATTGTCGATGGCTGGGCGGCAACGGCAGAGCTGCTCGTCGCGGCCCGTTCGTAGTGCGGTCCTATCGCGCTGAGCCATATCTTTTCGAGAGAGAATCTGGTGAGGTAATGTCCGATATCGAGAATCCGGCAGGCGACACGCGCCCGATTGGCGTGTTCGATTCTGGTCTGGGCGGTCTGACGGTTGCACGCGCCATCGCAACGGCGTTGCCGCACGAGTCCGTCTACTACTTTGGCGACACCAAGCGCTGCCCCTACGGCACCCGCACCGAGGACGAGGTGCGCTCGTTTGCACTGCAGGCGGGCCGTTGGCTGTCGAAGCACGACGTCAAGATCATGGTCATCGCCTGCAATACGGCGACCGCTGCGGCCTTGCGTTTGGCCCAGCAGGTGCTCGACGTCCCCGTCATCGGTGTGATCGCACCGGGCGCACGTGCGGCAATCAACAGCACCCGCACGCGCCGGGTGGGCGTGCTCGCCACCAACCTCACCATTCGCTCAGGCGCTTACACGCGTGCCATCCAGGACCTGGATGCCGGCGTCGACGTATACGGCTGCCCTGCCTCGAGCTTTGTCGAGGTCGTTGAGCACGAGCTCGCCTCGGGCGCGCATCTGCAAGAACAGTGGCTCGAGAACGAGGACATCTTTGATACGCCTGCCGTACGCGCGCTGGTCGGTGCCACGGTTGAACCGCTGCGCGACCACGGCATCGATACCGTGGTGCTCGGCTGCACGCATTTTCCGCTGCTCGTGGGGCCTATTCGCCATGCGCTGGGTCCCGGAGTGCGCGTGGTGAGCTCTGCCGAGGAGACCACGCGCGAGCTGACCGATATTCTCACGCGCCGCGAGCAGCTGGCAGGCGACGCAGCCGAGCCGCAGCATCGTTTTGCAACGACGTCCGATAACATTGCCGAGTTTGCGGTGGCGGGCAGCTTTATCTTTGGCCAGCCGCTCAAGAGCATTGAGCATATCGATATCGATGAGCTGAAATAGATGTAGGGTTACCGTCCAAAGACTTGTTCCCTTCTTTTGCCGAAAGGATATTTCTATGGAGTACATGCAGGTCAACCGCGCCAACGGCCGTGCCGCCAATGAGCTGCGCCCCGTCAAGCTCACCCGTGGTGTTATGAAGCATGCCCACGGCTCGTGCCTGGCCGAGTTTGGCGATACGCGCGTGCTGTGCGCTGCCACCATCGAGGAGGGCGTGCCGGGCTGGCGCAAGGGCGCCAAGGCCGGTTGGGTAACGGCGGAGTACGCCATGCTGCCGGCATCGACCGACAAGCGCTGCAAGCGCGAGCATGCCAACCGCAAGGGCCGCTCCATGGAAATCGAGCGCCTCATCGGTCGCAGCCTGCGCACCGTCGTCAATATGAAAGCACTCGGCGAGTACACCGTTACCGTCGACTGCGACGTGATTCAGGCAGACGGCGGCACACGAACGGCGAGCATTACCGGCGCCTGGGTGGCACTGCACGACGCCCTTGCCATGTGGGTCGAGGCGGGTAAGCTCGAGCGCATCCCGCTCACGGGCCAGGTCGCCGCGATTTCCATGGGCGTTGTCGACGGCAACACCCTGCTCGACCTGGATTATTCCGAGGACAGTCACGCCGAGGTCGACATGAACCTTGTCGCCACCGATACCGGCGAGATGATCGAGCTCCAGGGCACTGGCGAGCAGGCGCCTTTCGACCGCAAGCGCCTCAATGCCCTGCTCGATTTGGGCGACAAGGGCATTGCCGAGCTCATCGAGCTCCAGCACCAAGCCCTCGTCTAACCTGCCAAAAAGGGATGTTAATTTTGGCAGGTTTTATCTGCGGAAACGCTGAACTGTAAGGCTGCTGCCGCGCGAGGGGAGGGGCTTGAGAGCCTAATTACCTTTTGTGTGGCGTTGTTATAAGAACAAGGAGACCACTCATGGCACTTGAGAAGATCGACATCGACACCCTCGACCCGGCGGCGACCATCGTCGTGGCAACGGGCAATGCCCATAAGCTCACCGAGATCGAGGCCATTTTGGGCAAGGTTATGCCCGAGGTTCGCTTTGTGGCGCTCGGCCAGCTGGGCGATTTTGAGGACCCCGAGGAAAACGGCACGACGTTTTTGGAGAACGCCATCATCAAGGCGCAGGCTGCCGTCGAAGAGACGGGGCTCATGGCCATTGCCGACGATTCGGGCCTGGTCGTCGACGCGCTGGACGGTGAGCCCGGTGTGTATAGCGCGCGCTACGCGGGCGTTCACGGCGACGATGCCGCCAACAATGCCAAGCTCCTCGTGAATCTGGAAGGCGTGGCCGACGAGGACCGCACTGCGCGCTTTATGAGCGTCGTCGCGCTCATCGACACGGACGGTTTGGTCACCTATGGTGAGGGCGCCTGCGAGGGCGTTATCGCGCACGAGGGCCGCGGCGATCACGGCTTTGGCTACGACCCGCTGTTCCTGCCGGTCGACACGCCGGGCAAGACCATGGCCGAGCTGACGGCGGACGAGAAGAACGCCATCAGCCATCGATTCCATGCGCTCGAGCACCTATCCGCCAAACTGACGGGCGAGGAGTAGGCCGTGCGCGCGGTGGTGCAGCGCGTGCTCAACGCCGGCGTGACGGTCGACGGCGAGTGCGTGGGCAAAATTGGGCGCGGCTATCTGGTGCTGCTGGGCGTGGGCCACGGCGACACGCGCGCCGAGGCCGATAAGCTGTGGGGCAAGCTCCGGGGCTTGCGCATTAACGAGGACGAGAACGGCAAGACCAACCTGGCACTTGCCGATGTCGACGGCGAGGTTCTCGTGGTGTCGCAGTTCACGCTGTTCGCCGATTGCCGTCACGGCCGCCGTCCATCGTTTACGGATGCCGGCGCCCCCGATGTCGCCAACGAGCTCTACGAGTACTTCCTGACGCTTGTGCGCGAGGACGTCGAGCACGTAGCGCATGGCATCTTCGGCGCCGACATGAAGGTCGACCTCGTCAACGACGGTCCATTTACCATCGTCCTCGATACCGACAATCTGTAAGTAGCCAAATTAGCTACTTGCGCGGGGTTGTAACAGGGTGCTATAGTATTAGAGTTTTGTCTATCTTAGGGGTATTATCCCCTTTTTGAATTGCACCTTCTGGAGGCCCTGTTCATGGAAGAGATGGAAGTCAATCACGTCGACGACATCCACGAGAAGCTGACCGATATGGTGGGCGATCGCGTTAAGGTGAAGGCTAACATGGGCCGCACCCGCGTCGTCGAGCGCATGGGCACCATCAAGAGCGTCCATCCGGCAGTCTTTATCGTCGAGGTCGACGAGCGCCGTGGCCGCAAGTCGCGTCAGTCCTACCAGTATATTGATGTTCTCACCGGCCAGGTCGAGCTGTTCGACCCCGAGAGCGGCGAGCACATTTTTACCCCGCTCGGCAATCAGCTCGAGGAGCACTAGCGGTGACCGATTGGTCCCTGACCCTTTCCGCGCCGGCAAAGATCAACCTCTATCTGGGGGTTCATACCGAGCGCGACGACCGCGGCTACCATAAGGTCGATTCCCTGATGGCAGCCGTCGGTCTTGTCGATACCGTTACGGTTACGCCGGCACAGGCACTGACCGTCCAGACGATTCCGGCATCCGACTTTCCCATGCAAAAGAATACGGCGTATCGTGCGGCCGCTGCTATGGCCGAGCATTATGGTCGCGAAGCCAATGTCTGCATCACGATCGAGAAGCGCATCCCGTTGTGTGCCGGCCTGGGCGGTCCTTCGACGGATGCCGCGGCGGTTATTGTCGCCTTGGCAGAGAGTTGGGGCATCGACCGCACCGATCCCGCGCTGGACAACATTGCGCGCGGCATTGGCGCCGACGTTCCCTTCTTTTTGCATGCCAGCCCTGCATTTTACGTGGGTGGGGGAGACGTGCTGGCAACCGAGTACCCCGCACTACCCGCGACACCCGTCGTGCTGGTCAAGCCGCGCGAGGCAAGCGTTTCAACAATTGAAGCCTATCGACGTTTTGACGAGACCCCGGCGCCTGCGGACAAGCCCGGAGTGATCGCATCTGCCCTTCACTCGGGAGATGCAGAGGCGGCCTACGCGCTCGTCCACAACAACCTGGGTGTTATTTCCGCGCAGATGGAGCCGCGGATTCAAACGGTGCTTGACTGGCTTCGTTCACAGGACGGTACCATTGCCGTAAACGTGTGCGGTTCGGGTGCCTGCTCGTTTGCTCTCTGCGATACCGCCGCCACGGCAGTCAATCTTGCGGCAGACGCTCAACAAAACGGCTGGTGGGCTTATGCAACGGAGCTCATTTCCGACACGGTTCGCATTGAAGCGCCAAAGAAGTAAAAATTTCTCTGGCACACGACGGAAATCTTTGTTACTATAGTCGAGCTAACGGGTTGTGGCTCAGTTTGGTAGAGCACTGCGTTCGGGACGCAGGGGTCGCTGGTTCAAATCCAGTCAACCCGACCAGAGCATGAGGAGGGACCGCTTCTTGCGGTCCCTTTTTTTAGCTATTGTTGTGATACCGCGATACCCGCGGTATACTCATTCGAGCTTGTCTCGCTGTATTGTGGAGGTCTACATGTTTGGACTGAGGGCTCCTGAGCTCATCATTATTCTCGTTGTTGTCCTGATTATCTTTGGGCCTAAGAACCTGCCGAAGCTCGGTAAGTCCCTCGGCTCTACCGTCAAGAATATCCGCGAGGGTATGGAGGGCGACGATAAGGGCGAAACCAAGCAGGCCGAGGACGTTGTGGTCGAGGAGTCCAAGGAGGACAAGGAGATCGCAGAGCTCGAGGCCAAGCTCGCTGCTGCCAAGCAAAAGAAGGCAGAGGACAGCGACGCGGACGCAGAGTAGTCCCATCCCTTTGGGGTGAGCACCTGACCGGCTTGCCCGCAGGCTAGCCGGTCTTTTTCGTTTTTGTTGACAGTTGATCGTTACATCATAGTTGGGGAGATATCCGTATGGACGCAAGCCAGATCGTACTGACCGCTGAGGGCCGCCAGAAGCTCGTCGAGGAGCTCGCTTGGCGTGAGGGCGATTACGCCAAGGAGATCGTCGAGGACATCAAGGAAGCCCGCGCGTTCGGCGACCTTTCGGAGAACTCCGAGTACGATGCCGCCAAGGACAAGCAGGCCCAGAACGCCGCCCGTATCGCCGAGATCCAGGCCATCCTCGCCAACGCCCAGATCGCTGCCAGCACGGGCGACCTGACCGTCTCCATTGGCTCGACTGTTACCCTGGTCGACCCCAACGGTGAGCTCATCGAGGTCACGCTTGTCGGTACCACCGAGACCAACTCGCTCGAGCACAAGATCTCCAACGAGTCTCCGGTCGGCCACGCCATCATTGGTCATGGCGAGGGCGACTCCGTCGAGGTCGTTACGCCTTCCGGCAAGACTCGCGTCTACACCATCGCCAAGATCGCACGCTAGACCACGGTCCCGCGTAAAGGTATGTTTTCGCTCCCTGGGACCGAATCCTGGGGAGCGTTTTAGTTTGAGGAGCTAACTATGGCAGAAAACCAGAACGCCGCCGATCAGGCATCGACGCTCAACGACGAGCGCGCCACCCGCCTGGCCAAGCGCGCCGCCCTGTTCGAGGCGGGCCAGAACCCGTATCCCGAGCACTCCGAGATTGAGGACTACGTCGTCGACATCGAGACTAAGTACGCCGAGCTCACCGATGGCGAGGACACCGAGGACGTCGTGAAGATCGGCGGCCGTGTGGTTGCCAAGCGCGGTCAGGGCAAGATCATGTTCATCGTCGTGCGCGACGCGACCGGCGAGATCCAGCTGTTCTGCCGCATCAACGATATGGACGAGGCCGCCTGGAACACGCTCAAGGCACTCGACCTGGGCGATATCCTGGGCGTGACCGGCGTAGTCGTGCGCACCAAGCGTGGCCAGCTTTCCGTTGCCCCCAAGAGCGCGACGCTGCTGTCCAAGGCCGTTCGCCCGCTGCCCGAGAAGTTCCACGGTCTCTCCGACAAGGAGACCCGCTATCGTCAGCGCTATGTCGACCTGATCGCCAACGACGACGTTCGCGAGACCTTCCGCAAGCGCTCGCAGATCCTCTCCACGTTCCGCCGCTTTATGGAGTCCGATGGCTACATGGAGGTCGAGACCCCCATCCTGCAGACCATCCAGGGCGGAGCTACTGCCAAGCCGTTCATCACGCACTTCAACGCGCTCGATCAGGAGTGCTACCTGCGTATCGCCACCGAGCTGCACCTCAAGCGCTGCATCGTTGGCGGCTTTGAGCGCGTGTTCGAAATCGGTCGTATCTTCCGCAACGAGGGCATGGACCTTACCCACAATCCCGAGTTCACCACGATGGAGGCCTACCGCGCCTTCTCCGATCTCGAGGGCATGAAGGCGCTCGCCCAGGGCGTCATCAAGGCTGCCAACAAGGCTATCGGCAACCCCGAGGTCATCGAGTATCAGGGCCAGACCATCGACCTTTCCGGTGAGTGGGCAAGTCGCCCCATGACCGATATCGTCTCTGACGTGATTGGTAAGCAGGTCACCATCGACACGCCGGTTGAGGAGCTTGCTGCCGCCGCACGTGAGAAGGGCCTGGAGATCAAGCCCGAGTGGACCGCCGGCAAGATCATCGCCGAGATCTACGATGAGCTGGGCGAGGACACCATCGTCAACCCCACCTTCGTGTGCGATTACCCCATCGAGGTTAGCCCGCTTGCCAAGCGCTTTGAGGATGACCCGCGCCTGACCCATCGCTTTGAGCTGGTCATCGCCGGCCACGAGTACGCGAACGCGTTCTCCGAGCTCAACGATCCGGTCGACCAGGCCGAGCGCTTCGCTGCCCAGATGGCCGAGAAGGCCGGCGGCGACGACGAGGCCATGGAGTACGACGAGGATTACGTGCGCGCCCTCGAGTACGGTATGCCTCCCGCGGGCGGCATCGGCATCGGTATCGACCGCGTGGTCATGCTGCTCACCAACCAGGCTTCCATCCGCGACGTGCTGCTGTTCCCGCACATGAAGCCCGAGAAGGGTTTCCAGTCCGGTGCCGCTGCTGCCAAGGCTGCCGAGGCCGGCAACACCGCGAGCCCCTTCGTCAAGCCGCTCAAGCCCACGGTTGATTATTCCAAGATTGCCGTCGAGCCACTGTTTGAGGAGTTCGTCGACTTTGATACCTTCTCCAAGAGCGACTTCCGCGCCGTGAAGGTCAAGGCATGCGAGGCCGTCAAGAAGTCCAAGAAGCTGCTGAACTTTACGCTCGATGACGGTACCGGCACCGACCGTACCATTCTCTCCGGTATTCACGATTATTACGAGCCCGAGGACCTGGTCGGCAAGACCCTGCTCGCCATCACCAACCTGCCTCCGCGCAAGATGATGGGTATCCCCAGCTGCGGCATGCTCATCAGCGCCATCCACGAGGAGGAGGGCGAGGAGCGCCTCAACCTGATCCAGCTCGATGCCTCCATCCCTGCCGGCGCAAAGATGTACTAACTTGTTACGCGGTTCTACGAACCGCGTAACGGCTCGACGCTGCGCGGGCCGCATTTGGACAATCTGACGTTCAACTTCAAGGGCGCGACCAGAAGGTCAGCGCCCTTTCGTTTCACGTCACCTTGTCACAAATGCGACCCGCTCGCTGGCGTTGCCAATACATCGACGTTGTCGGAGTGGTCATTGGGGACGTTCTTAAACGACTAGTCATTCAAGAACGTCCCCAATGACTACTCAATGGCTATTGCGCGCATGGCTCGCATGACAGCCGTCTCTTTTATGTTTCCTTTAGCCGTTGCTGCCTAGGATGGGGGTTAGTCGGTAGGAAGGGAGCGTCTATATGGACGACGCGAGCGAGCGTGCAATCGAAGAGGACATGCTCGATCAGTTCAATTACTTTGATGATGAGGATGAGGAGCTAATCGATCGTCGCGAGCCGGCATCGCTTGACTCATTTGATCTGGTCGATGAAGAGCCCGACGAGGACGAGGGCGAATTAACGGAGCCCCCACAGCCTTCGCGCCTTGACTCGCTGCTTTCGAGAGCCCCCATGCACCACGGTGTTCGTGCCGGCGCGCTCCATATGAAAACTGACTGGCACCAGATCGTGACGGCAGGCGATGAGCTTGCCGTCGATGCGCCGCTCACCGATAAATCATCCATCATCTGCCGCACCGGCATGCTTATGCTGGCAAGCGGAACGGGTGCCTGGCGCGTGCGCGATACCATGAATCGTGTTGCCGCCGTACTCGGTGTCACCATCCACGTTGACTTAAGTCTTCTGTCGTTTGAGTGCACCTGCATCGAAGATGGCCACTGCTTTAACGAGGTTGTCAGCCTGCCCACAACGGGAGTCAATACCCATCGCATTTGGATGATGGAGAGCTTCTTAAAGGAAATCGAGACGTATGGGCGCCGGTTTACCGTGCACGAATACCACGAGATGCTCAAGACCGTTGAGAGTTCAAAACCTGATTACGCGCCTTGGCAACAGGGTCTTGCGGCGGCCTGCGCCTGTGGCGCCTTTGTCTTTTTACTTGGTGGCGGTCCTATTGAGATGGCATGCGCGTTCGTGGGCGCGGGTGTCGGCAACTTTGCCCGCTCCCATATTCTCAAGCAAGGCCTTGGTCAGTTCAGCGCGCTGACGACCGGCGTTGCGCTCGCTTGCGTTTCGTATCTGCTGGCATTGCTCGGCCTTGGCCAGGTCATACCGGGGGCAATGTCGCACCAAGAAGGCTATATCGGCGCCATGCTCTTTGTGATTCCCGGCTTTCCGCTCATTACGGCGGGCCTCGACATCGCCAAGCTCGACATGCGAAGCGGTATCGAGCGCCTTTCATATGCCGTATCGATTATTGTGATGGCGACGCTCGTAGGTTGGATGGTTGCCGAGTGTGTTGGCCTGGCGCCGGACGACTTTGCCCCACTGGGCCTTTCGCCGCTTGCCCTTACGCTCCTGCGCGTGGTGATGAGCTTCGTTGGCGTATTCGGCTTCTCGGTGATGTTCAACAGCCCGGTAAAGATGGCCGCGGCAGCTGGGTTGATCGGCGCCGTGTCCAATACCCTGCGTCTGACCCTTGTCGATGCGCCGACGATGATTCCCTTCCTGGGCCTCAGCACGGGAATGCCTCCCGAGGCAGCAGCGTTTATCGGCGCGCTGGTATCGGGTCTGCTGGCAAGCTTGGCCGAAGTCAAGCTCACCTACCCGCGCATCGCCCTCACGGTGCCTTCGATTGTCATTATGGTGCCCGGTCTGTATCTCTATCGCTCTATGTATTACATGTGCACCTTCGACACAGTCAATATGCTCGGCTGGTTTGTGCGCGCAGTGCTCATCGTGGCGTTTTTGCCCGTTGGCCTGGGTGTGGCGAGAACCCTCACCGACCCTCGCTGGCGCCACACCAGCTAATTGGTACAAGGGGGACAGGTTACTTTGCACCAAATGAGTTGCGGTGAAATAGGGATTGAATTGCTGCTTAAAGGGTCAAAACAGTCCGTATTCCACCGCAACTTATGGGGTCGGGGGATTATCGGTGCCCTGCATCTTCATAAACTCAACGCTTACGAAGCGCATGCGTTTCGTGCTAGGCTGGTTCCACCACATAAGTAGTCGCAGACGCGCGTACCACGGGCGGGCGAGATGAAGTTCCAACAGCTCCATCTTGCCCGCCCGTTTTTGTTGCGTGGCGCCGCGGTACAACACAGAGAGGAATCTGCCCTTTATGCCTATCAACAAACGAGAGAGCCTGCTGTTCACCTTTATCATGTGCTTTTGCATGGTGCTCTGGATGAGCATCTACAACGTTGCCCTGCAGCATGGGGCCATCAACGGCGAGGTTGTTGCCGCCGCGTGGCTCGGCTTCCCCGTTGCCTACATTTTTGCCATGTGCTGCGACTGGTTTGTTGCCAGCCCCCTTGCCAAGGGTTTCGCCTTTAAATTCCTGGTCACGCCGGGCAAGAGTTCGCCGCTTGCCATGACGCTCGCCGTCAGCTCCTGCATGGTCGTTCCCATGGTCATCATCATGTCGCTGTACGGTGCCTGTGAGGGTCTGACGCACATGCCCGGCGGCATCCTTGCGAACCTGTATTCCGTGCCCGCGATCTGGATGATCAACATCCCGCATAATTTTGTGATGGCGCTGCCGTGGAACCTTTTGGTAGCCGGTCCGATTTCCCGCTTCGTCTTCCGTCGCGCCTTCCCTGTGGGGACGGTTTTCGAGGAGGAGCATGCCGAGCTCTTGGAGCAGGCTATGGCTCCTGAGTGCGAGTAGCTCGCTTAGGGATCTGCTGAGCGCGGGCGACTTGCTTGGTTGGAGCCCAAAGCGTGGATAGCTCTCTCGGCGACATCGCGGGCGTGAGCGGTGCGCATGACCGGAGGGCCCGTGCTGCTCCGTTGCCCGACGTGCTAGCGCGCAGAACAATCTGTTGGTGCATTCGGCGGCTGCTGAAGCGTTTCGGCAGCCGCTTTTTATACGGAGTTTAAATACAACAGTCTGTTGTATTACGTAGAGTGGTATATCTCTAGCGGGAAAAATGCGAGAGACGGAGCATTATGGCGTTGCTAGTAGGACTGGACGTAGGGTCGACGACGACCAAAGTTTACGCGATGCACGAGGATATGACCGAGGCGTGGTGGGGATATCGCCGCCACGGGGCGTGTCAGACAGCGAGCGTGCGCGCCATGCTCGGCGAGCTCGCCGAGCGCTTTCCCCATGAGTCGCTGCGCGTTGCGGTGACCGGCTCGGGTGCGCGCGATATCGCGACCGCGCTGGGCGCCTCGTACGTTCAGGAGGTGGTCGCCAACGCGCTCGCGATCAGCAGGTTCTATCCGCAGACGCGCTGCGCCATCGAGCTGGGCGGCCAAGACGCCAAGATGATCTTCTTCCGCACCAACGATAAGGGAGACATCGAGGTTGCCGACATGCGCATGAACGGCTCGTGCGCAGGCGGTACCGGTGCATTTATCGACGAGATGGCAAAGCTCATGGGGGTCGGCACCGAATCGGGCGAGTTCGAGCAGCTCGCAAGCCGGGGAACGACCGTCCACGAGGTCTCGGGCCGCTGCGGCGTGTACGCAAAGACCGATATCCAGCCGCTGCTCAACGAGGGCATTCCTGCCACCGACCTGGCGCTTTCGGCGCTTCACGCGGTCGCCCGCCAAACGATCGGCGGTCTGGCCCAGGGTATCGACATCGAGCCGCCGGTAATCTTCGAGGGCGGTACGCTCGCCTACAACCCCACACTGGTCCGCGTGTTCCGGGAGCAACTGAATCTATCGGACGATCAGGTTATCGTCCCGCGCGATCCGCAGATCATGGTCGCGCGCGGTGCCGCCCTGTCGCTGACCGACATGTTCGCATCGTCCCAACCGATCGACCTTCCCGACGCTTTTGTCCGGCTGGATAAGCTCGAGACGGTCGCGCCCGCAAGCGGGGAGGGACGTCTTGCCCAGCCCTTTTTTGCCACACCTGCCGAGCAGGCGGATTTTACGGCACGCCATGGCAAAGAGACGCCGGCAAAGGGTCCGGATGCGTATGCGCCCGGAGAGACGGTGCGTGTGGCGCTCGGTATCGATTCGGGGAGCACGACGACCAAGTTCGCCCTGGTCGATGAGGCGGGTGAGCTTGTCGATTCGTTCTACGCGTCTAATAACGGCAGACCGCTCGACGTCGCCCAACAGGGTCTTGTCAGCTTGAAGAACCGCTGGGAGACAGCGGGAGTCACGCTTGCGATCGATGCCGTGGGCACCACGGGATACGGCGAGGAGCTTTTCGCGCGCGCGTTCCACGCCGACTACCATACGGTCGAGACGGTCGCGCACGCCCGCGCCGCGTGCGCATGCGTTCCCGATGCGACCTTCGTGCTCGACATCGGCGGACAGGATATGAAGGCCATCTGGCTCAACCACGGCGTGCTGACCGATATCGTCGTCAACGAGGCGTGCTCTGCGGGCTGCGGCTCGTTCCTCGAGGGTTTTGCCAAAAACCTCGGAATAGCCGTTGAGGATATCGCGACCGAGGCATTTTCGTCCAAAGCCCCCGCCGTTCTCGGCAGCCGCTGCACGGTGTTCATGAACAGCAGCGTCGTTTCCGAGCAGCGGCGCGGTAAGGGTCCGGGCGACATCATGGCCGGTCTCTGCCGTTCGATTATCGAGAACGTGTTCACCAAGGTCATTCGCGTTTCAAATCTCAACCGTCTGGGCGACAAAGTCGTCGTCCAGGGCGGCACGTTCCGAAACGACGCGGTGCTGCGCGCATTCGAGCAGTATCTGGGCAAACCCGTCACGCGTGCGCCCCACCCGGGGCTGATGGGCGCTATCGGTATCGCCCTGCTCGCGCGCGAGGAATGCCGCAAGGGCGACGCCGGCACGTCGTTTATCGGGCTCGATGCCGTGGAGCGCTTCGAGCATCGCGAGTTCGGCGGCGTTACCTGCCGTCGGTGCAACAACCGCTGCCAGCGCGCGGTCGTGGCATTTGGCGACGGCTCGCTTTACGTCACGGGCAATCGCTGCCCGCGCGGCGGCGCCATCTCATGGGATGAGCTCGTGCGCGAGGTTCCCGCGGCGGAGGAGCTGCGTCCGCAGGGTGCTTGCGAGGCACAGGCACCCGGCACGGGGCGCGACCGGACCGCGGCTGCCCCCAATCTCTTTGTCGACCGCGAGAAGCTGCTGTTCGAGTCGTACCCCACGGTTCCCGTCTGCGGGGGGCGCGATGTCACGATCGGCATTCCCCGTGTGCTCGAGTTCTGGGACACCATGCCGTTCTGGTCGACGTTCTTCAGCACGCTCGGCTTTAAGGTGCGCGTCTCGGGACGCAGCACCAAGGCGATGTACGAGCGCGGTCTGGCGCACGTCACATCCGACACCGTGTGCTTCCCGGCCAAGCTCGTCCACGGGCACATCCGCAATCTCGTCGACGCCGGCGTCGACCGCATCTTCATGCCCATCATCACGACGGTGCCCACCGAAAACACCGCCTCTACCAGCGAGTGGATGTGCGCCGTCGTAAAGG
Organism: uncultured Collinsella sp.; assembly: GCA_900545995.1. Taxonomy (GTDB): domain Bacteria; phylum Actinomycetota; class Coriobacteriia; order Coriobacteriales; family Coriobacteriaceae; genus Collinsella. The sequence continues at coordinate 15,617 of URBM01000004.1, read as the reverse complement.
GATACCCCTACGTGATGCGCAATTCCGATAACCCGGAGGAGCGTTTCGGCGTTCCGTTCGATACGCCGCTGTTCCACTGGTACGACGAGGGCGACCGAAACCGCCAGCTCAAGGCGTGGTGCAAGGAGACCTTCGATATCGATGCCGACCTGGTTGCCAAGGCGACCGAGCAGGCGGACCGCGCGCAGGAGACGTTTGAGAACCAGCTGCAGCTGCGCGGCAGGCAGGTGCTCGAGAACGTGCGCGAGGACGGCGGCTACGCGGTGGTGATCGCTTCGCGCCCGTACCACAACGACCCGCTGGTCAACCACGGGCTGCCCAAGCTCTTCTCTGAGCGCGGCATCCCCGTGCTGACGCCCGATGCGGTGCCGGGGGTCTGCAACGTCGATCTTTCCAACAGCCGCATCGACATCGTGAACAACTACCATGCGCGCATGCTGTCGTGCGCGGTCATCGTCGCATCGACGCCCGAGCTCGAGCTCGTGCAGATGGGCAGCTTCGGCTGCGGCCACGATGCGTATCTCACCGACGAGATCGCGCGCATGATGGGCGAGATGGGCTCCAAGGTTCCGATGATGATCAAGCTCGATGAGAGCGACGTCGCCGGTCCCATGGGCATTCGCGTGCGTTCGTTTATCGAGTCGGTCAACCGTCGTCGCGCGGAGGAGCGTGCCGAGGGCGCCCGGGTGCACGCGGTCCATCCGCTCGACGACCCGTATAAGGTCAAGTACACCAAGCGCGACCGGCACGACAAGATCGCGCTGGTCCCCAACACCTCCCATGCGTTCTGCAGGCTCATGACCGCGGCGATGCGCAATCAGGGCGTGCGCGCCGAGGCCCTTGATATCGGGCGCGAGGATGCCATCCGCCTGGGCAAACGCTATGTGCACAACGACATCTGCTTCCCCGCGCAAATCGTGATCGGCGAGGCGCTCGCGGCACTCAAGAGCGGTAAGTACGACCCGCACGACGTCGCCGTGGTGACTGGCAAGTATATCGGCGACTGCCGCCTGACGCACTACATGCCCCTGCTGCGCCGCGCGCTCGACGACGCGGGATACGACTATGTCCCGGTGCTCACCAACGACGACGTCGATGCCCACAATGCGCATCCGGGCTTCAAGCTCGGCCTTGGCCCGAGCATCCAGATCGCCTACGGTCTTCCCATGATCGATGCCCTCGAGGCCATGCTTAGGCGCATCCGTCCCTATGAGCTCGAGAAGGGCGCGGCGGACGCTGCGTTCGACCGCGCGCTCGATGAGGTTATCGAGGGCATGGAGCGCTCGGGGCTGAGAGGCCAGGCGACGGGCTTCAAACGCGCGCTTGCGATCATGGACGCCGTTCCGTACGACCGCTCGAACCCGCATCCGACCGTTCTCATCGTGGGCGAGTACCTGCTCAATTTCCATCTCGGCGCCAACCACGAGATCGAGCGCTACCTCGAGGACAACGGGCTCGAGGTCATCGAGGCGCGCATGACCGACGTGATCCGCAAGACCTATTTCTACAAGCATGCGCAGTCGCGCGAGTTCCACGTCGACCTGTCGCTGCCCGAAAAGGCCTGGTACGCCACGGCGGACAACCTGTTCGAGCTCGCGCACGACCGTTGCGACCGCCTGGGCGCGGCGAGCCCGCTCTACGAGCCGCCGACGCGCATGCCCGAGCTCGTGCGCGCGAGCGATAAGATCCTGCACCATACGTTCGATGCGGGCGAGGGCGTGCTGATTCCGGCGGAGATCCTCGAGCACGCCAAGCGCGGCTGCCGCAACTTCGTGATCCTGCAGCCGTTCGGGTGTCTGCCCAACCATGTCGTGGGGCGCGGGCTCATCCATGCGCTCAAGGAGCAGTATCCCACGGCGCAGTTCCTGCCGCTCGACTACGATCCCGACGTGAGCTTCGCCAACGTGGAGAACCGTCTTCAGATGCTCATCATGAACGCCAAGGCGCAGGGGTGCGGTGAGGCGCATGGCGAGACCGCGTAAGGACGCCGATGCGCCCGATGCACGCACCCGTATCATCGAGGCGTTTTGGGAGCTCATCGAGAACAACAGCATCTTCGAGCTGTCGGTTGGCGAGGTGACCCGCGCCGCCCAGTGCAATCGCGGAACGTTTTACTACTATTTTCACGATTTCGATGAACTCGTCGCCATCGCCATAGCCCAGCTGCTGCAGGATAACGAGCTCATCACCGATGCCCTCTGGCATTTTTCGAGCGAGGGCGACCTTTCGGCGTTCGACCGGCGCGACGTCCGCTGCCTGCTGCGGCGCATCGTCATCACCATGAGGGCGGGTGCCGCCGAGCAGGTCGAGCAGGGCATCCATACGATCATCATCGACCGCGTGAGAGAGATCGTCCACCCCGACGGAGAAGAGCTCAAGGCAGATTCGAGCTTTGCGGTGGGCTTTCTGGTCTCGGGCATCATGGGCTTTGTGATGGCGGTCGGCTTTGCCCGGGAGGGCGGCGAGGAGATAGACCTCGAGCAGCTGGGGGACAGCGCGTGCGCGTACCTGAGGGCGGTCGCCATGCAGACGGTTGAAACGGTCGCGCAAGTCGAGGGCGTCGATACATCCGAGCTGCTCGAACGCGTCTCCAAGGAGGCCGATGCCTATCGCGCATCGCGTGCGACGAGTCCCGACGTGGTGAAAGACGTCTAGGGTTTCTCTTGCGGGGCGCCCGTCGCGCATCGCGCGGTGAGTCCCGCGATGCGGTCATAACCTGCATTCATGTGAGCCGGGTTTATAGATATTCCTCCAGCTGTTAACATATACTCCATATGGGTAAAGAGACCAAAGCGCTGCCGCGGGGCGGCGCTTTGCGTTTGAAAAAACTAGCTCGTCTAAGAGGAACTAGCATGTTAGACCGTTTTACCGATCGTGCGCGTAAGGTCATGTCCATGGCCAAGCAAGAAGCGCTCGATCTTCATTCAAATAAGGTGGGCACCGAGCACCTGCTGCTCGCGCTTGCCAAGGAGGACGAGGGCATTGCCGCCGAGGCGCTGCGTTCGCTCGACATCTCCTATGATGACATCATGGATACTCTCAAAGAGGTCCAGACCACGGTTCCCGAGCCCAGTGAGGAGACCGAGGCGGCCAAGCTCGCCTTTACGCCGCTCGTCATTAGCGTGATGGAGCGTTCATTCCGCGTGGCGCGCGAGAACAACCAGACCTACGTGTCGACCGAGCACTTGCTGATCGGCATCGTCGAAGAGGGCAACGGCATGGCCATGGACATCCTCATGCGCCTGGGTGTGTCGTCCGCCTCCATCAAAAAGGCTATCGAGAAACTCACCGCCAAGGACCAGGACAAGAAGCGTCCGCTCGCCGGCGCCGGTGCTGGTCGTCCCGGTGCGGGCCTGCCGTTCTTTAGCGGCTCGGATACCTCTCAGCAAAGGGGGGGTGGCACCGATACGCTTAAGCAGTTCGCGACCAACCTCACGCAGAAGGCGCGCGACGGCGAGCTCGACCCTGTAATTGGTCGCGAAAAGGAAGTCCAGCGTATGATGGAAATTCTTTCGCGCCGCACCAAGAACAACCCGCTCATTCTGGGCGACCCCGGCGTGGGCAAGACGGCCATCGTCGAGGGCCTGGCTCAGCAGATTGCAGCCGGCAACGTGCCCGAGAACCTCATGAACCAGAATATCTGGACGCTCGACCTGCCGGGCCTCGTGGCGGGCGCCAAGTATCGCGGCGAGTTTGAGGAGCGCCTCAAGAACGTGATCCAGGAGGCCACCGAAGCTGACGACGTCATCCTGTTTATTGACGAGATGCACACCATCATCGGTGCCGGCTCTGCCGAGGGCTCCATCGACGCGAGCTCCATGCTCAAGCCCGTTCTCGCACGCGGTGCTTTCCAGATCATCGGTGCCACCACGGCCGAGGAGTTCCGCAAGTACCTCACCAAGGACCCGGCCTTCGAGCGTCGCTTCCAGACCATCGATGTCGAGGAGCCGAGCGTCGAGGACACGGTCAAGATCCTGACCGCGCTCAAGCCGCGCTACGAGGAGCACCACCATGTGCGCTATACGCAGGGTGCTATCGAGGCCGCCGCGAACCTCTCCGACCGCTACATCCAGGATCGCTTCCTGCCCGATAAGGCCATCGACCTCATTGACGAGGCCGGCGCCCGCGCCCGCATCGCCGCCAACCGCGCGCCCGAGCCGGTGCGCGAGGCCGAGCATCGCGTGGAGGAGCTTAAGGCCGCCGCGCAGGAGGCCACCGAGAGCGACGACATGAACAAGGCCGCCGAGATCACCGAGCAGCAAAAGGCTGCCGAGATTGAGCTCGCCGAGGCCAAGGCTGCCTGGACGGCCGAGCTCGACGCCAGCCCGCTCACCATCGATGTCTCCCAGATTGCCGACATCGTGTCCGTGACCTCGGGCGTGCCGGTGTCCTCGCTCACCGAGAGCGAGAGCCGCCGCCTGCTGCAGGCCGAAAGCGTGCTCAAGACGCGCATCATCGGTCAGGACGAGGCCGTCGAGGCCGTTGCCAAGGCCGTGCGCCGCAGCCGCTCGCCGCTCAAGGACCCGCGTCGCCCCGGCGGCAGCTTTATCTTCCTGGGCCCCACCGGCACGGGCAAAACCGAGCTCGCCAAGACGCTCGCCGAGTATCTCTTTGGCAGCAAGGACGCGCTCATCAGCTTCGATATGTCGGAGTTTGGCAGTGAGTTCGAGGTCTCCAAGCTCATCGGTAGCCCCCCGGGCTATGTGGGCCACGACGAGGGCGGCCAGCTCACCAAGGCTGTTCGCCGTCACCCGTACTCGGTCGTGCTGTTCGACGAGATCGAGAAGGCGCACCCCGACATCTTCAATATCCTGCTGCAGGTGTTGGAGGAGGGCCGTCTGACCGATAGCCAGGGCAAGACGGTCGACTTCCGCAATACGGTGATCATCATGACGTCAAACGTGGGCGCCCGCGAGATCGCGCAGGATGCGAGCGTTGGCTTTGGCACCACCGGCGAGCAGGGCCTCACCTCGAGTGAGATCCGCGGCCGCGCGATGGGCGAGCTCAAGCGCCTGTTCCGCCCCGAGCTGCTCAACCGTATCGACGACATCGTGGTGTTCCAGAAGCTCTCGGGCGAGAACCTGACCAAGATTGCGCACCTGCTGGTGGACGATCTGCGCCAGCGCCTGATCGCAAACGGCATGAACATCAAGCTTACCGATGCGGCCTACGACAAGATTGTGGCGGAGGGTACCGACCTCACCAACGGCGCGCGTCCGCTGCGTCGTGCCATCCAAAAGCTCATCGAGGATCCGCTGTCCGAGGAACTGCTGGCTGGCGAGTGGGGCGAGGGCGATACCGTCCTGTGCGACGTGGCCGATGGCAAGTTTGTCTTTAGCCGCGGCACGGGCGAGATCCCGGCACCGCGTCCGGCGGGCACGCTTGGTGGCGATACCGCCCCGGCGGTACCGCACACCGGCAACGCCGCGCCCGTGAGCGGCGGCGTGACCTCGGGCCCCGGCGGCATGATGCAAGCCGGTTCCGGCGCGCTGTAGGGCGTGGCGACAATTTGATACGCGCAATCGAGGCGCTCCGGAAAGGGCGCCTCGATTTGTAGAGCTGCGGAAGTTGTGACCGTTACGCTATACGGTCCACCGTTAGCCGATGATGCGAGGGCGCTCGGCGTTTTCGACTGGTTTATGCACGCAAAGTCTGGGAATATACAAGTCGCATGTCTTACTGTCTAACCAGTTGCGCCAAGGAGGCACCATGGACTACAAGATTACCGGCTACGAGCCCGCCCAGCTGTTCCATTTCTTTGAGGAGGTCAGCGCGATCCCCCGTGGGTCTGGCAACGAGAAGGGCATCAGCGATTTCCTGGTTGCGTTTGCCAAGGAGCGCGGTCTCGATGTGTACCAGGACGAGGTCTACAACGTCATCATTCGCAAGCCCGCATCTGCCGGTGCCGAGAATGCCCCGACCGTGATGCTGCAGGGCCACATCGATATGGTGTGCGACAAGTTGGGCTCCGTTGAGCACGACTTTACGACCGATGGTATCGACCTGGTCGTCAAGGACGGCGTCCTCACCGCTAACGGCACCACTCTGGGCGCCGACAACGGTATTGCCGTCGCTCTGATGCTCACTGTTCTCGATGACGATTCGATCGTTCACCCCGCCCTCGAGTGCGTATTCACCACCGACGAGGAGACTGGCCTGGTTGGCGCCGAGACGCTCGACAAGTCCCAGATTAGCGCCCGCACCATGATTAACCTTGACTCCGAGGAAGAGGGCGTTGCCACCGTCAGTTGCGCCGGCGGCGTCGTCGTTACCTACACCTGCCCGATCGTGCGCGAGCATAAGACCGGTAGCACCCTCACGCTCGACATCTCCGGCCTGCTGGGTGGTCACTCCGGCAGCGATATCCACCTGGAGCGCGGCAACGGCAACCTCATCATGGCCCGCATCATCGACCGCCTGATGGTTGCCGGCGAGCCCGCCATCGTTAGCTTTAACGGCGGCACCAAGGACAACGCCATCAACCGTGAGTGCAAGGCCGAGCTGGTCTACGCTGATCACGCTGCCGCCGAGGTCGCGGCCCAGATCGCAAAGGGCATCATCGCCGACGTCACTGCCGAGCTCGAGGTCTTCGACCCCGGCTTTACCTGCACCGTCGAGATTGCCGATAACGCTGAGGTCGAGGCTATGGACCAGAAGTCCGCGCTTGCCCTCATCCGCGCCCTGCGTCTTGCCCCTAACGGCGTGATTCGCCGCAACGTCGCCACCGACGGCTCCGTCGAGGTTTCCTCCAACATCGGTGTGGTTGCCACCTCTGACGACCAGGTCAAGATTATGCTGTCCCCGCGCTCCTCGATCACCTCGCTGCAGAACGAGTTCAAGGACCGCCTGCAGACGCTCGCCGATGTCCTGGGCTTCGACGCCAAGTTTGAGTTCGAGTATCCCGGCTGGAGCTATGCCGAGCATTCGCCGGTCCGCGACGTCTTTGTCGAGAGCTATCGCGAGCTCTTTGGCTCCGAGCTGCGCATCGAGTCCATTCACGCCGGCCTTGAGTGCGGCCTGTTTGCCGAGGCCCTGCACGGCCTGGACGCCATCGCCGTGGGCCCGACGCTCTCCGATGTCCACACTCCGGACGAGAGCATGGAGCTTGCTTCTGCCGAGCGCTTCTACGAGCTGCTCATCGACGTCCTCAAGCGCCTCGCTGCGTAAAGGTTGCGCTAGCAGCAGTTCGAGCCACGTGCTAGCGGATTGCAAATGACATTACGAGAGGGGACATCCGAGCTTTTGCGACGGGTGTCCCCTCTCTTTTGTTTGATAATTGCGAAATTAAGGCCACCTAGTCCATTTCTGCCTTGATGAGGTCGAGGGTGCGCTGGCAGTTTTCGCGGACGGGGCCGAGCATATGCTCGCGCAGGTCCGCCATGCCGGGCAGATCGGCGTATTCGTCCATGACCTCTTCCATGCAAATGGGCACTTCGTAGGCGAGGTCCATCATGGTCGCAAAGCAAAACTTCTCGGATAGCCCGGCATCGGTAAGCGCCGCCTCCAGCACGGGGTCGCCCATACCGTGGTATCGGCGGATAGCGCCTGGACCGATGCGCCCCACACGATTTTCGCCGCCAACGCTCATGGCAAGGCGCGCCCGGCGGCGCATGCGCTCGTATGCCAGCCCCGATGCGACATCGTACATGGGTGCGAGCGCCGCGTTTGTGCCTTTGCCAAGGATGAGCGAGTAGTTTTTAGCGTGTGCGTCAGGCGCTCCGATAATGGCGTTATAGAACAACATATAGGTAAAAAGCACAAGATTCATGTGGTGGGGGACTGTGTTAATCAGTCGTTCTTGGATGTCTCGTGTAGTTGGTCCTCCGTCGGCGGTGTATTTCTGGATTGGCAATACACCGAGCGCCTGGCAAAAGTCCTCCTGATGCAGCCTTTCGATATTTCCGCTGCTATTGACCATTCTGTCGTACCGTTCAACGACGAGCGCGGCTTCGTCTTCAAATGTGTAATAGGAGACGTTGGCAGTTGGAATGCCAACACGCCGAGCCGTTTTCATGCAGACGAATTCGTTTAAGGCCTGATGTTTGAACCCAACGACACCATTTTTGAAGATATGGGTAGTGGGGGATGACCCTAGACATTCGCACCATTGGCCATCATGCCAAGCTAGTGCAAATTTGCCTTGATTGCCGCCCAGGGACCAGCTTTCGTTGGAGCCCATCCATGTCTCTCTTTCGTCATCGCGAATTGCTTTGAGCTTGTGAGCGATTTGAGAATTGGTAAGCGGGCGGTATGCCGAGACCCTGCCGCGGGCGGCGTCTAATTGATCGGCTCGACAAAACTGAACGGCCCCCGCGCAGTCTAGACCGATATGGCACAAGAGGGCGACGGGGTTGTTGGATGCAACATCATGCTCGGTGGCAATAGCGCGACGCTGCTCTTGACTGTCGGGCAAAAGGCCAAATAGGAACGGGCGGACGATGCTATGGCCATACGTGCGATTGGAAAGCGGCATTGTTAGCGATAACGGTGCTCCGCGATAGGTTGGGGCGTATGCAAAGCTGCAGAGTCCATGCTCGTCTTGGCGGAGAGTGCCGGCGATTTCGCCACAAATGAGGGTCGCGAGCTCCATCTCTGCCATTTATTTCACAACCTTGCAGCCAAAGGAGAGGTTTGAAGTGCCGGAAAGGCCTTGCTCGGCTGCGATTTGGGCCAGCAAGGCGCCATAGGAAGATGGCGTTCCTTGTCGAGTGGGTCGTCTGCCTGCGCTTGGCTTTGGCAGGGTATTCGAGTTCGCGATAGGGAGGTTCACTATCGTCGTCGGATGTTCGGAGGGCGATGCGATGGAGTCGTTATCGCTTTGCGCGAAGAGACCAATGCCGAGTGCGTTAAAGACGGTCAGCAACTTGTCGAGTCGAATGCCGGTGGCGTCTCCTAGCTCGAGCGATGCGAGCAGGCGTTCCGAAACACCGGCTTTTTTAGCGAGGGCGGCACGGGTGATCCCCTGCGCCTCGCGCGCCTGACGCACGTAGATGCCGGCTTGGCGCGGCGTGGTGATGGGAAGGGTATCCATGGCAATCTCCTAACGTGCAGACTTTTGCATCCTAGTATGACATGCAAAAGTCTGCATGAAAAGGTCTCATGCAAAACTCTGCATGAGACCTCATACGGACGTTTAGTTTTGAAGGGTGTTTTACAGCACCAAAATCCCTAGGTGCTCCAGCAAAATCTTGAGGCCGATGAGGATGAGTACAACGCCGCCCACGATGGTGGCGGGCTTTTCGTAGCGCGCGCCAAAGATGCGGCCAATCGCCACGCCGGCAACGGAGAAGATGAAGGTCGTGATGCCTATGAGCGACACGGCGGGGACGATGTCAACCGAGAGCGCAGCAAATGAGATGCCCACGGCCAGGGCGTCGATTGAGGTGGCGATAGCCAGAATCAGGTACTCACCCAGGTCAATCTTTTCGGCATCCTTGCCGTCGCTCTCGTCCTCATCCTCGTCTTCGGTAAAGGCTTCCCACAGCATTTTGCTGCCGATGAAGGCCAAAAGGATAAAGGCGATCCAGTGGTCGATGGGGCCGATGATGCTCATGAATTGACTGCCAAGCGCCCATCCGATCACGGGCATGCCTGCCTGGAAGCCGCCAAAGAACAGGCCGAGCACTACGGCGACCTTAAGGTTGATCTTCTTCATGCCAAGGCCCTTGCAGATGGATACGGCAAAGGCGTCCATCGAAAGGCCAACGGCGAGCAACACGAGCTCTGCGAGTCCCATAGTCTGGCTCCCTCTCTGCGGGCGGGCCCGCGTGTACCTCTTGGGGGAGTAACAAAAAAGACTCGTGGCGTACGCGTTGCGCGCACAGCCACGAGTCTCGTTCATTAAGGCAAGCCAGGCCGCATCGGCCAGTGTGTTGACTTGCCGCGCCACCGGAGGCGAACCCGATCACGCGACTACTCCCTCATTTATGCGAATCCCGATGCTACCACATAAGCAGCTCATTTGGATTGGGGCTCTCAGCTGTGTTCGCTCATTCTGTAAGCATCGGATTTTGCGGGCGTCACAGGGGCAAACCGTGAGAAACTTATTGACGTTTATGGAGCGTATACGATGGGAGCGATGCCTTGGATAAGAACGAGCTGCAAAAGCGTATGGAACAGGCCATCCGCCTGACTGCCCCCGGTCAGCCGATCCGCACCGCCCTCGACATGATCATTGCCGGTCACCTGGGCGCCCTTATCTGCGTCGGCGACACCGAAAACGTGCTCGCCGCCGGTAACGACGGCTTCCCGCTCAACATTTCGTTTACCTCGAACCGCCTGTTCGAGCTCTCCAAGATGGACGGTGCCATCGTTATCGATGGCGACCTCACCCAGATCCTGCGTGCCAACTTCCACCTCAATCCCGATCCCTCGCTCGCCACGAGTGAGACGGGCATGCGTCACCGTACTGCCGCTCGCATGTCGGTGCTCACCGACGCCATCGTGATCTCGGTTTCGGCTCGTCGTGCCGTCGTCAACGTGTACGTTCACGGCAAGAGCTACGAGATCCAGCCCGTCACCACCATCATGAGCTCGGTCAACCAGCTCGTCGCCACGCTCCAGACTACCCGTCAGTCGCTCGATCGCTCCCTGCTGCGCCTGACGGCCCTTGAGCTCGACGACTACGTCACGCTCGCCGACATCACCGGCATCTTCTCGAGTTTCGAGATCATGCAACAGGCAAAGACCGAGCTTAAGGATTGCATCGTCAAGCTGGGTAACCAGGGCAAGCTCGTGCAGATGCAGCTCGAGCAGCTCGCGGGCTCCAGCATGGATACCGAATACGACTTGATGATCCGCGACTACGCAAGCGATTCCTCCGAGGCAAACGCCGAGAAGATTCGCGCCGAGCTGAGCCGCATGACGCCTAAGGACCTGTCCGACCCGCAGCATGTGGCGGCGGTTCTGGGCTATGACGACCTGGACGAGGACTCCGTCATGACGCCGCTGGGCCTGCGCACGCTTTCGCGCGTGTCCGTCGTGCGCGACGGCGTGGCCGAGAAGATCGTCGACGAGTACGGCTCGCTGCAGGAGCTCATGGATGACATCAGCGAGGATCCGGAGCGCCTGGGCGACTTTGGCGTTAACAACCCTGCCATTCTTGCGGACTCCCTGTACCGCATGAAGGGCACCAAACAGGGGAACGCATAATGGCGCCCGTATGCGCCGTGGTCGTTGCCGGTGGCAGCGGCCAGCGCTTTGGTAACCCCGGCGGCAAGCAGCTCGTCAATGTAGCGGGCCGTCCGCTTATGAGCTGGTCCATCCGCGCGTTTGACCGTAGCGATAAGGTCGGCCACATCGTCGTGGTTTGCCCTGCCGAGCGCCGTGCCGAGATGCGCCGCCTGGCCATCGACCCGTTTGACTATGACACGCCCATCAGTTTTGCCGATGCCGGCGATACCCGCCAGGACTCCACCCGTGCCGGCGTGCACGCGGTGCCGGCGGGCTTTGAATACGTCGCCATTCACGATGGCGCTCGTCCGCTCATCACGACCGAGGCCATCGATCATGCGATCGACGTGCTTGTGGGCGACCGCTCGCTCGACGGTGTCGTGTGCGGTCAACCCGCGATCGACACACTCAAGATCGTCGACGGCGATAACATCGTCGAGACGCCGCCGCGTGAGCTTTATTGGGCTGCGCAGACGCCGCAGATCTTTAGCGTCGATGCTATGAAGCGCGCCCACGCTGCAGCCATTGCCGAGGGCTTTATCGGCACCGATGATTCGTCGCTGGTCGAGCGCATGGGTGGGCGCGTCCGCTGCGTCCAGAGCCCGCGCGATAACCTTAAGGTGACGGTGCCCGAGGACTTGCGTCCCGTAACCGCGATTCTGCTTGGCCGTATGGCCGAGGGAGAGGACCTTCCCCATGTTCAGTAACCTGCGCATTGGCCATGGCTACGACGTTCACCGTCTGGTGGAGGGGCGTCGATGTATCATCGGCGGTGTCGACATTCCCTACGAGCGCGGCCTGCTGGGCCACTCGGATGCCGATGTGCTCGCGCACGCCTTGGCCGACGCCATTCTGGGCGCCTGCCGTGGGGGAGACATTGGCAAGCTATTCCCCGATACCGACCCCGCCTATGAGGGTGCCGATTCGATGGTGCTGCTCGCTCGCGTGATGGACTACGCGCGCGAGCTGGGCTTCGAGTTTGTCGATGCCGATTGCACCATTGCCTGCCAGCAGCCTAAGATCACCCCGCACCGCGATGCCATGCGTGCCAACCTTGCCCATGCCCTGGGCGTTGACGTCGAAAACGTGGGCGTCGCCGCCACTACGACCGAAAAGCTCGGTTGGGAAGGCCAGGGCGAGGGAATCGGCGCCTGGGCCGTCTGCCTGCTACAGAAAACCGTTAAGGAGTAACGAATGCGTATCTACAACAGCGCTACCCATAAAAAGGAAGAGTTCCAGCCCATCGAGTCCGGCAAGGTCCGCATGTACGTGTGCGGCCCCACGGTCTACGACAACATCCACATCGGCAATGCCCGCACGTTCATCAGCTTTGACGTGATTCGTCGCTGGCTCATCGCGAGCGGCTACGAGGTCACGTTCGCCCAGAACCTCACCGATGTCGATGACAAGATCATCAAGCGCGCCAACGAGCAGGGCCGCACTGCCGCCGAGGTCGCGACGGAGTTCTCGGACAAGTTCATCGGCGTCATGCGCGCTGCCAACGTGCTCGATCCCGATGTGCGTCCCCGCGCCACCAAAGAGATCGGTCCCATGATCGCCATGATCAAGACGCTTATCGAGCAGGGCCACGCTTACGCAGCCGATAACGGCGATGTGTACTTTGCCGTGCGCAGCGATCCCAACTACGGCCAGGTCTCGGGCCGCAACATCGACGACCTCATGGTGGGTGCGCGCATCGAGGAGAACGAGGACAAGAACGACCCGCTCGACTTTGCCCTGTGGAAGGCCGCCAAGCCCGGCGAGCCCAGCTGGCCGAGCCCCTGGGGCGAGGGCCGTCCTGGTTGGCACACCGAGTGCGCCGCCATGGTGCACCGCTATCTGGGCACTCCGATCGACATTCACGGCGGCGGCTCCGACTTGGCCTTCCCGCATCACGAGAACGAGTGCGCCCAGGCCACCTGCGCCTGGCACCAGGGTTTCTCCAACACCTGGATGCACACGGGCATGCTGCTGGTAGACGGCGAGAAGATGTCCAAGTCGCTCGGTAACTTCTTTACGCTGGCCGAGGTGCTCGAGCAGCACTCTGCCGCGGCTCTGCGCTTGCTGATGCTGCAGACGAGCTATCGCTCGCCGCTCGACTTCTCCTGGGAGCGCCTGGAGGGTGCCGAGAATTCGCTCACACGTATCGCCGGTACGGTCGAGAACCTGCGTTGGGCTGCGAACCACGCGACGGCCAACGCCGATGAGGCTGCCGCCGAGGCGTTTGCCGCCAAGGCCGCCGAGACTCGTGCCGCCTTTAAGGAGTGCATGGACGACGACTTTAACACCGCCGGTGCCATGGGCGTCGTCTTTGGCTTTGTCACCGAGTGCAACCAGTATCTGGAGCAGGCGGGCGATGCTGCCGACAAGGCCGCCGCGCTTGCTGCCGCCGATACGCTGGCCGAGCTGCTCGATACGTTTGGCGTTGAACTTCCCGAGCCCAAGGTCGAGCTGCCGCTGGGTCTGCTCGGCGTTGCCGCCGGCCTGGTTGCCTACACGGGCGACGACGTGGACGAGGCCGCTGCCAAGATTCTCGAGGCCCGCGCCGAGGCTCGTGCCGCCAAGAACTGGGATCTGGCAGATGCCATCCGCGATCAGCTCAAGGACCTGGGCCTCACGATCGAGGATACTGCCGCCGGTACCCGTATCAAATCTCTCTAATCCCTGCGGGTTTCCCAAGCACCCGACCTTGCCGTTCAAACCGTCGCTCGCGTACTCAAGTACGCGTCGCTCCTCTTTCACGGCAATCTCGGGCACTTGGAAAACCCGTACCGACCGCCCGAATTAATATTCATGGGCGGTCGTTTATTTTGTTTCGATTGATAGTTGTATTTAGGAGGTCGCTTTATGGCCGACAATCGCAAGCGTGCGCCTCGTGGCGGCAAGCAGGCTGCTTCTAGCTCGCGTCCGATTCGCCGCAATGATCGCGCTGCCGCTCCTAAGGGCCAGCGCGATCGCGCCCAGGCCGCTCGTCCGCAGCGCGATCGCAACCGCGGCGCTGTTCAGGCCCCCAAGGGCGAGTTTATCGAAGGCCGTCGTGCTGCCGCCGAGGCGCTACGCACCGGTTTTCCCATCAAGTGCGCGCTCATCGCCGAGGGCGGGGAGCGCGATGCCGCCCTGTCGCGCCTGGTCGATGACCTCAATGCCGCGGGTGTCCGCATTAAGTACGTGCCGCGTGCACAGCTCGATGCGCTGTCGAGCCATGGCGCTCACCAGGGCATCGCACTCGAGGTAGGCAACTTCCCCTATGCCGATGTCGCCGATATCCTCGACCGTGCGGGCAACGGTCCGGCGCTTGTCGTGGTGCTCGACCACGTGACCGACGACGGTAACTTCGGCGCCATCGTGCGCTCCGCCGAGGTCGTGGGCGCCGCGGGCGTTATCATCGCCAACAAGCGTGCCGCTGGCGTAACCGTGGGCAGCTACAAGACTGCTGCCGGCGCCGTCATGCATTTGCCCATCGCGCAGGTTCCCAATATCGCCCGTGCGCTCGATGACCTCAAGGCCGCTGGCTTTTGGGTGGGCGGTGCCTCCGAGCACGCCGAGGGCAGCTGCTGGGACGCCCCCTTCGAGGGCCGCGTTGCGCTCGTCATGGGCTCTGAGGGCGACGGCATCTCGCGCCTGGTGCTCGAGAAATGCGACTTTTTGACCAAGCTTCCCCAGCGCGGCATGACCGAGAGCCTCAATGTTGCCCAGGCAACGACGGCGCTATGCTTTGAGTGGCTGCGCCGCAACGCAGGCGAGCTCATGGGGGAGGAGTAACGCATGTCCAAGAAGAACCGTGCCAAGTCCAAGGCCAAGCGCTTTGGCGAAGGCTCGGCCAAGCCGATTGTTTCGGCCGCGACCTATGGCGTGGGCGGCAATGCGTTTGCACAGGCTATCGCCGACCCAGTCTCGACGGTGCATTCCAATAAGCCCGAGCTGCTGGTGGTCGACGGCTACAACGTGATCCACTGCACGCCGCGCTACGAAAAGCTCGTCTACGACCATTCCGACGATCCGTATTCCAGCGACGTCCACGATATGGCGCGCACCGCACTCATCAACGATGTTGCGGCGTTTGCCCAGGGCCGCTACGAGGCCGTGATCGTGTTCGACGGCGCGGGCAATATCTCCAGCGAGCGCCCCAACCTGCCGGCCCGCGGCGTGCGCATCGAGTTTTCGCCGACGGGCGTCTCTGCCGATACCGTGGTGCAGAAGCTCTGCATCGAGGCACGCGAGGAGGGCCGCGCGTGCTCCGTGGTATCGAGTGACGGCACAATCCAGGCCGTCGTCATGGGCAAGGGCGTCACGCGCATCTCGAGCCGCATGCTGGTGGACGAGATCAAACAGATCGATAACGACGTTCACGAGGCCGAGGAAGCCCCGCAGATCAAGATGACCCTGGGCAGCCGCCCTGTCTCTTATACACATCTCCGAGCCCACGAGACATCTCAGGATCTCGT
>URBM01000003.1 GCA_900545995.1 uncultured Collinsella sp. | reverse complement strand
GCGCGCCAGTGCATCGGCACGCGCGGCGGGCAGCGCATCGGCGCCCATCTCGATGAGCCACTGGCAGGCAGCGTGGAAGGCCGAGCCCAACGCCATAGGGTTGCCGGCGGGCTCAACGGCGGCCACGTCTGCATCCGTCATCTCGGAACCATCCGACTCCGCATCATCGCCAGCCTCGTCCATGGGCACGCGTGCCTCGGCGGCACGGTCCTCGGCCTCGGTATGCAGCGCCGCGGCAATTGACGAGTAGCTGTACGAATCGCGCGCCGGATACGGACAGATGCCCATGCGCACGCCCACCGCCTGGGGATACACGAGCTCAAACGCATCGGGCTCAGGGTCGGCAGGACCGGGAACGGCGGCGCGGGCATCTGCACCGGCGCCCTCCGGCTCCGCATCGCCACGGACAAGCCTGCCCTCGGCATCCAGCGAAGCGTTGGCCTCAAACGCCTGCTCGCCAAAGGTAAAATCCGCGAGCGAAATGAGCTCGTAGTCGCCCGGCTTGGAATTGTCGAACGTCAAACGGTCACTATCGAGCTGTGGCATGTCCAGAGCGTCGGTCGGCAAAATACGGCGCAGCACGTCGTAGGTCAGATCGGTCTCGACATCGAAGGTCGGCGCCGTCACCTTGCCACGGCTCACGCCAGCATCCATCGCCAGAATGACCAGCTCACGCGCTCGCGTCATGGCGACATAGAGCAGACGAGCCCGCTCCTCGAGCGAAAGCTGCAGGTCGTCGTTGCGCAGGCGAGCAAATGCCTCGGCGGGAGAACCCGTCGCACAGACGTCCTCCATGAGCTCCGGCGGCAGCCACAGCGACGTGCCCTTGCCCTTAAACGCATGCTCAAACTGCTTTTTGACGTCATCGCCCTTCACAAAGGTCCCATCGGCAAGCTTAACGCCATCAAAACGAGCTGGCAGTGCCACGACCTGCGCTCCGCCCTCGACACGCCCCATCTGAGCCGCACCGGACGGCTTGCGCACGCCAAAACACTCGGCAACCGCTACGACCGGATACTCCAGACCCTTGGAGGCATGCACCGTCATGATGCGCACCGCGCCGTCGCCTTCCTCGTTGAGGGCACCCGGGGCTTCCTTGCCCGCCAAGAAGCGGTCGAAGGCCAGCGCGATGGAACGCGGCGAGTTGCCGAACTCGGCCTCCTCCTCGGCCACGGCGTCGAGCGCCTTGAGCACGTTGGCGGCGATGGCCTTGCCCTCGGGGCCGCGCTGCGCCAGGCGCACGAACCAGCCGGAGGCATTGACCGCGTCGCGCGCGATGGCGGCGAACGAATCACGCCCCACGCGACGCAGTGCGTAGCGCAGCACCTCGCGGGCACGCGTCACAAGCGGCAAGCCCTGCAAGCCCGGCACATCGGAATCGCTCATGATGCCCATGTCGATATTCCGGCGCGAGGTCTCCCCCGTCTCGCCATCGAGCTTGGTCGCCAGCGCCAGGAACTCCTGGGCGCCGAGCGCAAACATCGGCGAGGCGAGCAGCGGCATAAGGCCCTGCGCCGTATCGGCCGGATTGGCGAGCGCGCAGACCAGGGCACGCACCGTCTGCACCTCGGCTGCCTGGGCAAAGACCGAGCCGCCTGCGATGACGCAGTCGAGCCCCTGATCGCGGAAGGCCTGGGCGTAGACATCGGCGTTGGTCATGCGGCCCAGCAGCAGTACCATGCCGCCCTGGGGCTGGCCGGCATCGGCAAGCGCGCGGAAGCGCTCGGCGATCGCGCGGGCCTTGGCCTGTGTGCGCTCCTGCATACTGCCGCCGGCAACAAAGAGGGCCTGGCGGCGCGAGGCGTCCGCCACCAGCGTGTCCTTGCGGCCGTCGCTCGCCTCAAGATCCAAAAAGCCCTGCATCAGGCCGCCGTCATCGCCGTCGAAGACGCGTGCCACGTAACGCAGCACCTCGTCATGGCTGCGGAAGTTGCGCACGAGTTTGACGAGTTCGCCGGCAGGGGCATCGGCCACGGCAGTCGCCTCGGGCGCGGCAGACGAGCCCACCTTGCGCTCCTGACGACGGAACACCTCGACCTCGGCGCCACGGAAGCGATAGATGGACTGCTGCGCATCGCCCACGGTGCACAGCGCGCGCTCCCCCGCACCCGTCAGGTAGCGTATCAGATCGACCTGCATCTGGTCGGTATCCTGAAACTCATCGATCATGACCATCTTAAAGCGGCCCTCGTACGCAGCACGGATGGCAGGGTAATCGCGCAGGGCCTCGTAGGCCATACGCAGCAGGTCGTTATTATCGAGGGCGGACTGGGCAGCCTTCAGCGCGCGATACTCAGCCTCCACGGAACGGGCCAGGCCCACCAGCGCATCGAGCGCCGGGCCACCGCAGGCAAGCACGATATTGATAAACGCATCGGCGGCCTCGGCCTTGAGCAGCTCGACCTGCTCCTTAGGGAATGCCTTGCTCGCGCGCGGCATGGTGCACGACATCATGAGTCGCGCTGCATCGGCCATGGTCTTGCCGCTCGCCTCGAACGCGTCAATGGCGTCGAGTGCCATCTGCGCCTTCTCGGTCGCGGCCTTGCTTGCGCCCAGCGCCGCGCGATAGGCATCGGCGAGTGCCGAGGTATCGGCCTGCCCGCGCGCCACGCACACGTCGTCCATACCGCCCGGCAACTGGCTCGACAGCTCCAGCAGGTCGCGCACCAGGCCCTTGATGGTCGCGCCAGCGCCAAAGGAACCGCCCTCGCCCGCCATGGGATACCAGGCATAGAGGGCCTTGAGCGATGCCGCGAGCTCGGGGGCGGCATCGGGCGCCGTCGCGCGGGCCAACACATGCTCAACAGCCTGGTCCATAAGCTCGTCGGTATCGGTGAGCACCGTGAACTCGGGGTCGATGCCCAGCTCCAGCGCATGCGCGCGCAGGATACGCGAGCACATGCCGTGAATGGTCGAGATCCACGCGTCGTCGACGGTCAGTGCTTCCTCGTCCATGCCCTCGTCGATAAGCGCACGGCGCACGCGGTCACGGATCTCGGCCGCGGCATCTTTGGTAAAGGTAATGGCGAGCACCTGGTCCAGATGCTCAACGAACGGACCGGATTCAGGCGAGAGCGCGTAGACGATGCGACGCGTGAGGGTAAAGGTCTTGCCCGAACCGGCGCCCGCCGAGACAAACAGCGGACGGTCGAGCGTTTTGACAATCTGCAGCTGTTGCGGCATCAAAGTCGAAAGATCCATGGTCTACACGTCCCTCCTTACAAACGTTCCTTCGTGGTTATACGAGCAGCGCGCATGCGCGGCCTGAGCCGACGTCGGGTCGACGGCGGCAACGTTGCCTGCCTCGAGCTCGCGCAGGCGCTCGGCGATGCCGGCCTCAACGCGATCGAGCAGGGCGTCGAAGTCCATGCTGCCACCCTCGCCGGGGAAACCTTTCTTAAGGCCCGGGATGCGACCGTCGCCGCGCTCTTCCTCGAGCAGCTCGGCGCTCGCGGCACCGCGCAACGCCGGCTTGCCGCCCTTGGTCGAAAAGTAGAGCGCCGCGCGGGTGTCCAAATCCAGCGCCCGGCGCATGGCCTGGGCGTAGATGAGCGTTTGGGTATGTGGTGGCAACCAGCGCGGATCGTCGATGGGCGCCGTGCCCGATTCCTCGTCGCGCACCGTGGGGTCGGCGAGCTTAAACTCCTCAACGCCCGTGCGATGCTTGTAGTCGATCACCACGGCACGATTCTCGGCGTCCACGTCCACGCGGTCGATGCGCCCGCCAAGCGGCCAACCGGCATACTCGACCTTGAGCTCGTTGAAGGCGAACTCCAGGTAGCGCGGCGCGAAGGGCGCGAGCGCCTCGGACTCGTAGGCAAGCACACCCTCCAGCTGCGGCAAGATCTCGGCCACCTGGCGTTCCTCCACCGCAGAGAGCGGCACCAGCGGGCCCTCCGTGCCGCGCTTGCCGGCGTGCTCGGCCAACGTCTCGTCAAAGACCTCGTGCAGCAGCTCCTGTGCGCGCGGCAGATTCTCGGGCGTCACGCGCTCCATGCCCTCTTGGGGCAGACGGGCATGCAGATGCTCCAGCACGTCGTGGACAAAGTTGCCCTTTTCCATGTTGCCAAAGCCCGCGTCGATCGACTGGGGCTTCACGCGGTACGAGACGAACCAGCATAGCGGGCAGGTCGAATAGGCCTCGATCTGCGAGGCGGACGTCAGACGCGGCACGAGCGGCGCGTCCTCACCCTCGCCATCGCGACGGCGCAGGACCAAATACGGCACGGCCTCGGCACTCAGATGCTGAGGGGCTTCACAGGTCACGCGCTCGCGCTTGAGGCCTTCACCTGCCGCGGGATCAAAGTCGGCGATGATATCGCCCTCGCCCACGCACGTGGGCTTGGCAGCGCCAGCGGCCTCGGCATGTGCCCGCAGCTCGGTCCATACGGCTGCCGGGTAGCACTCGCGCGCCTGGCGATCGTGTGTCACGCGGGCGAGCGCGACCGGACCGCTCGTCGCCTGCATTGCACGGCCAAAGCGCACGCGCAGCAGGGCGGCGGGCTCCAAAGACACGCCGTCGCAGCGCAGCTCGGCCGTCAACGTGGCAAGCGGGCCCTCTTCGTGCGAAAGCGGATAGCTGTCCAGGTCGACATCGGCAAACAGCACGGCATCGTAGCTGCCAGGGCGAAGAACCGACGCATCGGCAAGCGACGCGAAGCGCACTTGTGCTCGTGGTGTGCGATCGACCTCATAGGTCTCGTAATCGTAGGCGGTACTGCGCTTGTCCACCTTGGTTCGAACGCCGTCGAGAACCGGCACGGTCGCGGCCTGCGACACGTCGAGCGCGCGAGCATCGTTCATAAGGATGTCGATGGCATGGCGCAGCAAAGCCGTCTCTGCCTGGCGACGGGCCTGGCCGTCAAGGCCGCCTAGAGCGCGATCGGGCAACGCCTCGGCAACGGCAAGCATGGCCTTAAGCGCCGTCACGGGCTTGTCACGCCACAGCGCCTGGAACACGTCCGAGACCACACACGGTACGTTCTTAAACCAGTTATCGTCGCTCGTCGCCTTGCGCGCGCCCCTCACCTGGCCCTGAACGCTCTGCAGCAGGCTCTTGACGCCCGCGGTAGTCTTGCTGCGCGAGAGACGCATATTCTTATCGAAGGTACGGGCATTGACGGCATCAGCGCCCGAAAGCGGACTGTAGATCCAGTCGGTAAGCTCCGGCGCGGGCCACCACTCAGTCTTGGAAGCGGTGCCCTCGTCGGCGGCTTTCATACGCTCGATCAGGTTGGCGAGCGCCGTAAACTGCCTGCCCGCGATGGACTGGGAAAACGCCGTGAACTCAGTCGTCTCGGCCGCAATGTGACGCGCCGCCAGACGAGCGGCAAGTTCGCCGAACAGCTGGGGTGCCCGGGCAGAAACAACGAGCACGCGCACGGGGTCGGCAGAAGCGCCGTCGACCTCGGAAACCCGGCACGTTTTTACCAGATCATCAATTGCGTCCGCATAAGCATGAGCACGGGCATGGGGGCCAGCGACCTCAATAAAGGCAGGCTGAGCGGCGGTCCCGTAAGCGGCATCAGACGCGCCGACACCCTCCCCTAGCGGCGCGATCTCAAACAACACATCGCGGGCATCAAATGCCGTGGCAAGCTCCTCGCGCATCGCCGCCTGCTCGCGGGCAAGCAGCACGACGACCTCTCCCCCATTGTTCGCCACGGCAGACAGCAGCTCGAGCAGACCGTGCGTAAACGACGTGATACCGCGCACGCATACGGCGCGAGTGCACGCCGGCAGGCTATCGGCCAGGACACTGGTCATAATGTCAGCTGCCTCGCAGGGCTCAACCATATCTCGACGGTCCAAACCGCCCGCGTAGGCGCGCAAAAGCTCGAACACACGAGCCTCGGCATCGCTTTTTGGCTCAGGCTGGCAGTTGTCGCCACGGCATCGTTCGGCACCCGTCCCCGCAACGCCCGGCAACACGTCGCGGGCCATGCGCGCGAGCATGCGCACTGTGCCCTGGCTGCGCGAAAGCGGCTGCAGGTCGGCATCGTCGAGACGCGTGACCATGTCCGAGAACAGCATCTGGCGCTGCAGGTTGTCGACGAAACCGCGCCCGTCGCCCAAAAGCTCCCAAAGCGAGCGAAGCCACGATGTAGACGTCTTGTAGTCGATACCCAGCGAAACGCCGGCTTCCGCCGCATCATGACGGCACAGGTCGAGCTCGGCAAACGTAGGTGCCAGCAACACGGCACGCCCGTGGCGGACAATAAGGTCGGCAAGCAGCGCCGACTCGGCATCGCTCAAATCCGTGCCGGCATTGGTGGTATAGATTCGAACAGGCATGGTCCTCCGCTCAAACTGTTCGCAATAATCAATGCATCCATCCTACCCGCCCACGCGGACACATTGCCACCACAGCTCCATCTTTTGGTACAAAGCAACCTGACCCCAACGAACCAGCCGATTGCGGGCATATAAAAACCGCCCCCGGAGGAGCGGTTTTGCACAATTCGTTTTTGTCGCTGGCCTACTCGCCATCCTCCAACTTAATGAGGATCTTGCGGTAGCCACCGTACTCGCCGTTCAGCGCCTTTGAAACGCGGCTCACCGTGGTGGACGAAGCGCCGGTACGGGCCTGAACCTCAACATAAGGCTCGCCCTCGTCCAAATAGCGCGCAACCTGCAAACGCTGAGAAAGGTCGCAAATCTCGCGCGGCGTGCAGATATCGGTCAAAAACGCCTGGATATCCTTCTCGTCGTCCAAAAGGCTAAATGCGTGGACCAGCTGCTTGACATCAGGCTTGTCAAACATGTTCTCGATATTCATCGATCACCGCCAAACCCGCCAAAAGGCATCGAAGTTGATACTGAAATCGGGCATCGTTCGCCCGTTCTATGCAATAGGGCAACGCCTGTGGCTTTTGCCCGTAGCAGTGTAGCACACCACCAAACTAAAGCGACAAGACTCTCTGCCAGCGGCGCGTTTTTCAGGACGAACGCCGTTTAGAAACCATATGCGCACGTAAGCTCCACGAATATTTGAGACAATGGGCGCCCAAACACCGCGGCGCGCCCGCGCAACCATCCAGGTCGCCGCCGTAAGCCGCTTCACGCGACGCCAGCAATCCCGGCGCAAGAAAGGATTCACGCCATGCGCTTTATGCTTAACTGGCTCTTCACCTCGATCGCCATCGCGATCGCCACGTTCCTCGTCCCCGGTATCCAACCCTTCGGCTTTGCCGAGACCTGGGTCTGCTTTGCCTTTGTGGGACTGTTCCTGAACATTGTCGATTCGTTCGTCAAACCGTTCCTCACGGTCATCTCGCTGCCGCTCACGATCATTACGCTGGGCATTTTCCAGCTTGTCGTCAACAGCTTTATGCTTGAGCTCGCGAGCTACCTGTCGGTCAACCTGCTGGGCGTCGGCATCTCCATCGCCAGCTTTGGATCGGCCTTTATGGGCAGCATCCTGGTGTCCATCACGCGCAGTATCCTCGACAGCATCGCCGAGGACTAAAACGGCCATTCCGACCGTGTCCGTCTCAACAGCCCAAAACGAAGGCCGCCCATCGCAAAAATGGACGGCCTTCTTATTTTTCAAGTCTCAAAGGGCGAGAGAATCTACCATTTCCACCCCGTCCCCAAATGCAGGTGTGGGTTAGATGACGTAGTCGTAGCCATGGTTGGGAGCGACTAGTTGATCGAGCGTCACACCGTCGAGGTAGTCGTTGATGAGCTTGTCCAGGTTCTTCCACACGTCGAGCGTGGGACACTCATCCGAACGCGAGCAGCCCTTGCAGTCGCCATCCAGGCAGGCGACCGGCGCCAGACTGCCCTCGGTCAGGCGCAAGATCTCGCCCACCGTGTACTGCTCGGGCGGGCGCGTGAGCACATAGCCGCCGCCCTTGCCACGCATACCCGAAAGCATGTTGGCGCGCACGAGCGTAGCCAAGATGTTCTCCAGATATTTCTCGGAAATCCCCTGGCGCGCCGCGATCTCTTTGAGCGGGATGCGACCGGCTGCCTGGTGCTCGGCCAGGTCGACCATAACGCGCAGGGCATATCTGCCCTTAGTAGAAACCAACATGTATAGTGCTGCCTTTCGGTCATTTAGTCCGTAGAAATTCTAGCCGAAAAATTTGTTTTGAAAATACCCGTTCCGGTCAAGATGGTTAATCGACTCGTAATAATCTTCTATTTCCTATTGCGTTACTAGGCTTTACTGTCTACTATGCTTGCCAACAGCAAAACGAACAACCTATAAGGTTTGTGGGTTTCGTTGCTACACACACCGTAAAACCACACGGTATCCAGTCATTTGAACACTTTGGAGGTTCATCATGAGCAAGGTTTACGCGTCCATCGATCAGCTTATCGGCCACACCCCGCTCCTGGAGCTCACTCACTTTGAGGCCGATGAGGACCTCAAGGCCCGCGTGCTCGTCAAGCTGGAATACTTCAACCCCGCCGGGTCCGTCAAAGACCGCGTCGCCAAGAACATGATCGACGAGGCCGAGAAGGCCGGCAAGCTCGTGCGCGGCGGCGGCTACACCATCATCGAGCCCACGAGCGGCAACACCGGCGTCGGCATCGCCTCGGTGGCGGCGGCTCGCGGCTACAAGGTGATCATTACCATGCCCGAGACCATGTCCGTCGAGCGCCGCAAGCTTATGCAGGCATATGGCGCACAGCTCGTGCTCACCGACGGCTCCAAGGGCATGAAGGGCGCCATCGCCAAGGCCGAGGAACTGCAGAAGGAGACCCCCAACAGCATTATCGCCGGCCAGTTTGTGAACCCCGCCAACCCCGCCATCCACAAGGCCACGACCGGCCCCGAGATCTGGGATGACACCGACGGCAAGGTCGACATCTTCGTCGCCGGCGTCGGCACCGGCGGCACCGTGACCGGCGTGGGCGAGTTCCTCAAGGAACAAGACCCCGAGATTCAGGTCGTCGCCGTCGAGCCCGCCACCTCCCCGGTGCTCTCCAAGGGCCAGGCCGGCCCGCACAAGATCCAGGGTATCGGCGCCGGCTTTGTGCCCGACGTCCTCGACACCCAAGTCTACGACGAAATCATCCCCGTCGAGAACGACGACGCCTTTGCCACCGGCCGCGCCGTGGGCCACAAGGAGGGCGTGCTCGTGGGCATTTCGTCCGGCGCCGCCGTGTGGGCCGCGCTGCAGCTGGCCAAGCGCCCCGAGAACGAGGGCAAGACCATCGTGGCCCTGCTTGCCGACACCGGCGAGCGCTACCTGTCCACGGCGCTCTTCCAGGACTAGGGCCTGTCGCCCATAGGTTGAGCCCACGGACGAGCCGGTCTCCTCTCTCCCGGCAGTCTGAGCCCATCCAATCAGGGTGTCCCACGAGACGCCCGAACTTGCTACAATGTCTGCGGCGCGGAACCAGCCTCCCGCGCCGCTTTTCTTTTTTGGCCACATGCCACCAAGGAGAACCTCCCCATGCACAACAAGCGCGTGCTCGTCGCCATGAGCGGCGGCGTCGATTCCAGCGTGACCGCGTACCTGCTCAAAAGCCAGGGCTACGAATGCGTCGGCGCCACCATGCGCCTCACCTGCCCCGCGCCCGATCCCGCCACGGGCATGAGTAAGGTCGACCGCGACATCGCCGATGCGAAGGCCGTCGCCGAGCGTCTGGGGATACCCCACCATGTGCTCGACTTGCAGCAGACCTTCGACCACAGCGTTATCGAGCGCTTTGTGAACGCCTACCAGGAGGGGCTGACGCCCAACCCGTGCATCATCTGCAACCGCCACATAAAGTTTGGCGCGTTGCTCGGTGCGGCGCTGGACATGGGCTGCGACTACATCGCAACGGGTCATTACGCCAAAACAAGCCAGACAGTAGACGGCACCTGGCAGCTGCATCGCGGCGAAGATCCCAAAAAGGACCAGAGCTACTTTTTATATTCGCTTACGCAGGAGCGCCTGGCGCACACGATCTTTCCGCTGGCAGGCCTAGACAAAGAGCGCGACGTGCGCCGCATAGCCGCCGAGCAAGGCTTTACCAACGCCCAGAAGGCCGAAAGCGAGGACATCTGCTTTATTCCAGACGGTGACTACGCGGGCTATATCGAGCGCCGCTGCGGACATCCCGCTGCACCGGGCGACATTGTGTGGCGCGACGGCAGCGTGGTCGGACGCCATAACGGCGCGTTGCGCTATACCATCGGCCAGCGCAAGGGCTTGGGCGTCGCGATGGCGCATCCCGTGTATGTGACGGGCGTCGATGCCGCCAACAACACCGTGCATCTGGGCGAGGCCGAGGACCTAACGGCCACAGCACTCACGGCCGACGACTGGATCTGGAGCGCCCCTGCCGACCGCATGGAGGCAGAACTCGATGCCGGCGGCATTCGCGTGGGCGCCAAGTACCGTTACCGTCAGAAAGACCAAGCAGCGACCCTTACGCGCGGCGAAGACGGGCAAATGCTGCTGACTTTTGACGAGCCGCAGCGAGCCATCGCCCCCGGCCAGGCTGTCGTCGTCTACCGCGGCGACGTCGTCCTCGGCGGCGGCACCGTTACTGCCGCCATCAAGTAGCCGCGGGATTATCGCCGCACGTGTCGAAGCACTCCAACAGCAGCATTCACCTCGATAACGCGACGCTCCAGGCCGCGGCGAATGGACTCGAGCCGACCCTCCGCCGTGGCCCACTTGCTCTGCGAAAGAATCATTATCGCTTCATCAACAAATCCGTTGAGCCGCGATGAGTCGAACCAATCGAGCGAGTCCGCAAGCGCCAGTTGGACGGAAGGATTGGGTCCAAACGGCTTAGCGGCAAACCCAAACTCCCCAGCTGCGAGCACAGCAGTTGGCACGTTATACCACAGACAGTTGCCGCTATCGAACAGCGGTGCATGCCTTATCTCCAAGGTATCGACATTGCGGATGATGCCGAAGTTTCGCCAATGGCGATCGCTGTTGGCCAAAAGGGCGTCGCAAACGATCATCTGCGACATAGACCTTCTCACGGCAACCTCGTCTGCTCCATGCTTACCAAGGAAGCGGCAGTACCGGTCGTACGTCGAGTTTCCTCGCTGGCCGCCAAGGGCGTTCTTAACGTAAACAGCCGGAACATATTCCTCGCGGCCGTCAAGAAAGTCGTCGCACAGACACACAGGGCCATCGAACATCCGCTCAACCGCATAAGGAACAAACTCACCCTCTGACAGCAAGCGACGATGTAGAGCCGTTGCAACCGCCTCGTTAAAGGGACGTTGATCGTCCATGCCGCATCCCTTGACCAGAACGCGAACGCCGTTGCGAATCATCCACGATTTAGGGAGCTCACCCTCGGACGTGTTATCCGGATTTTTAAGACCGATGCCTTCCAACCAACCCGAACGCTCTTCGGGCGCCGATCGCTCAAATTCGTTCTCGAAGTAATTGAGGTTTCGCCATTCGAGCCCGTCGCATTCTGCCGGCCGCAGCCAATAGCAATCCGAAAGCGAGAGGCCCAGGCACTGAACCGGCACCTCAACGCCGTTGACAATCCCTAGCTCGCGGTAGCGCGAGATAAGCCCAGGGCGAACATCGGGCACCGACCGATGCCCCCACCACGCGTTGAGCTCCCGCTTATTCACCGTTGGAGAAGAACTCGAGCATGTGCCAAACGGCATTCGTTGCGCATCGAGGACCTCGGCGATTTCGAAGGGAAACTCGCGCGTCGGATCAAATGAGACATGCGCGACCTCATGGTCGGCCGACATCAGCGTAAACTTGCGTCCCACATCGGCTGCAGGACGGCGCCCTCGTTTGCGGACCTTTTGATAGGCGATCGCAGAATTGTACTCGACCATCTTCCGACCGCCCACAATATCGCACGCAAGCGTCCCCGATGCGGCAAGTTGCGATATGCGGGCTTTTGTAACGCCCAGCAAGCGGGCCGCATCACCCATAGACAAGTACTCAGATGTATTCATATGCCGCATCACCTCGTTAAGTATTCCAAACGTAAAGTTAATTAGTTACATACAGCATAATACTAAACAGACTGAAGCGAAAAAAGGCCCGAGCAATCGGGCCTTAGAGCAATTGGTCAGCCGAGTCGCAAGCTGCTCCTCTAGCGTTGTACGTAGGCGCGGACCAGCTCGTAGGTATTGCGCACGCCGTCGATGTGGCTGCGCTCGTAGTTGTGGCTCGCGTACACGCCGGGGCCGATCAGACCATGGCGAATGTCGTAGCCGGCCGAGAGCGTGGCCTCAACGTCCGAGCCGTAATGCGGGTACACGTCGATGGCGTAATCGAGCTCAAGCTCGCGCGCGATATTGGACAGCGTGGTCACCAGATCGTAGTTGTAGGGGCCGCCCGAATCCTTGGCGCAAATCGACACCATGCGCTCGGTGCAGCCCAGGTCGTCGCCCACGCAGCCCATGTCCACGCTGATCATCTCGCGCGTGTCGGCCGGCACAAAGGCACCGCCATGGCCGACCTCCTCGTACACGGTAAAGAGCAGCGAAACCTTACGCGAAAGCGTCACCTCGCCAGCGGCGACGGCGCGGGCGAGACCCAGTAGAATCGCCGCGGACAGCTTGTCGTCAAGGAAGCGACTCTTGATGTAGCCGCTCTCCGTCACCGTGGTACGCGGATCCATAGCGATGATGTCGCCGGTCTGAATGCCCAGCTCAAGCACATCGTCCTTGCTGTCGACATTCTCATCGAGCAGGATTTCCATGTTCTTCTCGATGGTCTTGACCGGCTCGTCGGCCACATGCGCCGAAGGCTCGGTATTGAGGACCACGCCCGTGTACACATTGCCGTCGCGCGTGTAGACGGTGCAGTTCTCGCCATCGGCCGTAGACCACTGGTGCCCACCAAGCGTCGTGGGACGCAGGCGGCCATTGTCCTTAATGGAGCGCACCATGGCGCCCAGGGTGTCGACATGGCTCGCCAACACAAGCGGCTCGCCCTCGCCGCCAAGCTCAACGAGCACGTTACCCTTATTAGAACGCTCAGGCCCAAACCCCATATCGCGCAGGGTCTCCATCAGATAATCAGTCGCCGCACGGGTATAGCCCGTCGGCGAAGCAATAGAAGTCAGCGCCTTCAGCTGGTCAGTAATATAGGAGAGCGTAGAATCCATCTTGGACACCAAAGTCACCCTTTCATATCGAATTAAACCCACAGCAACAATACCACCGCGAACCATCTTTTTACTTAGCGAGATAACCCATTGAGCTCCTCAGAACTGCGCCCGCCACGATAACGAGCCGGCGGGCCCCTGCCCGTTAGCCCCACAATCTTCCCGCAGGACGGAGGAAGCCCCCGCCGCACAAAGTGCGCAGCGGGGGCTTCCGACATGTCCGAGGACGATTGTGGGGCTAACGGGCAGGGGCCCGCCGAACCAAGTTAGGCAGCCGGGCAGATCTTCTTGAAGAGCTCGATGACGTCGTCGAGCGTTGCCTCGCGCGGGTTACCCGGGAAGCAGGCGTCGGCCATGGCGTCCTTGGCCAGAACCTCGATCTCGTCGGCCTTCATAGCCTCGCAGACGTGCGGGATATTCACGTCGGCGGAAAGCTGCTTGACGGCGGCGATAGCGGCGTCGGCAGCCTCGTCGGTGCTCATGCCCGTGGTGTCAACACCCATGGCAAGGGCAACCTTGGCCAGGCGCTCAGCGCAAACCGGCTTGTTGAACTCCATGGCGATCGGCAGCAGCATGGCGCAAGCGACGCCGTGCGGGGTGTCGTAGTGAGCGGACAGGGTGTGAGCCATGGCGTGGTCGATGCCCAGGCCAACATTGGAGAAGCCCATGCCGGCGACATACTGGCCAAGGGCCATGCCCTCGCGGCCGGAGCCGGGCTGGCCGGACTTGGCCTCGGCAACGGAGTCGCGTAGGTTCTCGCTGATCAGCTTGATGGCCTCAAAGTGGAACATGTCGGAGAGCTCCCAAGCGCCCTTGGTGGTATAGCCCTCGATGGCGTGGGTCAGAGCGTCCATGCCGGTGGAGGCGGTCAGGCCGGCGGGCATGGAAGCCATCATGTCGGGGTCGACGACGGCGACCTCGGGGGCGTCGTTGGTGTCGACGCACACGAACTTGCGGACCTTCTCGGGGTCGGTGATGACGTAGTTGATGGTCACCTCGGCAGCGGTACCGGCGGTCGTCGGCACGGCGATGGTGAACACGGCGTGGTTCTTAGTGGGAGCAACGCCCTCGAGGCTGCGGACATCGGCGAACTCGGGGTTGTTGATGATGATGCCGATGGCCTTGGCGGTGTCCATGGAGGAGCCGCCACCGATGGTCACGATAGCGTCAGCCTCGGCGGCCTTAAAGGCCTCGACGCCGTCCTTGACGTTCTGGATAGTGGGGTTGGGCTTGATCTCGGAGTAGAGGCTCCAAGCGATGCCGGCGGCGTCGAGCTCGTCGGTCACCTTAGCGGTAACGCCAAACTTGACCAGATCGGGGTCGGAGCAGACGAAGATCTTCTTGTAGCCACGACGCTGGAGCTCGCCGGGGATCTCCTTGATGGCGCCGGAACCATGATAAGAAATGGTGTTGAGAACGAAACGATTAGCCATTGATAGCCTCCCATCGTGTGCGGGGCACCCATTACGCCCCACGCTATGAGTCCCATCCTAACGCTTTTGAAACAAAAAACGCGTGAGAACGTCAAATTTGTTAAAGCGTTTCAACAGGTGATGAAAAATAATGCGGCGAAGGGACAGCCCCTTTGCCGCATTCGGTTACTTTCGGCAGCCCTCTTTCCAAGCCTCGGCCGCAACCTTCCAGCGTAAGCGCAAGTCGCGCTCGCGGTCGATAAACATGATGGCAAACGCGACAAACAGCAGCAAGCTCGCCACGACGATGGCATGCAGGCCCATGCGCTCAATGCACCAGTTGCCCAACACGGCGCCAAACACAAAGGTAAAGATCACGCCAAAGTACAGCAGGCCGTTTTCCAAAAAGCCGCGCCTGTGGGTGATGATGTAATCGTCCACGTTTTGCAGCGCGTTGCGCAAGTTGCCGATGCACATGGTCGTAGCGATGCCGTGACCGTGAATCTTGCGGAAGCTCTCGACCTGCATGCCGCAGGCAAACGAGGTGAGGCAGTTGGCGAGCAGGTTGAAATTGCCGCCCGGGATAAAGCTCACTCCCAACAAGATAACGGCTTCAAAAAACACCGTCACCTGACGCCAGTGGATCACGCTGCCAAAACGCTCGTGTACCAGGTCGGCAAGCATAATGCCCACAGCAAACGAAACCACAGGGAAGAAGTAGCGCCCCGCAAGTGCCCAATTGCCCTCCGAGATGCTCACGCCCACGAGCAGGATGTTGCCCGTCTGCGCGTTGGCGAAAACATGGTCGCGCCCAATGTACGAATAAACGTCCATAAAGCCACCGGCAAGCGCCAAGATGATGCCCAGCTCAATAGACTCCGATATCTGTTTGGCACGCTGCATCGCCGTGCATCCTCCTTGTTGACGACCCTCTCGTGCGTTGGCGGAAACATAACCGCCGTTCATACTGTAACCCATTGACAACATGGCGTGCGCGCGAGACGGGTTCTCCAAAGCGCAGATACACAGTCTGGAAACAAACGACTGGCTCAGCGACGCTCTCACTCACCAGCTCATGTACTCCACCAGTCTTTTTAGCGCCGTCCCAAAAAGACTGGTTACAATTACGTGCAGCATACAGACACCGGGAGGGATCGTGGCAAAAAAGCCTCAGCACGCTCAGAACAGCCAACGCGGACAGCAGGGCAAACAGGGCCAGCAGCAAAAGCGCGGCGGCAAGGCGCAGGCCACGGTCGCCCGCACCAAGCATTCCCAGGCGACGCCCGTCCGTCCTTGGCGTCCAGGCCGCGATAAGTTCCTCCCCGTCAGCCGCGCCGACATGGATGCGCGCGGCTGGGACCAGTGCGACTTCGTCTATATCTGCGGTGATGCCTACGTGGACCATCCGAGCTTTGGCATGGCTATCATCAGCCGCGTACTCGACGCGCACGGTTACAAAGTGGGCATCATCTGCCAGCCCGACTGGACCGACCCCGCCAGCATCACTGCGCTCGGCGAGCCGCGCCTGGGGTTTCTCGTCAGTGCCGGCAACATGGACTCCATGGTCAACCACTATTCGGTGACCAAGCACCGCCGCCACACCGACGCCTATACCCCCGGCGGCGAGGAAGGTCACCGCCCCAACCGTGCCGTCACGGTCTACGGCAATCTCATCCGTCAGACGTTCAAGGACGCCCCCATCATCATCGGCGGCATCGAGGCAAGCCTGCGCCGACTGGCCCACTACGACTACTGGCAGGATAAGCTCAAGCGCTCGGTGCTGCTCGACTCGGGCGCCGACATCCTCATCTACGGCATGGGCGAGCACGCGATTGTCGAGATCGCCGACGCGCTCGACGCGGGGCTGCCCGTCGATCAGATCACCTATATCAACGGCACCGTCTACCGCACCAGCTCGCTCGACGAGGTCTACGACTACGACTTGCTGCCCAGCTGGGACGACCTTGCCGCCGACAAGCTCAATTACGCGCGCAGCTTCAATGTGCAGCAGCAGAATATGGACCCCATCACCGGGCATCGTCTGGTAGAGCCCTACCCCAACAGCGTCTATGTGGTGCAGAACCCACCGTCGGCCACGCTCACCACCGACGAGATGGACGAGGTGGCCGAACTCCCCTACGCACGCGACTGGCATCCCGACTACGACGCGGCAGGCGGCGTGCCAGCCTTTGCCGAGATCAAGTTTTCCATTAGCTCCAACCGCGGTTGTTTTGGCGAGTGTTCGTTTTGCGCCCTCACCTTCCACCAGGGCCGCGTGTTGCAGATGCGCAGCCACGACTCGATCATGCGCGAGGCCGAGCTGCTCACACGCGATCCCGAGTTTAAGGGCTACATCAACGACGTAGGCGGACCGACGGCCAACTTTAGCCGTCCCGCCTGCGACAAGCAGCTCAAGCACGGCGTGTGCAAGAACAAGCGCTGCCTATGGCCGAGCGTGTGCAAGAACATGGTGGTCGACGAGAGCGGCTACACGCAGCTGCTGCGCGACCTACGCCAGCTGCCGGGCGTCAAGAAGGTCTTCGTCCGCAGCGGCATCCGTTTTGACTACACTATGGCCGATGCCTCGGACGAGTTTTTGCGCGAGCTGCTGGAGCACCATGTCTCGGGCCAGCTACGCGTGGCGCCCGAGCATGTGAGCGACGCGGTGCTCTCCGTGATGGGCAAGCCGAGCCGCGCCGTCTACGATGCGTTCTGTCGCAAATTTGAGCGCCTGAACCGCGAGTACGGACTCAAGCAGTACGTGGTGCCGTATCTGATCTCGAGCCACCCCGGCTCGACGATGAAGGAAGCCGTGGACCTTGCCGAGGCCGTGCGCGACATGGGCTACATGCCCGAGCAGGTGCAGGACTTCTACCCTACGCCGTCCACCATGTCGACCTGCATGTACTACACCGGCGTGGACCCGCGCACCATGGAGCCGATCTACGTGGCGCGCGACCCGCACGAGAAGGCTATGCAACGCGCGCTCATCCAGTATCGCAAGCCCGAGAACTACAAGCTGGTACGTGAGGCGCTGGAGAAGGCCGGCCGCCGCGATCTGATCGGCTACACCAAGCATTGCCTGATCCGTCCCGTGCCGCCGCGACCGGGCGAGACGTCTGCTGGCGGCGGACATGGCGCCGGCAATAAGGGCGGCAAGGCCCACGGTGGCGCTGGCGGCGCCGGCAAGGGGCCTAAGGGCAGCAAGGGTCACGGCGGCATGTCGCGCGCGCAGAACACTGCCGGCCGCAACCGCGCGGCCCAGGGGCGTCAGGGTGCCAACGGCGGCGGCAGGCGCAACTAGCGCGACAGGGCGTGGCGGCACGACACGCCCCCACCAATAAAATGCCGCTCGCCGGGGCGTCGTAAAACGATTCCCCGGCGAGCGGCCGATTAATATTGTCTATCTCAAAACGTCGTTACTTTTTGTCAAAACGACCATAGAGCGCAAACGAGAGCGTCGCGGAAATAACCCAAGTCAAAGCGATGCAGACGACAATCATGATCAGGTTCATGGGATTGCCGCTTGGATCGGCATAAACGGGCAACGAGGTAATGCCAGGCATAACAAAACCGAAGCACTTTGCGCCCAGAACAACGGTGAGCGCACCGCCAATGCCATCCGCGATCATCGCAGCGATAAGCGGAGTCCTGTTAGGAACCTGAACGGTAAACAAGGCGGGCTCGGAGATTCCCATAAATGCCGAGAAGGCGCACGTCATTGCAGCGGACTTGAGCTTTTCGTCGGTCATGCGCAGGGCCGCACCAAAAGACGCACCGCTTTCGGCGAGGTTATGGCAGAAAGAGATCGGGAGCAGATAGTCATACCCCAGCGTTGCGATATTGGAAATCTGGATAGGACTCGTCGATTGATGCATGCCGAAGAGCACGATAAGCGGCATAAAGAAGCCCAGCAGAAAACCGGCAACAGGGCCCAACGTCGAGAATAGCCAAACGATACCGTTGGCGAGACCAAGACCGCACCAGGCACCAATCGGAGCGAGCACAAACAGGTTGACCGGAATCACGATAGCAAGGGAGAGTGCCGGGACGACAACGAGCTTGAAAAGATCCGGCACGACCTTGTCGATTGCGCGATATACAAAGGACAAGCCAATGACGCCAAAGATGACCGGGAACACGGAATCGGCGTAGCTAAAAATCGGCACCGTAAAACCGAACAACGCAAGAGGCGTCTCGCCTGTACCGACAGCGTTGACAATAGTCGGGTACATCAGCGATCCGGCAACACAAAGCGCAAGCGAACGGTTGACTCGGAACTTATCAGCTGTAGACATTGCCAGCAAAAACGGCAAGAAGTAGAACGGGATATCCGAAATCATATTGAATATCGCAAAATCGCCGGCACCCGTGTCGATTCCAAAAGCCGCGATAGCAGCCAGGATGCCCTTTACGATACCTCCCGCCACCAGCGCGGGAATGATAGCGGAGAAAATGCCGGTGATGATATCGAATACGCGAGCCGAACCTTTTTGGAGCTCAGGCTGCTCGGCATCGGCGGAGACCTCACCACCCATCCTGTCGCCTAGCATGGGCTCCAATTCGTCATATACCGACCCCACGCTGGCGCCGATGATAACCTGCCACTGCCCGTCTTTAACCTGCGCGCCCAAGGCGCCGTCAAGCGTCTTAAGGGCCTCCAGGTCTGCCTTGCTATCGTCCTTCAGGTTGAATCTGAGCCTTGTAATGCAGTGCGTTGCCATAACAACGTTATCGGCGCCGCCCACGAGCTCGAGGACACGAGCGGCCAGTTCCTTCTTGTCTGCCACAGCAATCACTCCTACCCAAGATCCTCGCCATTAGTGGCGATACATTTCTGATACCAATAGAAAGAGTCTTTACGCAAGCGCTCCGCAGTGCCGTTGCCGCAATTATCCAGATCGACATAGATAAGCCCGTATCGCTTGTCCATCGTTAGCGGGCCGCAGGCAACAAGGTCAATGAATCCCCAGATCATATATCCGCGCACGTCAACGCCATCGATCACCGCCTCTTTAAGGCACTTTATGTGCTGGCGCAAATAATCGATTCGATACTCGTCGTGGATGCTGCCATCCTCCTCGACCACATCAGATGTACCGAGGCCGTTCTCGGCGATATACAGGGGCAGCCCATAGCGGTCATACATCTGGTTAAGGGTAACCCTCAAGCCAATGGGATCGAGCTGCCAGCCCCACTCACTCGTCTCGAGATAAGGGTTCTTGTTTGCCATGACCAGATTTCCCGCAGTCTTCTCCCATCCCTGATCGCAGGTAGATACCTGGGAAAAGTAGTACGAGAAGGCCAGGAAGTCGACCGTGTTGCGAGCGATGAGCTCTTCATCGCCCGGTTCCATTTGAATCTCGATATCGCACGCATCGAAATAGCGATTCATATAAGCGGGGTATTTTCCACGAGCCATCACGTCCGTATAGAACCAGTTGGAATACTGGTCGTCGTGAATAGCCTGCATGTTATCTTCGGGACGGCAGGTGGCAGGATACGTACAGAATCGAGCGATCATGCCGCCAACGGGAGTATCGGGCGAAAGACGATGGACAATCTCGACGGCACGCGCATTGGCAACGAACTCGTGGTGCAGGCACTGGAAGATGGCTCGATCGAAGTTCTCTCCCTCTTCGTCTTTGACCAGACAGACCCCGTCCCAAGGGGAAAAACGCGCTGCATTGAACTCGTTAAAAGGCAGCCAGAAATCGACCAGATCGCCCAATTCCGTAACGATCGTCTCGACATAGCGGGCGAAGAAATCAATCGTCTTGCGATTCTTCCATCCCCCATATGTGGTGACAAGATTTACCGGGATGTCATAGTGGAGCATGGTGACGAAGGTCTTAATGCCGTGCTTTTTGCACTCACCCAGCATGCTTCGATACCACTCGATGCCTTCGCGGTTAGGCTCAAGGTCATCTCCGTTAGGATAGATTCGGCTCCAACAAATAGAGGTGCGGAACAGCTTGAGACCCATCTCCGCAAAAAGCGCGATGTCCTCACGATAGTGATGATAGAAGTCGTTGCCGCGCCTAAACGGGTAGAACTCAACGCCATCATCTGCGAGAGCGTTCATTAGCTCGTCATGGCAGAAGGGGTTGTTTTGATGCTTGTCCTCAATCTGGTCATGAGTCCAGGTGCCATCCAGCCATCGACAATCCTGCGTCGACTTTCCCTTTCCGCCCTCATTCCAGGCGCCATCGGCCTGCGAGCACGATATGGCTCCGCCCCATAAAAAGTCGGAGTCAAACCCACGTTTTAACTTACTCATTTGCCCTCCTTGATCGGACGCTCCAGCGGATAACCCAATACTAGGAAGAACAAGATGCATAAGATATCGCATAGAAAGCGTGGGTTTATAACATTTTTTAGATATAATACCGTTTAAGGCACCGATTCTACCGTTCACCCCTGGAGCACCCCATGGATTCGAATCTCAAACAGCTGCTCTACACGCATACCGAGACCGAAGAGTGGCATCGCACGCATCCAGGAGAGCTCAGCCCGCGATATAACAGGGTGGAAACCACAACCATTAACGGCGAAGAGGTCTATCTGTTTGACTGGAAAGAAACCCTCGACGAAAACCCCGTGGGCCTTATCAAGGAGTCGCGCTTTACCGACATTCCTCCTCATATGAATCGGGATATGGAGCTTAACTACGTGTACGACGGCGTCTGCACGTTTATCGTCAACGGACGACGACTGCTCCTTAAAAAGGGCGACGTGCTCATTTGCAACACCGGCGTAGTCAGAAGCGTTCCGTACGTTAAGGGCGAGCACGATATCGTCATCTCGATCGTCTTCAAAAAGGAAATGTTCGATTCGGTGTTTCTGAGCCAGCTACCCGGCGCGTCACCATTAACGAATCTCCTATTTGATTTTGTGTCTAAAAACCGTGAGGCCCGCAAATATCTCATTCTTCCAGAGGAATACGCCCGACATGCGCGACGCCTCATCGAGATGCTCTTTATCGAATATCACTTTAAAGATGCCTACTCCAATGAACTCATGAGGCACCTCGCCGTCAGCCTATTCCTTGTTCTCATTCGAGGACTGTACCGACGCTCCGCAACTGATAACCAGGCAATCATGTCGGACGAGCGCATCGTGTCGATTCTGAATCATATTGAGCGAAGCTACGGCGACTGCACGCTCGAAAGCATTGCGAGCGATACAGGTTATAGCACCAGCTATCTCAGCAGCTTAATCAAGCAAAAAACCGGCAAAACGTTTTCGCAAATCAAGCTCAACCAGCAGCTCACAGAGGCGGCATATCTTCTCAACAACACCGAGCGCAGCGTGCAGTATGTAGCCCGAAAAGTCGGCATCTCCAACATGTCATTCTTTTACTCAAAATTCAAAGAAGCATTCGGCGAAACGCCAGGTGTATTCAGGACGCATAGGTCTAGTTAAAGTCATTGATAATCAGGGCGATCAGCTTCGCATGGCGCAGGAATGCACGACCGGAGCAACGAGCGCATTGCCTCAACGAGAATGACGCCGGCGATAGCAACCGTGACCACCACGTCGAACGGCGTGTTCACAAACCATAGCAGGCCCATGAGATACGAGCCGGCATTAAAGGCAAAGTGCAGCAGGATCGTGTAGCGGAGCTTTCCGGTCGTCACGAGCACCCAGCCAAAGATGAGGCCGGCGGCACCCGCGTAGCAGCCCTGCACCCAGTTCATGTGCATAAAGCCGAAGACCGCCGCCTGCAGCACAATCGCCGCGGCGATACCCCACATGCTTGGGGCCGCCCAGGGCACCATGGCGCCGTCCTGCGCGCTCGCACGACGCCGGCGCTTCCAAAGTGGGCGGCACTGCGGATTAAACGCTCGGAGCGAAAACTCAAAAATAATGCCGCGCACCAGCAGCTCTTCACAAAATGGGGCGCCGAGCACCGTAGTCAGGACGGCGAGATAGCTGGTGTCGCCCATGCCTGTTTCCTCGACAAGCTCGCTGTAGTCGGCCGCGGCCTCGGGCAACAGCGACAGCGCGGCGTCGGTCACGTAACCAACGACCACCTGCAGGGCAAGGCCAATCACGATAACGCAGGCGATGCGTTTCCACGCCCCACGCGCTCCCCCGCCGAGCGGGTGCTCGCTTTGCCGGCGTGCCATAAACGAACGCGGCCACAGATAACGCCACCACAGCAGCGCCATCAAAAACGATGCTGTCTGCGCGACGGCCTGAAGCAATTGAATGTCGAGGTCATCGATCGAAAAACCCATGAACACCGATGCGACGCCAAGGGCGGAAAACAAAACGACGCTCAGGGCAATATCGGCAGCGACGACGCCAAAACAGGCAAGCGCCCAAATCATCGCATTGAGCATGCCAACCTCCTCCCGACGACTAGTCATTGGGGACGTTCTTCAACGACTAGCTGTTGGGGACACTCTTTGCCAAAGGCCCCGCTGGGCGAGATGTCGAACGGGAAGGTGCCGCAGCGATTGAACGCGGCGATGAACATGCGGATGGCGTTGGACGGCGTGGTGCCCACGAGCTGAGTTGCCGCCGCGAAGGCTGCCTTCTCCTCGGGCAAGACCTTCGCGACTACGGGGGTCATGTGTTCTGCCATGGCGCTTCCTTTTTGAAACGACGGTGGTGCGGATAGATGCGGGCCACGCGGCTGGGCGACGGGCTGTGAAGGCAACCCGATTGGCCCGCATCCGGAGTTTGTTTCTGCGGCGTTGGTATTACTTGGTATTCCTAAGTATTACCCAGCAGATAGAATACCACACCCGACCCCATGGGGACGGAGGAAAACGAATCATTTTGTTGCTGAGTTAGTATTTAGAGCGTGATGATGTCCGAGATATCGAGGGCTTGAACGTCGGAGGCGTCGTGTGTGGCAAGCAGGAGCATGCGGCCGTCGAGCAGGTCGAGCACGACCTCGGCGCATGCGTCGCGCGCAGCGGTATCTAAACCGGTAAAGGGCTCGTCAAGAATCACCGCGCCGCCCGGGCACAGCAGGGCGCGGGCAATCTCGACACGGCGGCGCTGCCCGCCCGAAAGCTCGACCACGCGCGCATGCACATCGATTCCCGGCACCAGCAGGCGCAGCAATGCCGCGGCGCTCGAAGCATCCACACACGCATCGGCGCACACCAGCACGTTATCCAGCGCCGAGGCGGACTCGACCAAGCGTGCATCCTGAAACACCATCG
Organism: uncultured Collinsella sp.; assembly: GCA_900545995.1. GTDB lineage: Bacteria > Actinomycetota > Coriobacteriia > Coriobacteriales > Coriobacteriaceae > Collinsella. Next base: position 13,647 of record URBM01000003.1, on the reverse strand, counting down.
AGCACGGCGAGCACTCCCCCGCTGCCAACGAAAGCAGCGTCGACTTGCCCATGCCCGAAGCGCCCATCACGCAGATACGCCCACCCGCAGGCACGTTGAGCACCAGACCATCCAGCGCCGGCGCCCAGGGCGCACGATCGCCCACGGCAAGCGCAAGCTCCGCTGCGGCGCCATCGCTCGCAGCCCCCGCACGCCCGCGCAGTCCATGCCCATGCGCCCGCACGGCCGCGCGCCACGCCACGGGTCCCGAAACCCGCAGCAGCCACACCAGCACGCGCTCACACGCCCACGAGGCGGCAACGACCAGCACGGTCCACGCCAGCAAATCAGCCGTCTCAATCAAAAGCTTTGCCTGATAGATGCGCTCGCCCACGGTGCCCACCGCCATGCCGATCAGCTCGGCTGCCACGCCGGCCTTCCAGCTCATGCCGATCACGGCGCGGGCGCACGAAAGCACAAACGGCAGGACTTCGCACCAGGTATGGGCGCAAAACAGGCGCCAGCCGCGCACGCCATGCAGACGGAACATCTGCTCCAGCGGTTTATTCACCTGTGCCAAGCCCTCGGCCAGCGAAAAATACACGCCCGGCAGCGCCATCAAAAAGACCGCGGCGATGCTCACGCGCGCCGATCCCAACCAAATAAGCAGCAGGACCACCACGCAGGCAACCGGCGTCGCCTTAACAAACGAAAGTGCCGGAGCCACCAGGCGCGCAAACGCCCGCAACCGTGACGAAATCCCGGCAAGCACGCCACCACACACCGCGGCAAGCGCCAGCCCGCCCAGTATCCGCGCGCCCGAGCCCACCAAAATCGCCCAGGTACCGCCATCGCACACCAGGCGCAGCAGCGCCAAGGCAACAGCACCCGGCCCCGGCAAGATCAGTGGCTGCGCCACCAGCACCGCCGCGAAGACCCACACGGCAAGCCAAAAGGCGGCGACGGCACCTGCTGCCGCCACCGCCTTCATACGCTCTGTCATTTGTCGAGCAAACGCACGCACGGGCTACTCCATGTAGTAGAAATCGTCAGCCGGAAGTTTACCACCCACGGCGCTCGCGTCCGCGTCGGACAGCACCTGCAGATACCCACTAAGTGCCGCCTTCATATCCTTGCCCGTCTGGCACACGAGCATGCACCCGGGAATCGCCTTCTCGGCGATCTTGGCGTTGTCCACGATGCCGGCATCGACCACGGTCTGCGCCCAGTCTGCCGGCGCCGCATTGACAGCCTTAACGCTCGCCGCATGGCAGCTCAAGAACTCCGCCACGGCCTTGGGATGCTCCTCGGCAAAGGCACGGCGCACCACGGTCACGCCCGTCAGCAAGCGCGAACCCGTGTCATCCGCCAGCTCATCCCACACATCAGTCAGATTTACCGGCGCCGACAGCTTGCCCTCGCTCTTGGCGATGGCAGCGGTCTTGAACGGCTCGGGCAGCACGCCCACGGCAGACGAATCGGCAAGCAGCGCCGACAGCACCTCGGTGGGCTCGCTCTTAAACTCAAGCGCCACCTGGCCGGTCAGGCCCGCGCGCTCCAGCAGGTAGTTCATGACGTACTCCGGTGTGGTGCCCTTGCCCGTCATGTAGACGGTACGACCCGCCAGGTCGCCAAACGAAGTCACGTCCGCGTCGCCCGTCACCACGCTCAGCACGCCAAGCGTATTGATATCAATGACCTGTACCGCACCCTCGGTCTTGTTGTAGAGAACGCTCGCCACGTTGGCGGGTACCAAGGCAATGTCGACATCGCCCTGAATCACCTTGGGCACGATCTCGTCGGCGGCAGTGTTGATCGCAAAGTCGAACTCATTGTCTGTCTCGCCATCGGCTGCCTGGTCCATAAACTGCACCAGACCGATCGACGTCGGACCCTTGAGCGAGGCGACGTGCACCTCGACCGGCTCTGCGGCAGCACCGGCGCCGTCCGTGGCAACCGAGCCCGCGGCGGACCCGGCACCGGCAGCCCCGCCGCCACAGCCCGCGAGCGCAAGTGACAGGGCGCCCGCGGCGAGCGCCGAGGCAAACCCCCGGCGCGACATCTCAACATCAAACGCGCGCATCGCTAGCACGTCCCCTCGTTAGGCATCGTCCATGCGTGATGGTCGGTATGCAGCAGCTCCTCGGCCAGCGGCGAGAGCGGCGCGCCCAAAAACTCGCGGTAGCACGCCTGGACATCGGGATTCTCGTGCGAGAAGCGAATGTCCGCCTTCGCATCCAGGCCCCACAGCACCTGGCCGCGCTCGGCCGCCAGCTCGCAGCCGTCGTGAATGGGCTGACCGCCGCCACCGACGCAGCCGCCCGGGCACGCCATAACCTCAACGAAGTCATAGCTCACACTGCCGTCGCGAATCGCGTCGAGCAGGCGGGCGGCGTTGCCCAGCCCGTGCGCCACGGCGACGCGCACCTTGGTACCGTCGATATCGGCCACGGCCTCCTTCCAGCCCTCGAGTCCGCGCACGTCAGTGAAGAAGTCAGCATCCGGGTTCTTGCCCGTCACCAGGTAATATGCCGAGCGCACGGCAGCCTCCATCACACCGCCCGTGGCGCCAAAGATCACGCCCGCGCCCGTGCCAAAGCCCAGCGGCGTGTCGAGCGGCTCCTCGACCAGCGTGTCCACGTTCACGTGACTCGCGCGGATCATGCGCACCATCTCGCGCACCGTCAGCGCAACGTCCACATCGGGCGCGCCGTCCTCGCCCACCATGCTCGGCAGCGCGCACTCGGCCTTCTTGGCCGTGCACGGCATAACGGACACCACGAACAGGCGCTCGGGCTCCACACCCAGCACCTTGGCGTAGTAGGTCTTGGCAATGGCGCCGAACATCTGCTGCGGCGACTTGGACGTGGACAGGCTGTCGACAAACTCCGGATAGCGCGCCTTCACAAAGCGCACCCAGCCCGGGCAGCAGCTCGTAAACATGGGCCAGCCGCGACTGTCGCCCTCACCCTTAGCGGCGGCGCCTAGGTGCTCGAGCAGCTCGGAGCCCTCCTCCATAATGGTGAGGTCGGCCGAGAAATCGGTGTCGAACACGTACTCAAAGCCAACGCGGCGCAGTGCGCAGGCCAGACGCTCGACGGTTGCCTCCTCGCGAGATATGCCGAGCTCCTCGCCCCAGGCGCTGCGCACGGCAGGCGCGATCTGCACCAGCACGATCTTGTCGGGATTAGCAAGCGCGTCAAACACGGTCTCGGTATCGTCGCGCTCGCGCAGCGCGCCCGTCGGACAATGCGTGATGCACTGACCGCAGGCGACGCAATCGGTCTTGCCGATCGGCGCGCGCCCGCGGGTACCCACGGCGGTATGTGTGGCGCGGTTGGTCAGGTCCCAAATCCCTAGGCCCTGCACGCTCTCGCACACCTTGATGCAGCGCATGCATTTAATGCACTTGTCGTTTTCGCGGATGATGGGAAAATCGAAATCCCAGCCCTCGCCCGCCAAATGCCTTTGATACGGCAGATAGAAAATGCCCAGGTCGTTGGCGATGGTCTGCAGGTTGCAGTTGCCGCTGCGCACGCAGCTCGTGCACCGCGAATCGTGCTGGGACAGCAGCAGCTGCACGTTGGTGCGACGGGCCTCGCGGGCCTTGGGGCTGTTGGTGTGGACCACCATGCCGTCGAGCACGTAGTTGTTGCAGGCGGCAACCAGCTGGTCGCAGCCCTCAACCTCGACCACGCACACGCGGCAGCCGCCAATCTCGTTTAGATCGCGCAGGTAGCACAGGGTGGGAATCTGAATGCCGACGGACTTGGCCGCATCCAGGATCGTGGTATGCTCGGGAACCACGACTTCGCAGTTATCGATAATGAGCCTGACCATGTTGCGCGCTCCGTTTTCACTGTTGTCGCCGACGGTGGTTTTGTTGAGCCCTACCATTCCAGGTTCCTCCCTCCGCGGAACGCGCCAAAGCCAAAGTGGTCGCAACGCAGGCAGCGGCTTGCCTCTTGGCGTGCCTCCTCCTCGGTAAGGCCCTGTTCGACCAGATTCCAATCGTGAATGCGCTCGCCGGCCTCGCGCTCGCCCAGGTCGCAGCGGCCGCACTCGTGCTTGCCCTTAAACTGAACGGTCGGCAGCTCCACGTCGAGCTTAATCTTGTGGTCAAAGCCCAGGTAGCGGTCGATGTTTGCCGAAGCCACGCGGCCGGCGTTGATGGCACGGATGACGGTGGCGGGACCGGTCTGGCAGTCGCCGCCGCTAAAGAGGCCATCGAAGTTGGGCACGGCGCCGTCCGAATCGGTAACGACGCGACCCCACTTGCAGGCGATGCCCATGTCCTCAAACGGCTTGGAGTCGATGTCCTGTCCAATGGCCACGAACACGCGCTCGCAGGGAATAATCTGCTCGGGCGTGGCGGCGGCACGCGGGGCCGGGCGCCCACGGCGGGGCTCGCCGATAATCTGCGGCTGCACGCGCAGGCCACTCACGTGACCTTCCTCGCCCGTCTCGATAGCGAGCGGTGCGGTGAGCTCCAGGACCTCGCAGCCCTCGGCCTGGGCGCCGGCAATCTCGGCATCCTGGGCCGTCATGTCGCAGATGCGGCGGCGGTAGACGATGCTCACCTTTTCGGCACCGCAGCGCACGGCAGAGCGAGCCACGTCCATGGCCACGTTGCCGCCGCCGATGACGCACACGCGCTGGCCGCTCAGGTCGGGCAGCTCGTCATCGCCGATGGCGCGCAGCATCTTGACGGCCGATTCCACGCCGGGCGCCTCTTCACCCGGAAGGCCGAGCTTCTTGTCACTGTGGGCACCGATGGCCAGGTAGACGGCATCGAACTCGTCGCGCAGACGGGCGAGCTCCTCGCCGCTCACGGAGTGGTCGAGCTCCACGTCGATGCCGGCGCTCAAGATCCAGTCGATCTCGGCCTGCAGGCGCTCGCGCGGCAGACGATAGCTGGGGATGCCGTAGCGCAGCATGCCGCCCAAGTGGTGGCGCTGCTCAAAAATGGTCACCTTGTGGCCCATCACGGCCAGGTAGTAGGCACAGGAAAGGCCGGCCGGGCCGCCGCCGATCACGGCGACGCGCTTACCGGTGTTGTCCACTACATGTGGCTTGTGGTCGTTGAGGTCGCTATGCTCAACGGCAAAACGCTTGAGGGCGAGGATGTTCATGGGGTCGTCGACCATGCCACGGCGGCAATGCATCTCGCAGGGATGCTCGCACACCAGGCCACAGACGAGCGGTAGCGGGTTGTTCTTGCGGATGACCTTGACGGCGTCGGCATAACGGCCTGCCTCGACGAGCGAGATGTAACCAGGAATGTCGACGTGCGCCGGGCAGCCCGAGACACACGGGACGCGAGCCTCGCGGTCAAAGCCGCAGGAGTGCTCGCGGATGTGGTGCTCAAAATCGTCGCGGAAGCCGCGAATGGCCGTGAGTGCCATGGCGCCAGCTTCGTAGCCGATGGCGCAGTCGCTCGAAAGGTAGATGGTGCGGGCCGTGCGCTCAATCAAGTTGAGCGTGGACTCGTCGGCGCGGCCCTCGAGCACATCGGCGAGCAGGTCGCTCAGCGCGCTTAGGCCCACGCGGCAGGGCGTGCACTTGCCGCAGCTCTGGGTGGAGCACAGGTTGACGAGCGCCGCCGTAAACTCGACGGGGCACGGGGCGAGTGAACTCACCGCCAGACGACGTCCGAGTGCATCGTGCAGGTCGTCCATGACGGCCTGAGCGTGGCTGCGTTCCATTACGTGCAGTCGAGCCATAAGATCCCCTCTCACATGGCAGCCCGGAGGCGAGGCCGGGCGAAATTGCTACACGCACAACACTGACCTAAAAAGTTGTTAGGTCTCCACGCAGTTCGGCAGGCGGTATGAAATGTCACCATCAGCGGTGAAAATGAACATTATCGCAGATAAATGCCATATTTGATAAAACGCGTTACCAAACGACAATGCCCCGCCCACGCAATCACGTGGGCGGGGCATTGCTTCAGGCATGCGGCCAGCGACCCTGTTGCTTTTACTTAAGCTCGGGCCAGTAACCCTTGTTGGCCTCGATCATGTCGTCGAGAACCTCCTTGGCGACCTTCATCGACGGCACGGTCTTGTTGAGCGTAAAGGCCTTAAGCGCCTTCTCGTACGAACCCTCGATCGTAGCCTCGACAATGAGCTTCTCGGAGTTCAGCTGCTGCATCATGAGGCCCTGCTGGAACAGCGGAATGTTGTCGCGGCTGATGACCTCGGGGCCGTTCTTGCCAATGTAGGCAGGCAGCTCGACCATAGCGTCGTAGGGCATGTTGGGGATGGCGCCCTTGTTCTCGCAAATGACCAGGAAGCGCTGCTTGGTGTCGTTCTTCAGAGCGATAGCCAGATCGGCAATCCAGTCGCCGTGGCTGCCCGCATAGAACGTGCTCTCGTCGATCTCGCCCGTCTTCTCGTAATGGTCGATACCATCAAAGAGGTTCTTCTCACGCGTCTCCTCAACCTCGTTAGCACGGGTGCGCTCGGGGTTGGAGTGCTCGACGAACTCCTTCTGCTGCAGGTAGTAGTTCAGATACGTGTTGGGCAGGTACTCCGGGAAGCACTCCATGATCTCGTACTCGCCCTTCCAGACGTAGTACCAGCTGCCCTTGGTGTGGCGGTTCTGCTCGGGGTGCTCGTCGACGGCCTCCTCGGGCTTCTTTGCCATGAGCGAGCCCATGCCCTTGAGGTAAGAGTCGGGCAGCAGAATCTCATGCTCCTTGATGTACTCGCGCAGCTGCGGGAGCACCTCCTCGCCCTTGTGGCGGATCGAGGTGAACCAACCAAAGTGGTTGAGGCCAAAGTAATCGTACTCGACATCCTTCTTGTCGATATCGAGCGCGGCGCAAACCACGTCGATGATCGCGATCGGCATGTCGCAGATGTTGATGATACGAGCGTTGGGACGCAGCGCGCGGCAGCCCTCGGAGACGATAGCGGCAGGGTTGGAGTAGTTGAGAATCCAGTAGTCCTTCTTGGCGTACTTCTCAACGTCATCGATCAGCTCGACCATGGGGAAGATGGTGCGCATGCCGTAGGCAAGGCCGCCGCAACCGCAAGTCTCCTGACCCACGCAGCCGTGACGCAGCGGAATCTTCTCGTCCTGTTCGCGCATGGCGTAGCCGCCCACGCGCATCTGGGCAAACACGAAGCTCGCGTCGGTAAAAGCCGTCTTTTTGTCGGTGGTCACCGTGAGCTTGATGTCCAGGCCGAGGTCCTCGTGCAAAATCCAGTCCACGAGCACGCCGATCTTGCGCTGGCGCTCCTCGTTGATGTCGTACAGACGAATCTCGTCAACGTCGAGCTCGTCCTTGCGCAGGGCGATGGACTTGACGATGCCGGGGGTAAAGGTGGATCCGCCACCACACAGAGTAATGATCATTGTTTACTGCTCCTTCTCAATTGCGTTTTCGACCTTGTCGCGCATCTCGGCGACCTTCATGCCAAAGATGATCTGGATATTATTGCCGTTGCGGTTGATGCCGCTGTTGGGCACGTGGTTGATGAGGTCCTCATTGATGAGGTCCGGGTTCTTAACGTTCACGCGGAGACGCGTAAAGCAGTTCTCGAGCTCCTCGATGTTGTCCTTGCCACCAAGACCTGCGACCAGGTCGGCAATACCTGCATCGACGCCCTCTGCGGGAGCCGCGGCAACAGCGCCCTGCTTCACCGCGACAGACGCGGCGGCCTCGCCCTCGGCAACGGACTCGGCAAGCTCGGACTCTTCCTCGCGACCAGGCGTGTGGAGGTTGAGCTTCTTGATAAGGAAGGTGAAGAGGAAGAAGTACAGAGCGGCGTTGACGACTCCAAGCACCAGCATAACCGGCCAGTTGGTCTTATCGACACCGAGGACCAGGTTGGAAACCACGATGTTGATGATGCCGCCTGCAGTCGAAGCGGGCACGGAGAGGACCTTGAGCAGGACCAGGAAGATGCCGGAAAGAACCGAGTGAACGACAAAGAGCACGGGAGCGGCAAAGACAAAGAGGAAGTCCATGGGCTCGGTCACGCAGGAGAGCACGGCGGTGATGATCAGCGGGATAATAACGGCCTTGGTCTTATCCTTGTTCCCCTTGTAAGCGGTGACGATAAAGGCGAGACCGATACCGATGTAAGGCCACAGGTTGTTGAAGGTGTAGCTGTTGAAATACGTACTATCGGAGAAGGGCTGACCCGTCATTGCCATCTCGGCAACACGGATGGGATAGGCGCCGGCAATAACCTGATCACCCAGCGTCAGGGTGCCACCCACATCGGAGAACTGGAACGGGGTGTAGATGAGGTGGTGCAGACCGGTGGGAACGAGCAGCTTGTTGAGCATGCCGTAGATAAACAGACCGATGTTGCCCGACTCCTTAATGATGCCGGCAACGGAGGAGATGGCACCCTGAACCGGAGGCCAAACGATGCAGAAGCCAGCGCCCATGATCCAGGAAATGATGATCATAATCAGGAACGGGAAGCGGACGCCCGAGAACATCGAAAGGGCAATGGGGAACTGCTTGTTCGAGTACTTGTTGAACACGGCACCGGTGATGCAACCAAGGATGATGCCGCCGAACACGCCGGTATCGAGCACCTGAATGCCCATAACGGTGGCCTGGCCGGTTCCGGTAAGACCGAGCATGCCGCTCGCATCGGCAAGAGAGCCGGTGGCGTTGAGCACGATGTTGTTAGCCTGCAGGAACAGGAAGAACGACATCAGGGCAATCAGCGAAGCATGGCCCTTGTTCTTCTTTGCCATGGCGCCGGCGATGCCCACGCAGAACAGAATCGAGAGGTTGTTGATGATAAACATCAGCGACTGATAGACAACGGCGCCCACAAGCTGGAACGGACCGGAGCCCAGTACGGGGACCAAAGCGCAGATGGTCTTGTTGGTCAGAATGATGCCCACGATGAGCAGGATGCCGGCAACCGAGAGATACATCATCGGCTGAACGATCGACTTCGCGAACACCTCCAACGGCGCTTTGAGGTTAACTTTCTTTTTTGCGGTCATAGCAGTACTCCCCTTCCTTTTCCGCAAATTAAGACAGATGTGCCCTGGACAAGACCGCAAGCCTTGCCTTATATCAATCGATGTGTGGGCACGTTATGCCTAGAGACCAGGTTCTCCAAGCAGGTTAACAATGTGATATGCGAGATAACTCTTCTCAGCATCGGTAACGACAACGTTATAGGTAGACGACAAGTGGGCGGCTATGGCGTCCGCGCACGAGAATGCGCACGGATACGCCGTTTCATCGATTCGGAACAGCGCGTCTCCGTTGATTTGCCCTGCCGTAGGATCGAGCGCTCGCTGTGCGAAAAACTGCAGGTGACGAACGAAACGTTCGTAAGGCAGCGAGGTGTCATCGAGGGTCGTAGCATAGCGCTTGGAAACAATCGCGAGCACGTCGCGAACAAGCTGGACCGAGATGATTAGACGGTCAGAGCGCTGCGGCATGGTGGCGTTGACGATATGCAAGGTAATGAAACCCTGCTCCTCCTCGCTCATCTCAATGCCCAGATAGTCCTTAATAATCTGAAGGGCACGGCCCGCAAGCGCGTACTCCTTGCGATAGAACTGCTGGATCTCGAGCAGCAGCGGGTTCTCGCAGGGAACGCCTTTGCGCTCGCGATCGAGGGCGAGGCTAATATGGTCTGCGAGAGCGATGAGGATCTTGTCATTGATATCGACATTGAGCTCTCGACGAAGCATCTGAACGATGTCCTCGGAAATCACGAGGTTGACGGTGGGGATGGACTCCAAAAGATGTGCCAAGCGGTCAATCGTACGCGAATCCTGAGAAGTTCCCTCCTGCAACGCGTAGGTCTTTTCGATCGACGCCTCGTCGATGGCATCGCCGGCATGACGGCCAAAGCAGAGGCCTCGACCGATGACGATGAGCTCGGAGCCATCGTCCGAAGTGACCATTGCGACGTTGTTGTTAAAAACTCGCTTGATAACCACGGTACCCACCATAAGAATTTACTCGGAAAGCCAGACGACAGGCTCTTTAACAGCAACAGGGCCGGAAGCATGCTCACGAAGAGTCGAGTTCTCCGAACGCTCGCACACGATAACGAAGACCGTGGGATCGAAGCCGGCAGCGCGAACCGCGTCGAAATCGACCTCGACGAGGGGCTGGCCCGCGTCGACATGGTCACCCTGGGCAACAAGCGCATGGAAGCCCTTGCCCTCAAGCTTAACAGTGTCGATTCCGATATGCAGCATCACCTGAGCAGAGCTGTCGTCGGACATGATGCCCAGCGCGTGCTCAGTCGGAAACAGCGCCGCAACGGTACCGGAAACAGGAGCGCACACCGTTCCCTCTTGGGGAACCACGGCAACGCCATCGCCCACTGCACGACTGCTAAAAGCGGGGTCATTGGTATTTTCTAGATTAACAAGCTCGCCGGAAATAGGGGCGAGAATCTCGAACTCGGAAGTCGCAGTCGCCTGCTTGTCCGAGCCACCCATAAGGCGAGAAAAGAAACCCATGGTGGCATGTCCCTTCATAAATATAGCCCAACCAAAATCAACCGAATGCATCCATAGAGACACACCCGTTCAAAGACTTTGGTTAGGCCCACGTCCGAGGGGACTCGGTAACCTTCCGCATTTCTTTTTACGGGGGTTATTGTAGACAAGCCCAAAGCCGGAACAATCATTATGACCGGCGAACGGTATTTTTTCTCCGATAAACGGTATTTAGGCGGCACTTAGGGACGTTCCTTTCCCGCCGGCACCCAGGGGCACTCCTCACTCTGGTGCATTGGGGACAGGTTTGTTTGCACCAGGTTGGTGCAGATTAACCTGTCCCCAATGCAGCAATTTCGTATGCGCTAGATGAAGAGCTCGCATTCCTTCCGCACGACGCAAACCTTGCTCAACATCTGGGAAACAGCGGATAGCTTGTTGGGATCAAGCTTGCGAGCGCCTCGCGGACATACGGCGATGCAGCGCATGCAGGAGATGCACGCCTCGCCAGCTGCTCGCTTGGGGTCGCCCTTGTCGATAGCACAAACGGGGCACGCCGCGGCGCATGTACCGCAGGAGGCGCAATCCTCTGTTGCCTCGGGTGCCATACGGCGACCTCCAGCTTGTTTATAAGGACGATTGCCGGGGATAGAGGGCTCGGACGCATCCTCAGCCAACAGCTTTTGCTGAATTTGTTGCGCAAACTCTGCGAGCTGCGCCGCATCCTGCGCATCCGGTCGCCCAGCAGCAAACTGACGAGCAACGGAATGCTCAGCAATAGCAGAAACAGCTGCAACCACCCTAAATCCGGCGCGCTTCGCAACGTCCTCCAGCTCTACGAGCGTGTCCTCAAACGCGCGGTTTCCGTATACACAAACCAAAACAGCCCGAGCCCCGTTGCCGCGCACCATGCCCAACCGGTCAGCCACCACAGCCGGGATTCTACCGGCATACGCCGGCACAGAAATTACGGCCACGTCGTCCTCAGCCATCGAGACCCCGTGGAAATCCAACCCGCTATCGGTCAGATCAACGATAACGGTATTCTTGCCCAGTGCCCCGGCCACAAGGCCAGACACCTTCCGCGTTCCACCCGTCGGACTAAACACAATTTCGAATACGCTCATCGAGGCACCCTCCCCTACGCCTGGCAACGCGTCAAGCCGCTTTCACATCCAGCCAGAGTATACGGCGCATGGGATCCCCGTTTTGGTGCACCAAGCACCCCAATGCACCCACCCTACGCTGTCTGCCTCTTCGTTTTGTATAAATTACGGTACAGATTGCATATACTTACTGGATACCGCCGCGTTCTCCTGAGGTACCCCATCCCGGCACGTGCAAAAAACGGAGTATTCTGCAACGTGACCGCGTCAGCACCGCCGCGGGTGGGCAAAACTGTAGGGCGCCGTATCATTCTAAGTCCCGACATGGCGAGAATGACGCGCCCCTGCTCCGGAAAACGGTGAAATCTGACTCGGAACGCTCGCTAGGGATATCCGAAGGCCACCGTTGGCGACGTCGAATCATATGCAGACAACTCGAACTGCAGAATACTCCAAAAAATGCACGGCGCACCCCATGGGACCCATTGCTGCATGGCAGAAAATAGGTCCTCGGCATCCCCCAGATGCATTCCCGAGAACATCACGTTTGAATTAGCGATGGACACGGCAAACAAAAGGGCCCGAGCGTTGTTTGCTCGGGCCCTTAGCTTGTCTCACGCTAGCGCGCGATGCGCATCTTACTTGCGCTTGCCGCCGCCGTCGCCGGGGCGACGGGAGCTGCCACCGCGCTTGCCGCCACGGCTGTTGCCGTAGCTGCCACGGTTATCGCGACCGCCGGCACGGCCGCCACGGGAGCCGGCCTGGTTGCCGCCACGACCACCACGATAGCCGCCGCGACGCTCTTCGCGGGTATCGTCGTAGTTGCGCCAGTCATCGCGACGATCGCGGCTGGCACGCGGGTCACGACGATCACGCGACTCGTTAGAACGACCAGCGCCGCCGCGGCCGCCATTGCCGCGAGCACCCTCGCGACGCTCGCCGCCGCGGCTACCGCGCTCTTCAAAGCGCTTGCCGCCACGGGACTCGCCGCCGCGAGTACCACGCTCGCCACGCGAACCGCGGCCCTCGCCGCCACGGCGCTCATCACGGCCGCCGCGCTCGCCATCGCGACCGGAACGACGACGATCGCCCGAACCACGCTTGCCGCCACGCGAGCCACGGCCCTCGTCCTCGCGCTCAACACGGCGACGACCGCCGCGGTCCTCGTCCTCGCGGCGACGGCGATGCGCCTCGCCCTGGAACTGCTTGGCACGGCGCTCGGCACGGTTGCCGCGCGGGGCCTGCTCAACGACACCAGCACCGCCGCGCTCCTCGGCAGCCACCTCGCGGGCCACGCTCTCCACAGCCTCGTCCACGCGAGCCTGAACGCCCTCGCGCACGCGGGTCTTGCCGCCGCGCTTGGGACGGCTCGGACGCTCACCGTCGCCGCGACGCTCGTCTCGACCGCGGTTGGAACGACCGGCCACATCACCGTAATCGTCGCCGTTGCGTTTGCCGTCGCGACGCGCCTGCTCAAGCTTCTTCTTGCTCTTGGACTTGCCGCGCTTGGTCTTCTTCTTCACCTTAAAGGCCGCAGGATCGCGCTCGGGGTCAACCGCGGGCGGATTGGGGCCCACATGCAGGTCGCCGGCCTCGTAGATGTCGGCGGTCTTGTCCATGAGCTTCTCGATCTCGTAGAACTCATCGACATCCTGCTCGGTCACAAACGTGATGGCCCAGCCCAGCTCGCCGGCGCGGCCCGTACGGCCAATACGGTGGATGTAGTCGGTCGGCTCGGCCGGCACGTCAAAGTTCACGACGTAGCGCACGTCGCTGATGTCGATGCCGCGGGCGAGCACGTCGGTTGCCACCAACACGTCGACGGTACCGTCGCGGAAGGCCGAAAGGGCACGCTCGCGCTGAGCCTGGCTGCGGTTGCCGTGAATCGCGGCGGCCTTGATGCCCTTGCGCTCCAGACGACGGCAGCAGCTGTCGGCGCGGTGCTTGGTGCGCATAAAGACGATGGTGCGCTCCGGGCCCTCCTTCTTGAGGAACTCGGGCAGCAGGTTGTTTTTGGCCTCGATGGACACCGGGAATACAAACTGGTCGACGGTGTCGGCGGTCGACGTGGCGGGCGCGATCTCCACGCGTGCCGGGTCGCTCACCAGGTCGGTGA
>URBM01000002.1 GCA_900545995.1 uncultured Collinsella sp. | reverse complement strand
GCGCAACGCCGACGGGGCGAGGAAGAAGGCCTGGACGAGGGCCCACTGGAGGTGGGTCTCGGAGATCAGGCTCGAGGGGCCGCAGCGCGACGCGCTGGAGTACTACGTCACGGCCGCCCGCTGTGCGGAGTCGGACAGGCGGCAGCTCGAGAGGAGGGTCGTCGCGCTGGCGGGCACCGACCGCTGGCGGGCGACGGTGGAGGCGCTGTCCTGCATCAAGGGGGTCGACACCCTGACGGCCTTCAGGCTCGCGGCGGAGGCCGGGTCCTTCAGCAGGTTCCGCTCGGCGCCGGCCTTCGCGAGCTGGTGCGGGCTGACCCCGTCGGAGCACTCGAGCGGCGAGTCCGAGCGGCGCGGCGGGATAACCAAGGCCGGCAACGCGCTCGCGCGCACGGCGCTCATAGAGTCCGCATGGCACTACTCCACGTGCTCCCCGAGGCCCAAGGCCCCAGCCCCCGGCACCGACGTGCCCCCGGCGATACGCTCTAGGGCGGACGACTGCACCGCCAGGCTCCACCGCCGCCGCGAGGCGCTGGCCGCGGCGGGCAAGAGCGCGTGCAAGGCCAACGCCGCCGTGGCGCGCGAGCTCGCCTGCTGGGTCTGGGAGATCGGGTGCAGGTCCGAGGGGACCGTCCTCTAGCAGCCGGCGACAACCGACTCCCGCCGGGAGGGCCCGCGCCTCGACGCATCGCCGGCGCGAGTTCACGACCTTTTTGATGGGCAGCCCCGGGGCCGCGCCCGACAAAAGACTGGATTCGTACGATAGCGCCGGACGGAGAATCGAAATGCGGTGGGGTGCGCGGACATACCGGGCTGACCGCCGGAAGCGCACCCGCAAGAGCCCGCGGATATTAGCTTGCCAGGCAAGCGTCGACTAAGCCATGCAGCGTGCGCGGGCTCTCCCGACGGGAAACGAAAAAGCCCGGTTTCAAACCGGGCTCGAACGAACATGCCTATTGACAATGGCTTTCTCATATTAGATTTAGGCCCGGTGACTTGAATCAGCGGTCATCCCGGGCCCATCAGAGCTCGTAGAGCTCTTGGTTGCTTTGGTCTCGCTCTTCACGGCGCTTATCGAACTTTCCGAGGCACTCAAGCAGCATTCGAAGCATAACAAGTCGCTGCCATTAAGGCGCTGACCTCTTGACCAAGCAACGGCGCTGCCCAGCTATCACCCTTGGGCCGCCGTCAACTTTATTCTATCCGCGAGCATCTGGTTTACCAAATGGATTTTCGGTAAAGGAAGCACGGCACGCCCACAAAACCACTACGCCCCAAGTGCCGCCATGGGAATCACCGCCACGCCGTCGTCGCGTGTGTAGGCAATGCTCCCCTTTCCAACCACGACCGCCAAAAACGCCGGCGCGGCATTCTGGGCGGCAGGATTGGAGAGCACTTTCCTCTCCAGCGCCTTGAGATTTCTCGCTCCATCGTCTGCTTTCGCATCACTCAGCTTGACCTCGATGGCTCCCCAGCGCCCGTCGTGCTCAACGATCAGATCGACCTCAAGGCCCTTCTCATCTCGGAAATAATGGACACTGTTGTCGACACCGCCGTAGGTGGAAAGGAACACGCGCATGTCGCGCAGGACGAGATTCTCAAAGAGCATCCCCAGCGTTTGCATATCGCCAAGCAGCCGCTCAGGGGTAGCCCCCAGCAACGCCGCCGCAAGTGACGGGTCACAGAAGTAGCGCTTGGGGCGCACGCGAACGCGGGCCTTCGAGCGCATGGGCGGCTCCCATCCGCACAGGTCCTCGGTCAGCTTGAGCCTGTTGAAGAGGTCCAAGTACGCAGCGATGGTCCTCTCGTCGGGGCCCGCCTCACCGTACGAGGCGTCCTTTACGAGCGTCTTGTACGTGACAGCCTGGCTCTCGTTCATGGCAAGAGCTCGCAAAAGGCCGTGTGCAAGCTCGGGCGACATGCCCTCGTCCAGCACGTTGACGTCGAGCACCGAGTGCACGTACTGGCTTGCCGTCTCTCGCGCAAGATCTTCCGAAAGCCCAAGATTTGCAGGCCAACCGCCCCTGCAGCACCAGCGGGCGACGTCATCCACCGTGCTCTCGCGACGCTGAGGGGCAAAATCCTCGCCCTTAAAGAGGCTTGCCAGTGACACGAGCGGCTCGCCGTCGCCCGACTCACACAGGGCCATGGGGCGCATTGACAGACGGGCGATCCTACCCGTGCCGGAATGACGAACATGGCTGCGCTCCTCGCTTTTGAGCGCGGTCGAGCCCGTGAGCAAAAGTGTCCCCCGTTCGTTGCCGCTCGCGTCCACGAAACGCCGGGCGGCATCCCAAACCTCGGGCACCTCCTGCCATTCATCGACCAGGTGTGGCGCATCGCCGATGAGCGCCAGGCTTGGGTCGACCTCTGCCGCCGCACGCTGCGCAGGCTCATCGAGCCTGGAGACGCTCGCCGAGCGAGAGAGCGCCGTCCAGGTCTTGCCGCACCATTTGGGGCCGTTGATCTCCACACAGCCAAACGCCCGCATAAGGGTGTCGAGGCGCTCCTCTATGAGCCGGGGCCTATATCCCTTTTGGGTCAATCTCTTTGGTGCATCCACAGACGGCCGTCCCTCTCTATCACGCGATATGCGAAATTACGCCATTCTCAATGCTGATTTTACGCTACTTTCAATGTAGTTTTTACGCCATGACAGATGTAGTTTTTACGCCATTTTCATTGAAGGTTTTACGCTTGGCATCCTTAGCGCGACGCTCGCTCAACCCCTGACCACCGGATTGCCCGAATTCCGGGATGCTGTCTCCGCTCCAAACAAAAGGCCCCAGCTCGCGATGGAGCCGGGGCCAAAGGCGCAGCGTATGTAGTTGATGCTGAGCGCGAACGGCCCGTCAGCAATGGTCGTCCGCGCCCTACCCTACCCGCGGTGACGGGCGCGGCTGTAGGGCGTATCCACCATGGGCAGATCCGGACGCAGCTTGCCGTCGAATGCGCGATAGGCGTTCTGCACGGCGGGCGCCGTGGGGATCGTTGCGATCTCGCCGATGCCCTTGCCGCCGTATGCCACGGGCAACAGCTCGTCCTTCTCCACGTAGATGGCGTGGATATTCGGGATCTCGGGCGCACGGAACAGCCCGAGCGTGCCGTACCTGGCCTGGGGTACGCAGTCCTTGAGCGGCCAGTCCTCGGTAAGCGCATAGCCCATACCCATGAGCACGCCGCCTTCAATCTGGCCCTGGATGGAGATGGGGTTGACCACCTTGCCGGAATCGTGCGCAGCATAGACCTCGCTCACGCGGCCGTCATCGTCCAGAATGACCACATGCGTGGCAAAACCGTAGCAGATGTGGCTCTTGGGGTTGGGAACGTCGGCGCCCAGCTTGTCGGTCGGCTCCAGATACACGTAGCCAAACTCGCACCCCTCGAGCGCCTTGATGGCGGCCGCAGGATCCTGAGGATGCATGCCCTGGCCGGCGACGAGTTCCTGCGTGTGCAGCTGATAGGCGCGACCGTCGTCGTACTCGATCTTGACGCCGTCGCCATGCGCGCTCACGGGAGTATCGGGTGCAGGCTTGCCGGCCTCGATGTCAAGCATGGCATCGCGCAGCAGGAAGGCGGCACCGCGCACGGCCTCGCCGGTCACGACCGTCTGACGCGAGCCAGACGTGGTGCCGGAGTCGGGAGCGTTCTCGGTGGAGCACTCGCCATTGGCGATGCAGCGAAGCGGCAGACCGCAGGCCTCGGCAACGTCTTGCAAAAAGACGGTGTTACAGCCCTGGCCGATGTCGGACGTGGCGGCGTAGACCACGGCGCGGCCATCCTCGATGCGGATCTTGCAGCGGCCGGCATCGGGCAGGCCCACGCCCACGCCGGCGTTCTTCATGGCGCAGGCGATACCGGCGTGTCCGGGATGCGCGTAGTAGGCATCCTTGACCTCGAGCAGCGTCTCCTTCAGCGCCGTGGAACAGTCGGCAATCTGGCCGTTGGGCAAAACTTCGCCCGGCTCGATGGCGTTACGGTAGCGGATCTCCCACGGATCCAGGCCGACCTTCTCGGCCAGCAGGTCGATCAGGCTCTCGAGCGCAAACTCGGACTGGCAAACGCCAAAGCCTCGGTACGCACCGGCGGGCGGGTTGTTGGTGTAGTAGCCAAAGCCGCGAATGTCGGTATTCTGGTACTTGTAGGGGCCGACGGCATGCGT
This sequence comes from uncultured Collinsella sp., assembly GCA_900545995.1. Classification (GTDB taxonomy): domain Bacteria; phylum Actinomycetota; class Coriobacteriia; order Coriobacteriales; family Coriobacteriaceae; genus Collinsella. The sequence continues at coordinate 37,160 of URBM01000002.1, read as the reverse complement.
ACAGGCGCGCTCGAGCACCGGGCCGCACAGCGACGCGTAGGCGCCGGTATCAAAGTTGATCTCGCAATCCAGGCCGGTAAAGTTGCCCTCGGCGTCGCAGCCCAGCGTAAAGGTGCCGTCCATGGCGTGGCGCTTGGGATGGAACGCGAGCGACTCGGTACGCGTGAGCTTGCACTTCACGGGACGCTGGAACTTATATGCGGCGAGCGCGGCCAGATGCTGGATGGACACGTCCTCCTTGCCGCCAAAGCCGCCGCCCACGAGCATGGTCTCGACGACCACGCGCTCGGGCTCGCTATCCCAGCCAAACATGTGAGCGCACTCTTTACGCGTGTCGTAGGCGCCCTGGTCGGTCGACTGCACCTTGACGCCGTTCTTGTACGGGAAGGCGACGGCGCACTCGGGCTCCAAGAAAGCATGCTCGGTAAAGGGCGTAGTAAAGCGCTGCGTCACGGTGAACGCGCTCTCCGCCAGCGCCTTGGCGGCGTCGCCACGCGTCACATGGCGGCTCTGGCACACGTTGTCCTTGAGCTCCACCGTGTTGCCAAAGGCAAAGAAACTGTCATGCAGGCGCGGGGCGTCGGCGGCCTTGGCCTCGGCGATGTTGCGCACGGGCTCCAGCGGCTCGTAATCGATCTTTACGAGCTTCTTGGCCTTCTCGAGCGTCGCCTCGTCCTCGGCAACCACCAGCGCGATGGCGTCGCCCACGCAGCGGGTGATATCGCCCTGGGCGATCATGACGTCCCAGTCCTGGATAAGGTGGCCGACCTGGTTGACCGGCACGTCCTCGGCTCGCAGGATGCCCACCACACCGGGCAGGGCCTCGGCCTTGGAGGTGTCGATGGAGAGCACGCGGGCGCGCGGATACTTGGAGCGAACGGCGCTGGCATAGGTCAGGCCCGGCTGATCGAGCTCGTCGATGTCGTCGGGATACTTGCCCTCGCCGAGCACCTTCTTGCGCACGTCGATACGGAAGGCGCGCTTGCCCACGCCGTAGTCATCGCCGCGCTCCAGATCCTCGTCGATCTGCTTTTCGCCACGGAGCACCGCAGCTGCCAGCGAGATGCCCTCGATAATCTTCTTGTAGCCGGTGCAACGGCAGACATTGCCGCGGATGGCGTACTTGATCTGCTCCTCGGTGGGCTCGGGGTCCTCGGCGATGAGCGCTGCACCCGCCATGACCATGCCGGGGATGCAAAAGCCGCACTGCACGGCGCCCACGGCGCCAAAGGCGTACACGAAGGCCTCGCGCACGTCCTCGGGCAGGCCCTCGACGGTCACGATGTTGCGACCGGCGGCAAGCGCGGTGGTCAGTACGCACGCCTTGACGGCCGCACCGTCCACGTGAATGGTGCAGGTACCGCAGGCGCCCTCGGAGCAGCCGTCCTTGGCGGAGTGAATGTGCAGGTCGTCGCGCAGGTAGCGCAGCAGCGGTTTGTTTTGGGTCGTCGTGTGCTCGACGCCGTTAACGGTAAAAGTGAATTCCTGTGCCATGGTGATTCCCTTCTACACGCCGGCGGCGATGCCGGTGCGGTCGTGGATAGCGCCATGCGGGCAGACGACGGCGCACATGCCACACGACAGGCAGTCCGCACCGTCGATATGGGCGCAGTTGTCCTCGATGCGGATAGCGCCGGCGGGGCACTTTTTGGCGCACATGCCGCAACCGATGCAGCTCGTGTCGCAGATCTTGCGGGCGATGGCGCCCTTATCGGTGTTGTTGCAGCGCACCAGGATATTCTGGTAGCCGGGGACGAAGGCGATCACGCGCTGCGGGCACGCCATGTCGCACAGGCCACAGCCCGTGCACTTTGAGCGATCAACGCGGGCGATGCCATCGACCAGTGCAATGGCGCCGTGGGGGCAGGCCGTGACGCAGGCGCCACAGCCAATGCAGCCTTCGCTGCAGCGGGCGTCGCCGCCTGCGGAGGCACAACCGCTTCCGCAGGCAACGTAGGCCACGTTATGTTGAATGGATTTGGCCATAAGGGGTCCCTTATTTCTTAAGGAGATACGAATAGTTGTCGCGCACGGCCTTGATGGTCAGGCGGACGGCCTCGGGAAGGCCGGTGTTGACGGCATCGACCGAGACGGTGCGGACCGTGCCGGCGACGCGGACCTTAAAGTGATCCTCGCCCACGGCCAGGAAGCCCTCGTTCTCGGAGTTCTCCATGTCCTGCTCGCTCCAGAACAGGGTGAGCTTGTCCTTGTAGGGACGACCCTCCTGGTAGGGGCAGAACACGGCGCAGTTGCCGCACTCGTTGCACATGCCGTCGACATGAACGACCTGATGCTTGGCCAGGCCCGGCACCTTGATGGCAACGTTGGCGCGGTTGGGGCACACGTCGCAGCAGACCTCGCACACCGAACCGCAGCCCAGGCAGCGGGTCTTGGTGCAGTTGCGCTTGTCGCGGCACAGCGACCCCTTGCGCTCGTAGCAGGTGTCCTCGCGACCGGCCTGCTCGTTGCAGTCGGCGTACTTGTTAAAGTCCACGCCGGCGATGGCGCGAGCGACCTCGGCGGCGTCGGCAATAGCCTCGACCACGGTGGCCGGACCGCGACGACAGTCGCCCGCAGCCCAGACGCCCTCGACGCCGGTGGAGGTGGCGGCAAGGCGACCGCGACGGTCGTGCTCGACGCCCGCGGCATCGTACAGGCTGGCGTCGATGCCCTCGCCCACGGCGCAGATCACCGTGGTGGCGGGAAGCTCGACGGTCTCGCCCGTGGCGGCAGGGCTGCGACGGCCACTTGCATCCGGCTCGCCAAGCTCCATAACGTCGCAGGTCAGCACAGCGCCGTTGAGTGCCTTGGGCGCCAGCAGCTCGCAGAACTCAACGCCGTCGGCAAGAGCGAGATCGAGCTCTTCCTCGTCGGCGGGCATCTGCTTCTTGGTGCGGCGATACACCAGGCGCACGTTCTTCACACCAGCCAGGCGCTTGGCCACGCGAGCCGCGTCCATGGCGGTGTTGCCGGCGCCGATGACCACGACATCCTCGCCCAGCTCGAGCTTCTCGCCCTTCTTGGCAGCCTCGAGGAACTCCAGTACATCGAGCTCGGCACCCTCGCCCAGGCCCGCAGAGCCGGGCATCCAGGCACCGGTGGCCACGACAACGTCGGTAAAGCCCTGAGCCTTGAGCTCGTCGATGGACTCCACGCGAGCATTGAGCTGCACCTTGGCGCCAAAGGCCAGGCAGAGCTCGGCGTCGTGGGAGATATCGTCGCTGGCGATACGGAACTCGGGGATCACGTGACGGACCACGCCGCCGAGCGAGTCGCGGGCCTCGAAGATGGTGACGGGCACGCCGGCGCGCGTCAGGAAAAACGCCGTCGCTAGGCCGGCCGGGCCGCCGCCGATAACGGCTACGTTGTGCTCGCCGTCGTTGGCGATGGCCTGGGCGCGCAGCTTGGGCAGCACGGCGGTCATGGCCTCACGGGCGGCCTTGAGCTTGCTGGCGCGAATCTGGGCGCCCTCGGGCTCGTAGAACGCACGCTCGCAGGCACGGCCGCAGGGATGCGGGCAGATGGTGCCGGTAATGAACGGCAGGGCGTTGCGCTCGATGATGATGTTGAGTGCGTCCTCGTAGCGGCCCTCGTCAACGGCCGCCAGGTAGGCGGGAATATCCTGCTGGATGGGGCAGCTCGTGCGGCACGGCGTGGTAAAGCAGTCAGAAAGCGGGCTCTTGCCGGCGACCTTGCGGTCGGGCAGCGGGCGCAGCGGCTTCTTGTAGAGCGGGTTGGTGAGCGAGTCAGCCTGGATCGCGGTTACGGCCTCGAGAGAGACACCCGCGAACGGCTTGCCATCCAGATCGGCAAACTCGCCGGCCATCTGGCTAAAGCGCTCGTAGCCACCGGGCTTGAGCACGTCGGTCGCCAAGGTGACGGGCCAAATGCCGGCATCGTACAGGGCGCGGATGTTGTAGACCGTGGCACCACCGGAGTAGCTGATGCGCAGCTTGCCATCGAACTGCTCGGTAATGCGACGGGCGGCCTCGATGGTCAGCGAGAACAGCGAACGGCCCGACATGTACATCTCGGTGGAGGGCAGCTCGTTTCTCGTCACGTCGACGGGGAACGTGTTGGTCAGCTTGACGCCGAACTCCAGGCCGCGCTCGGCGCACAGGGCAATCAGGCGCTCGAACATGGGCACGGCATCGGCCCACTGCAGGTCCTCGCGGAAGTGCGTGTCATCGAAGACGATGTAGTCAAAGCCCAGCTCGTTGAGGCGCTGACGTGCAAACTCATAGCCCAGCAGCGTGGGGTTGCACTTGATGTAGGTATTGAGGCCCTTCTCGGTGATGAGGTAGGTCGCGATGCGCTCAATCTCCGCCGGCGGGCAGCCGTGCAGGGTAGACTCGGTGATGGAGTTGGAAACGCGTGCCGGGATGGACTCGACAAACGCGGCGTCGACATGCTCAAACTTGTCCAGGTTGGCGAGAGCCCATGCGCGGCACTCGTTCCAGACGTCGGAGCCGCTGGCATCCTTCATGCCCTCGATGTAGGCATCGACCTTGGGGCTCTTAATACCCTCCAGGTCATAGCCCACGGACATGTTGAAGACAAAGCCGTCCGGGCTTCCCAGGCCGTACTCGCGAGCGATGAGGTGGCAGGCGAACCATGCCTTCACGTACTCGGCAAAGGCCTGCGGAACCTCGAGCTCGGTCGACCACTCGCAGTTGTAGCACTCGTCCTGCGCCACGATGCAGGGCTTGTTCACACACTTGGAGAGCTCCTCGCCGTCCATAACCTGAACGGTCTTGAGCTCAAAGAAGCGGGAACCGGCAACGTAGGATGCCACGATGTTTTGGGCAAGCTGCGTATTGGGGCCGGCGGCCGGGCCAAACGGGGTCTCGATGCGCTCGTCAAAAATGGGAAGCGCGCCCTCCTGGTTGGTCGTGACCATCTTGCGCACGCCAAAGACGGCGCCCTGGGTCTTGTGCTCCTCGATGATCCAGTTCATCAGCTGCGAAAACGGGATCGGCCTCATGATGTCGCTCATAATGAGCTCCTCTCTGTAACGCCCGGCGAGACCGCGCGGCGGGCGCAAATACGGTGTAGCGCTAGCACAGCGCCGGCGACCCCGCGGAGGCCGCCTATACGTGCGTCGGATGCGGCGAAACATCCGACGCACGCGAATCTACTTGTGAATTAGTAGGCGCGATCGTTGAGCGTGCTCCAGAGCTTCTTGGACTCGGCCATGGTCCACGCGTTGATCTTGTCCTCATCAATGCCAACGAACTCGCGATCCTTGTACAGGACGCGGCCGTTGATGATGGTGGTGCGGCAGTTTTTGCCCATCATGCCAAAGAGCATGTGGCCGTCGATGTTCTCCTCGCTCAGCGGCGTAAAGGGCTTGTAGTCCATAACGATGACGTCGGCGGCAGCGCCGGCCTCGAGCACGCCGAGCTTGCGATCGAAGTACTTGCTCGCCATCTTGGCGTTGTTCTCGAACAGCATGGTCATGGCCTCGCACCAGCCCACGTTGGGCATGGCGGCGTTGTGGCGCTGAATGATCAGGAAGACCTTGAGGCTCTCGAGCATATCGTGGGTGTAGGCGTCGGTGCCCATGCACACGGGGATGCCGCGGCGGAAGAACTCGAGCACGGGGGCGCAGCCCACGGCGTTTCCCATATTGGATTCGGGGTTGTTGACCAGCCAGGTGCCGGACTCCTTGACGATGTCCATCTCGGCGGGCGTCACGTGGATGCAGTGGCCGAGCATGGTGTCGGGACCGAGCAGGTTGTGCTGCAGCAGGCGCTCGACGGGGCTGATGCCGCCGCGGTTGAGGCGGGAGTCCCACACATCGTTCATGCCCTCGCACACGTGGATGTGGAAGCCGGTCAGGCCGTTGTTGGCCTCGGCCATCTTGTCCATGGTCTCGTCCGAAAGCGTAAAGGTGGCGTGACCGCCAAACATGGCGGCGATCATGTGGTTGTCGTTATCGCGACGCTCCTTGGCGGCCCACTGGGCAAACTCGGCGTTCTCGGCAATGGCCTGGTCGCATTTTTCCTGACCGCGGCGGTCGGAGACCTCGTAGCACAGGCACGAACGCATGCCCAGCTCCTGAGCGGCGTCCTTAATGGTAAAGAGGCTGCCCGGAATCTCGCAGAAGCTCGCATGGTGATCGAAGATCGTGGTGACGCCGTCGCGGATGGAATCCAGAATCGTGGCATAGGCGCTGGCCTTGGTGCCGTCGAGCGTCAGGTTGTCGTCGATCTTCCACCACTGCTGCTCAAGATTCTCCAGGAAGTTGGTGGGGTTGCAGCCCTTAATGGCAAGGCCGCGGGCCAGACCCGAGTAGATGTGGGTGTGGCAGTTGATAAGTCCGGGCATGATGAGGTTGCCCTGGGCGTCGACGTACTCGGCATCCGGGTACTTGGCCTTGAGCTCGCGCTCGGGGCCCACTTCGACGATCGTATCTCCGTCAATGGCGACCGCACCGTTGGGAATGAACGGAGTCTGAGCGTTGCGGGTAAAGACGGAACCGTTAGCGACCAGAAGCATAAATGCTCCCTTCAACATCAGGGGCGGGGTTTGACACCTCTGACATGGCGGAAGTGCGAAGCGCCGGCCTACACCGGAAACGGGCCCTCTCCCGCCAACGCTTCACCAAAGGGACGAGCCCTTTGAAGTGCGGCTTGGCGCCGCATGGCGCCGGCGGACGAGGCGATGCGTCCGCCGGCGAATAGCACCGAATTGGTTACTTCTTGCTCTCGGGCAGGACCAGATTCACAGCGGCATCCTTGGCGGCATCGATGTGCTGAGCCACGACCGGCGTCTGCGGAAGGATCAGGTTGAGCACGATGGCCATGATGGCGGTGGGGGTTACGGCGTTGGAGCCGATGACGGTGGACACCCAGGTGGGCATGCCCTCGCCGGCAAGGCAACCGCTGGCCATCCAGATACCCAAGCCAAAGACAACGGAGGTGCCGACGATGGTGGTGGTGCGCTGCGTGAGGCCCTCGCGGGTGAACATGCGCACACCGTTCATGGTGATGGTGCCAAAGACGCCGACGGTCGCGCCGCCGATAACAGGCTGCGGGATGGCGGAGAGCACGGCAGAGAGCTGCGGGAACAGACCGGCGATGGCAAAGACGGCCGCGATGATCACAAAGACCCACTTGTTGACGACCTTGTTGGAGCAGATGATGCCCACGTTCTGGCCAAGGGCGCTGGTGGGAAGACCGCCCAGCAGGCCGCCGACCATAGAAGTGAGGCCCTGGGACACGATAGCGCCGGAGAGCTCGCGCTCGGTGGGCATACGGTCGATGGAGCCCAGGCAGGCGGCGGAGACGTCACCGATAACCTGGATGGCAACCATGGGGAACACGACGGCGAGGGTAATGCAGACCTCGGGATCAAACTCGAGCGCGTAGGGCATGAGCTTGGGAAGAGCGAAGACCTGAGCGGTGGCGACGCTGGAGAAGTCGATCATGCCAAAGGGGATCGAAACGATCATGCCAACGATCATGCCAAAGAACACGGATCCCAGCTTGAGCGTGCCCTTTCCAAAGTTGGCGAGCGCGAAGACGACGGCGAAGGTGATAAGAGCGACGCACCATGCCTGCGGGGTGCCCCACAACGGCGTGCCCATGCCACCGGCCATGTATTTGACGGCCGTGGGATAGAGAGAGACGCCAATGGAGAAGATGACCGTGCCGGTCACGACGGGCGGGAACAGCCACTTAATCTTGCTGTAGGCCAGACCAAAGAGGACCGCGACGGCACCGCCAACGATCTCGCCGCCCAGCAGCGCGCCAAAACTAAAGCCCGAGGCGCCCATGGCCTGAAGGGCCGGCAGGAACGCGAACGAAACGCCCATGACGATGGGCAGGCCGCCGCCAATGCGACGGAAGGGAGCGAAGGCCTGAAGGGCCGTGTCGATCGCCGAAAGAATGAGTGCAACCTGAATGATGTCGGTGCTCTGCTGGCTATTAAAGCCGTAGACGCCGGCCATGATGACCGCCGGGGTAATGATGCCGGCAAACGATGCCAGTACATGCTGAAGGGCACACGGGATCATTTCCTTAACGGGCGGCATGCCTTCGCGAGTGAACAGGGCTTCAGTGCCGTTCGTAACCGTCTCCTGGGTCATTTGACCACCAATCCTCGAAGTAGTTGTTTTCGCATCTAACGCTCTATTGTGACGCAGTGCGGGGTTGAGGTTGTGCCTTCATTGCATATCGTATTAAAGATGATTCTCATTCTCAATAATAATTTTTTGTTATCAGACCATTCTTCAGCTGAAATAACGCATTTCCGCAGGTCAGGAAAGTGTCTGGTCAAAATAACATCTAACTTTTCTTTTGGTCAACCGTTTACCGCTAAATTCCTACCGTTCGTCTGCATTACGCAATGTACCTGCGGATATACGAGATGGTGGGCAGCGTGTTACCATGAGAAAAAATTGTTATGAACATTTCCGTTTTCACCCAAAGGAGTTGCCCGTGAACGAGACCGTACGCCGCTTTTTGCCGATGGTCGATTTTCTGGAGCAGATACTCGGCAAAAACAGCGAAATCGTGCTGCACGATTTCTCGGATCCCGACCACGCCATCGTCGATATTCGCAACGGCATCGTGAGCGGCCGCAAGGTCGGCGGTCCCGCCACCGATCTGGCGCTCAAGATCATGCACGACCCCAAGTATCGCGACCTGCCGTTTATTACGGGCTACGAGGGGCGTGGTGCCGGCGGCAAGACGTTGGAGTCAGCGACGTACTTTATCCGCGAGAATAACGAGATCGTCGGTATGCTCTGCGTTAACACCGACCTCTCGACCGTGCGCTCCATCAACGCCATGGCGCAGCAGCTCATGGCATGCTTCGACGCTGTGCCCAGGCAGGCGGAGCCTGCGTCTATCGAAGTCGAAAGTCTTTCGGAGTCTACACAGGAGCTCATCGACCGCAGCATTACCGAGTTGCTGAGCGCGCGCGGGCTGGATGTAGCGTCGCTTGGTCAGAGCGACCGCGTGGACGTCATTCGCCACCTCAACGGCAACGGGGTGTTCATGCTCAAGGGAGCCGTGGCCTGCGCCGCCACCGCGCTGGGCATCTCGGAGCCCAGCGTCTACCGCTACCTGCAAAAAGTCCGCAAGGAAGGCTAACCCGCTGATTCCTTGGGAGCGGAGGAAAACGGATCATTTTTGTCGCATCGCTTGACAAAAGACCCTGCAGCTCGCACTGCAGGGTCTTTTTGCATGTCATGTTTAGTTGTTGCCAACGCCTTAGAGAGCGGCGACGACCTCGATCTCAACCAGACCGCCAGCCGGAAGGGCGGCAACCTGGAAGGCGCTGCGCGCGGGGAACGGGGCCTCGAACTTGGAGGCGTAGATCTCGTTCACGGCAGCGAAGTCGGCAATGTCGGCCAGGTAGACCGTGGTCTTGACGACATCGGCAAAGGTGGCGCCGGCAGCGGTCAGCAGGGCCTCGACGTTGGCGAGGGACTGCTTGGCCTGGGCCTCGACGCCCTCGGGCATCTTGCCGGTCGCGGGATCGATGCCCAGCTGGCCGGACAGAAACACCATGTTGCCGGTCTGGATACCAGGGGAATACGGGCCGATGGCTGCGGGTGCGTTATCGGAAGACACAACGGTCTTGCTCATGTTTTTCTCCTTACGATCAGATAGAGAGCGTGAGCGCGGCGTTCGCACCGGGAGGCACAGTTCGGTCTGAACACCGCGCTTGATTGGGATAGTACTCAAGGTTTCCGCGCGATGCAAGAATATTATCAGCTTGCGAGAATATTTTATCGCCCAACGGTCTCCCCGAACCGCTGAACGGTTCTCATGTGGAGCAGCCAGTCCAAGCTGCTGAAGACTTTATCCCGCTTGGAGCACGGGCATAGCCTGCCGCAACGGCGCCACTATACTTTTGAGTATCTGAGCATTTTGAAAGGCAGGATATGACCGCAACCGCCAGTCGAACCACCAACCGCAGACCCGAGCTTTTGGCGCCCGCCGGAGGGCCCGAGCCCTTTGCCGCCGCGCTCGCCGCCGGGGCAGACGCCATCTACTGCGGCATGGGCAGCTTCAACGCCCGCCGCAAGGCCACCAACTTTACCGACGAGGCCTTTGAGCAAGCCTGCCGCGCCGCACATCTAGCCGGGTCGCGCGTCTACGTCACGGTCAACATTGTCATCAAGCAGTCCGAGATGGGCGATGCGCTGCAGCTCATCCATCGCTGCTCCACGCTGGGCGCCGACGCCTTCATTATCCAGGACTGGGGCCTGTTCTTTGAGGTCAAGCGCACGATGCCCGGCATCGAGACGCATATCTCGACCCAGGCGAACATCCACGACGACCGCGGAACCCTTTGGTGTCGCGAGCAGGGCGCCGACCGTGTGACCCTCTCGCGTGAGCTCTCCATTGACGAGATCGCCACCATCCACGACGCCGCGCCCGATGTGGACCTTGAGGTCTTTAGCCATGGCGCCATCTGCTTTTGCTACTCGGGCCTGTGCCTGCTTTCGAGCTTTGCCATGGCGGGCCGCTCTGCCAACCGCGGCATGTGCGCTCAGCCCTGTCGCCTGCCTTACGAGCTGATCGACGAGAACGGCCGCGCGCTTTCCCCTGCCGGTCGCGAGCGCGCACTGTGCCCGCGCGACACCAACACTTCGCAGCTTGTTCGCCGTCTGTATGACGCCGGCGCCGCATCGCTCAAGCTCGAGGGCCGCATGAAGGCCCCCGATTACGTGTATTCCATCGTCGATGTGTACCGTCACGAAATTGACGATATGCTGGCCGGAGCCACCGTGGCCAAGGACGAGGAGGCCGCCCGCCAGCGCCAGCTCAAGCGTTGCTTTAACCGCGACTTTACGCACGCCTATCAGGACGGCACCTCGGGCGACGAGATGATGAGTTACGAGCGATCCAACAACCGCGGCCAGATCGTAGGCACGGTGCTGGGCAGCCGTCTGGCCAACCGCGATGTGCGCGGGCTCAAACCCGACGACCGCCGTCGCCGCGCTGCCATCGCCCGCATTGAGCTGTTTGAGCCCGTGGGCAAAGGCGACCTGCTGGAGCTTCGCCACGATAACGAGTTTGACCAGTTCCTGACCACCATTGCTGCCGATGATGCCGCCGCAGGCGACATCATCGAATGTCGCGTACCCCGCAGCATGCCCGAGGGCTGCCGCGTCCGCGTGATTCGCAGCCAGCGTGCCATCGACGCCGCCGGCGCCGCGCTCAAGCGCGATGTGCTGCGCCGCCGAGCTGTTGATGCGTCCGTCGTGGCGCGCCTGGGCGAGCCGTTTACCGTCACACTCACCTGCTGTGACAGCCCCGCGCTCACCGCCACCGCCACAGGCTTCACCGTCGAGGCCGCCAAGACCCGCGCCGTCGAGGCGGCAGACCTGGTTGAGCATGTGGGCCGCATGGGCTCCTCGCCCTTTGAGGCAGCGAGCTTTGACGTTTCGCTCGACGCCGGCTGCGGCATGGGCTTCTCCGCCGTTCACAAGGTGCGCGCCGCCGCTTGCAAGGCGCTGGAAGAGGCCATTCTGGCGCCGTACGAGGAGCGCGCGAAAACTCTCGAGATTCCGGTGCTCGACAAATGTACGCGCGCTATGCCCGAGCATTACCGCGATGAGCCGCAGATCTGCGCCGCCGTCACCACGCTCGAAGCCGCCGAGGCAGCTCGCGCCGAGGGCGCCACGCGCATCTACATGACCACCGATGCGCTCGATGCGGCCGAGCTCTCCCCCGCCGATGCGTTTGAGCAGGGCATCGTACCCGTACTCGACGAGGTCTGCCGCGCCGTCGACCACGAGCGCGTCGATCCCTGGATCAATGCCGGAGCTACCGTCGCCGTCGGTAATATCTCCGAGCTCGCCGTAGCCGCGCAGGCCGGCGCCACGGCCGAAATTCGCTCTTGCCTGCCGGTGCACAACACGCCCTGCATGGAGGCGCTTGCCGAGCGCGGAGCCGGTGCGTTTTGGCTCTCGCCCGAAATCACGCTCGACGAGATTGTCTCGCTCGGTGCCGCCGCGCCCGCGGCTTTGGGCATCACCGTCTTTGGCCGCCCGCGCGTCATGACAAGCGAGCATTGCATTCTGCAGGTTGCCAACGGCTGCATCCACGATTGTGTCAACTGCCGTCTGCGTGCCCGCAAGCTCTCGCTCAAGAATATCGACGGAAAGGTCATGCCCGTCCGCACCGACATCCACGGCCGCTCTCGCCTGTACGATGCCTACCCCATCGACCTCACGCCGCAGATTCCTCAGCTGCTCGATGCCGGCGTCCGTCGTCTTATGGTCGACGGAACCTTGCTCGAGGCCGATGAGATTGGCCGTGCCGTCGGTCGCGTCCGTCGCGCCGTCGAGGCGGCTCAAGCCGGCCGCAAGCCCGCCGCCCGCCTGCGCGGCGCCACCTCGGGCTGCATGTTTGTGGGAATTAGCTAACCGAAAGGCTTACACGTGAACGAAGAACCTCAAGTCCTCTACTGCGACGCCTGGCTCATGGCCATCGACAAGCCCGCTGGCATGATCGTCCACGGTGACGGCACCGGCGAGCGCACACTTACCGACTACGCTAGCGACCTTTTGTTGGCGATGGGCGACGGCTTTGCCGCGACTGACATGCAGCCGCTCAACCGCCTGGACCGCAACACCACCGGCGTGGTGTTGTTCTCGCTCGACAAGCAGACGCAACCCGCTTTTGACCAGATGATCATCGACCACGCATTCGAAAAGCACTACCTGGCGCTCGCCGAGGGCAAAATCGACTGGAACGAAAAGCTCATCGACAAGCCCATCGCCCGCGACCGCCACGATAGCCGCAAGATGCGCGTTGGCGCCAGCGGCAAGCCGTCTCAGACGCGCGTCAAGGTACTCAAGCGTCTTAAGAGCCGCCGTGGCCTGCCCACGCGCTCGTATATCGATGTCGAGTTGCTCACCGGCCGCAAGCACCAAATCCGTGTGCATCTGGCGAGCGAGCGCCATCCCCTGGTTGGCGACGACCTGTACGGAACGCCGCGCCCCTGTGGCCTGATGCTCCACGCCCACAGCGTGTCCTTCACGCATCCCGTAACCGGCGAGCACATCCACATCGAAGCCCCCTGCCCCTGGGAGCCCTAAACCACCACAATGGGGACAGGCACCTTCGCGGTGGTTTTGGCCTTAGCCCGTCCCCTGCTGCTAGACCGTGATGACGTTGTCCATTGCCCGGTACTTGGCGGGGACCTCGCCTGCGGTAACAATCGTTGCGTCGCGGAAGTCCGCGAACTTGACGGGCGCCACCATGCCAAATTTACTGGCGTCCGAGATTACGAAGCGTTTGGCGGTATGGCGCATCGAGATACGCTTGACCTGTGCTTCCTCGATATCCGGTGTGGTGAGACCTTGCTCGGCCGCGATGCCGTTGGATCCCCAAAAGCCGCAGTTGAAGTTATAGCGGTCCAGGGTTGCCAAGGCATCGGGGCCAACGTGCGCCTCGGTCTCGGGTTTGAGCTCGCCGCCCAGCACCACGGTACGCATGCCGCGCAAAGCAAGGTGCTGAGCATGGAGCACGGAATCGGTCACATAGGTGACGCCGTCGAGACGCGGAAGATGCTCGATGAGCTTGAGGGTCGTTGAGCCCGAATCGATATACACAAAGCTATCGGGCTCCACCAGGGCCGCGGCACGAGCACAGATGCGCTCCTTGTCATCGTTATGGAGATCACTGCGTTCGCTGATCGTCAAGTCGCGCGTCACGTGCGCGCGCTCCAGACTCGTCGCACCTCCGTGCACCTTGGCGATACGGTGCGCGCGGTCGAGCGTTTGCAAGTCACGGCGAATGGTGGACGGTGTCACGCCCAGGGCCTCGGCAAGTTCCGGCACGGTAACCGAGCCGGCCTGCTGCACCATCGACACGATCGCATTGAGCCTATCTTCCGCAAGCATCGCTTACTCCTCCTCGGGGTAGACGACTCCCCAATCGGCGCGGAGCTTGGTCATGAGCTCCATCACATCAGAAGCATAATCCAGAAGCTCACGCTTGGAATCGTCGCCGGCGACGGCCTGCTCGAGGTCAGCCATCTCGTAGCACAGGGCATAAGCCTCGGTGCCAGCGTGGACCTCCTCACGGCGACCGTCCGCAGTCCACACGATGGTCGCATGGTCGGCGCGCGGATACTCGTTGACCTCGATATAGCACTTGTCGAAGCTAATGACCGAACGCTTGGGCTGCTTGGAGTGGAGCGTGAGGCTCACCACGCCCAGCTGCTGTTCGGCATTACGGCAGACGATGCCGCCTGCAACGTCAACACCGGTCTCGCAGGTGTTGCCCAGCGAAACGACCTCAGCGGGCTGGCTTGCCATAAAGAGACGCATGACGGACAGGGCATACACGCCAATATCGAGCATGGCACCGCCAGCAAGGTTGCGGTTGTAGAAGCGATTGGTCAGATCGCCGTACTCCTTATAGCTACCAAAGTTGAGCTGAGCAAGGTTCATACGGCCAAAGTCGCCCGCATCCATGCGACGGCGCAGCTCCTGATACAGCGGCATGTGGAGCACCGTGGTGGCATCCATAAGAACCACGTTGTGCTCGTCGGCGATGGCACGGGCCTCGTCAAGCTCGGCGGAATTGAGGGTAATGGCCTTCTCGCAGAGCACGTGCTTGCCGGCGGCCAGCGCAGCACGCAGATAGGTGATATGCGTGTTGTGCGGCGTGGTGATATAGACGGCGTCGATGTCCGGATCGGCGTAGAGGTCCTCGACCGTCTCGTACACCTTCTCGACGCCATACTGCTCGGCAAAAGCCTGGGCTTTGGAAAGCGTACGGTTGGCGACACCCGCGAGCTTGCGGCCGGCCAGCGCGAGGGACTGGGCCATTTGGTTGGCGATAACACCGCACCCGATCACTGCCCAACGAAGCTCGGGAGCCGTAAAGATGTCGTTTGGGAACGGCTGATTCTGGACCGAGGCAAACGCCGCCTTTGCGGCTGCCTCGGCGTCGAGCGGAGCCTGTTTGGAATCTGCCATGATGTGCCTCCTGAGTCATCGGAAGTCCTTCATTTCTAACAACCCTATAGTCGCACAATTGCGCGCGTATCTGCTCGTGTTTGCGTATTTATTTACTTATCGGTCATTATTTAGCCATAGTTGGCAGATGTTTGCGCAGTTATGCGCATTGTCGCGCAAAACTATGCGCATGAATGCGCATGTGACGATCCTTGTGAAGCATAAAGAGGCGGAACACCAAAGCCCTAAAGAACAGAGTAGGCCGTGATACTCCACCCCTCTGAGGGCATCAGACATCAAAGGACCGTCCCAAACTGCCGGCAAAAAGGGAACGTCCCTATGTGCCGGCACCTAGAGACAGTCCCTATGTGCCGCTTTCGTTGAAGCCTATCCCAGATGACCAGATAAACAAATCTAAAGACAGTCCCCATCGACTGGTCGTTTAAGAACGTCCCCAACGACTACTCATTTAAGTCTGTCCCCAATGAGTAGGAATAGAAAAAGGCCCGGGTGCCGTGGCATCCGGGCCTTTGCTAGCAACTTGATGTTGCGGGCAGCTTAGAACTTGTGGCCGCACTTCTTGCAGACGCGCAGCTTGTTCTTGCCGTCCTTCTCGTGACCGACGCGGGTAACCTTACCGCACTCGGGGCAGACGAGATTGACGTTGGAGGCGTCGATGGGAGCCTCCTGCGAAACGATGCCGCCCTGCTGGTTGGCAGCGTTGGGCTTGACGGCCTTCTTGACGACCGAAACGCCCTCGACAACGACCTTGTTCTCGGCGGGGAGAGCACGCAGGACAACGCCCTGCTTGCCGCGATCCTTACCAGAGAGAACCTGGACCTTATCGCCCTTCTTGATATACATATATCTCCCCTAACTACAGGGTCTCGGGAGCGAGCGAGACGATCTTCATGTACTTCTTGTCACGAAGCTCGCGAGCGACGGGCCCGAAGATACGGGTGCCGACGGGCGAACCATCGTTGTTGATGACAACGCAGGCGTTCTCATCAAAGCGAATGTAGGAGCCATCCTTGCGGCGGATCTCCTTAACGGTGCGAACGACGACGCAACGGACAACGTCCTTCTTCTTGACGTTGGCGCCAGGGGTAGCCTCCTGGACAGCACCGATGAACACATCGCCGATGCCTGCATAACGACGCTTGGAACCGCCAAGCACCTTGATGCAGCGAATCTTGCGAGCGCCGGAGTTGTCGGCGACGTTCAGCATGGTTTGCATCTGAATCATGGTAGATGTTCCTCCGAACTAAGAACCGAAGAGAGGTGCGCAGCCTTTAGGCGGCCTGTGGTATGCAAACCAGGCATACGCACATCTTCGGAAACGTACAAGTCGTAAGAGCGACTGCTTATTTAGCGCGCTCGACGACCTCGATGAGGCGCCAACGCTTCATCTTGGACATAGGACGGGTCTCCATAACGCGGACGGTATCGCCCACGCCAGCCGTGCACTCCTCGTCGTGAGCGTGCAGCTTCTTGGAGCTGGTCATCATCTTGCCGTACTTGGGGTGACGCTTGCGCTCGGTGATGGTGACGACAATGGTCTTGGCACCGGAGACGGAGGTAACGACACCCGTACGGACCTTACGCGAGTTACGCGAATCAGTCATGTTCTCTCCTTAGGTCCTACTCGGCGACAGCGGACTTCTCCGCTGCGATCTCGCGGGCGCGCTGCTCCGTGAGGACGCGAGCGATGTCCTTCTTCACGGTGTTGACGCGAGCGGTGTTGTCCAGCTGGCTGGTGGCCATCTGGAAACGAAGGTTAAAGAGCTCGGCGCGCATTTCCTTCAGCTTCTCAACGAGCTGAGCGTCCGAGAGCTCACGAATCTCTGCGGGCTTCATTAGTTCTCCTCCTTGGCGGCGGCGGCGTCCTCAGCAGCCCACTTGGCCTCGAGAGCGGCCTCCTCAGCCATCTCCTTCTCGATGCGCTGCTCAGCGTTCTTAGCAGCAACAATCTTGGTCTTGATGGGAAGCTTGTGCTGTGCAAGACGCAGAGCCTCGCGAGCGACCTCCTCGGGCACGCCCTTGACCTCGAACATGATGCGGCCGGGCTTGACGACGGCCACCCACTCCTCGGGGTTACCCTTACCAGAACCCATGCGAGTCTCGGCAGGCTTCTTGGTGATGGGCTTATCGGGGAAGATCGTGATGTAGACACGACCGCCACGCTTCATATAGCGGGTCATGGCAATACGAGCGGCCTCGATCTGACGGTTGGTGATCCAATGGGCCTCGAGAGCCTGGATACCAAACTCGCCGAAATGCAGCTCGGTATTACCCTTGGCCTGGCCCTTCATGGAGCCACGCTGCACCTTGCGGTGAAGAATACGCTTAGGGGCAAGCACTACTGACCCCTCCTCTCGGAGTTACGACGACGAGGACGGGAAGAGCCCTCGAGTGCAGGGTTGGGAACAGGCTGGCCCGGGAGCTTCTCGCCCAGGTAGATCCAGACCTTCACGCCGCAAGCGCCCATGGTGGTGCTGGCGACAGCCGTGCCGTAGTCGATCTTGGCACGGAGGGTGTGCAGAGGCACGCGACCCTCGCGGTACCACTCACGACGGCCCATCTCGGCACCGCCGAGACGACCGGAGCACTGGATACGGATGCCCTTAGCGCCGGCCTTGCGGGCGGACTGGACAGCCTTGCGCATAGCGCGACGGAAGGCAACGCGGCCCTCGAGCTGCTCAGCAATGGACTGAGCAACGAGGTTGGCGTCGAGCTCGGGGCGCTTGATCTCGACAACGTCGACGGAGAGCTGGCCCTTGGAGACGCCAGCGACCTTCTCGAGCTCGGTGCGGAGGGTATCGATCTCGGCACCCTTCTTACCGATGACAACGCCGGGGCGAGCGGTGAGGATGATGACCTTCACCTTGTCGCCAGCGCGCTCGATCTCGACGCGGGAGACAGCTGCGCGGGAAAGACGCTTCTCGAGGTACTTGCGGATCTCGAGATCGTTACCGAGGGTCTTAGCGTAATCCTTCTCTGCGAACCAGCGGGAGCGCCAGTTCTCGGTGATGCCAAGACGGAAGCCGGTGGGGTAGACTTTCTGACCCATACAGCTTTACGCCTCCTTTCGAGGAGCAACGACGACGGTGATGTGGGAAGTACGCTTCAGAATACGAGAAGCGGAACCCTTGGCGCGGGGACGGATGCGCTTAAGCGTCGGACCCTCGTCAACATAGGCAGCGGCGACAACCAGGTTGTCGGCACGCAGACCGTTGTTGTTCTCGGCGTTCGCAACGGCGGAACGGAGAACCTTCTCGACATCCACGGCGACGGCGCGGTCGCAGAAGTGGAGGATGTCGAAGGCCTGAGCGACAGGCTTGCGGCGGATCAGATCGACCACCAGGCGGGCCTTGCTGGGGGAAACACGCACGTACTTAGCGACGGCGCGAACCTCGGTGGCCTCAGTTTCAATAGACTTAGTTGCCATTTACGGTTAACCCCCTATTTGGCCTTGTGGCCACGGAACGTACGAGTCGGCGCGAACTCGCCGAGCTTGTGACCAACCATGGACTCGGTAACATACACGGGCACATGCTTGCGGCCGTCGTGGACGGCGATGGTGTGACCAACCATCTCGGGGAAGATGGTGGACGCGCGGGACCAGGTCTTCACGACGTCCTTCTTGCCAGCCTCGTTCATCGCGGTGATACGCGAGAGAAGGCGAGTCTCCACGAACGGGCCCTTTTTGAGACTTCTGCTCATAAGTGCTTTCTCCTAAAACTCGGTATCCGAAATTACTTCTTACGGCGACGAATGATGTGCTGGTTCGAGACCTTCTTCTTCTTGCGCGTACGAAGGCCCTTCGTCGGCTTACCCCAGGGGGTAACAGAGGGACGACCAGAGGTGTGGTTCTTGCCCTCGCCACCGCCGTGCGGGTGGTCGACAGGGTTCATGACGGTACCGCGGACGGTCGGGCGCACGTTCATGTGACGCTTACGGCCGGCCTTGCCGATGACGATGTTGGAGTGATCGGCGTTGCCGACCTCACCGACGGTGGCGCGGCAGGTAACGAGGATGCGGCGCATCTCGGAGGAAGGCATACGGACGATAGCGTACTTGCCCTCCTTACCCATCAGCTGGCAGGAGTTACCGGCGGAACGGGCGATAGCAGCGCCCTTGCCCGGCTGGAACTCGACGGCGTGGATGAGCGTACCGACGGGGATGTCGGCGAGGGGCAGAGCGTTGCCCGGCTTGATGTCGGCGTCAGAACCGGACATGACGGTCTGACCGACCTCGAGGCCCTTGGGGGCCAGGATGTAGCGCTTCTCACCGTCAGCGTAGTGCAGCAGAGCGATGCGAGCGGAACGGTTCGGATCGTACTCGATCGTGGCAACCTTGGCGGGCACGCCGTCCTTGTTGCGCTTGAAGTCGATCACGCGGTAACGACGCTTCACGCCGCCGCCCTGGTGGCGGGTGGTGATGCGGCCGTTGTTGTTACGACCGGCCTTCTTGGGCAGGGGCTCGAGAAGAGACTTCTCGGGCTTGGTGCAGGTGATCTCGGAGAAGTCGGAGATCGTCTGCCAACGCCTACCAGCGGAGGTCGGCTTAAGGTGCTTTACAGCCATTACAATCCCTTTCAATAGGAATCCGTTAGCCATCGCAGACAGGGATTCGAGGTTCTGCCTCGGGTGCGATGACACCGGACGTATACACGGCTCCGGGCGTGTCCATTTTATACGCCCAAAACCTTGAGCTCTCGCCTCCCCTATTTGGGAGGCATGAGCTCACTCAACAGCAGCGAGTCTTAGGCCTGGTTGCCAAAGACCTCGATGGTGTCGCCCTCGGCCAGCGTGACGATGGCCTTCTTCCAAGAACGGGTCTTGCCGGCGACATAGCGCACGCGCTTGGTCTTGGGCTTGACCGTCAGGGTGTTCACGCGAACGACCTTGACGCCGAAGATCTCCTCGACAGCGTCCTTGATCTGATACTTGTTAGCATCCTTGGCGACCTCGAACGTGTACTTGTTCTGCTCCATGCCGGAGAAGGAACGCTCGGACACGATCGGACGGATGATGATCTCGTGGGCGGTCATTTAAGCAAGCACCTCCCCGAAGTGAGCGGCGATGTCGGCGGGCATCAGCACGGCGTTGTTGTTGACGAGATCGTAGGTGTTGGCCTCGTCAGCGGTGATGATGAACGTCTTGGGAATGTTGCGGAACGACAGGTAGGCGTTGACGTCCTCATCGCGAACGATGATGGTCAGACGCTTGCCCTCAAGACCGAGAGCCTTGAGCATGGCGACGGCAGCCTTGGTGGAAGGCTTCTCGAAGCCGTAGTCGTCGACGAGCACGAGCTCGCCATCGGCCAGCTTGGCGGACAGCGCGGAGCGCATAGCCAGCTTGACCTCCTTGTTGTTCATACGCTTAGCGTAGGAACGGGGCTTGGGGGCGAAGACAACGCCACCGTGACGCCACTGGGCAGCACGGATGGAACCCTGGCGGGCACGGCCGGTGCCCTTCTGACGCCAAGGCTTCTTGCCGCCACCGGAAACCTCAGAGCGACCCTTAGCAGACTGGGTGCCCTGACGCCAAGAGGCCATCTGGCACTTGACGATGTGGTGCATAACGTGGATGTTCGGCTCGATGCCGTACACCTCAGCGGCGAGCTCGGCCTCGGCGACCTTCTTGCCCTCGCTGTTCTTTACTTCAAACTTTGCCATTTAAGTGTTCTCCTTGGTATGACGCTGGGCTAAATGGGCTGGGCCCTTAGGCCATACGGATGGCGACGAGACCATTCTTGGCACCCGGGACAGCGCCCTTGACCAAGATGAGGTTCTGCTCGGCATCGATGCGGACAACGGAAAGGTTCTTGACGGTAACGCGCTCGTTACCCATGTGACCGGCCATCTTGACACCCTTGAGGACGCGCGCAGGATAGGCGCACTGACCGATAGAACCGGGGTGACGCTGGAAGTGAGAACCATGCGTCATAGGACCGCGGCGCTGACCCCAGCGCTTGATGCGACCCTGGAAGCCCTTACCCTTGGAGGTACCGATGACGTCGACCTTCTCGACATCAGCGAAATCAGCGACGGTGACGACCTCGCCGACCTTGTGCTCCTCGCCGTTCTCGACGCGGACCTCACGAAGGAAGCGGACAGGCTCGACGCCGGCCTTGGCGAAGTGACCAGCCATGGGCTTGTTCACGTTCTTGGCCTTGATGTCGCCGAAACCGATCTGGACGGCGTCATAGCCGTCGGTTGCCTGAGTTTTAACCTGCGAGACAGCGCAGGGGCCAGCCTGGATGACCGTGACGGGAACGACGTTGTCGTCCTCGTCCCAAACCTGGGTCATGCCAATCTTGCGGCCGAGAATCATGCTGATCAAGATATGATCCCAACTCTCGCGTGGTCTTGGGACAATGCGTACACCACCGAGCGTACGCCCCTAGAGGACCACTACTTACACGACGTGCTCCCCAGTCTTGTATTGCGACCGGACTACCTGACAACCCTATTAAGCAGGCATTTTGTCCAGCCAGAATACTCCCCTGGTTACACACAGCTGTTTAGTATACACGGCTGCGGGCGTATCCATCGAGATTCATATTTCACTCACATTGTTTACGCAGGTAAAGTGCGTGGATGGCTCCTGGGCACGGCGGAGGGCCGGAGAAATATATTAAGGTCCCTGCTCTACAGTCCTGCGCAAGACGGAGAGCACATTAAGTGCTCTCCTTTGCGTGCGGAACTCGCGATGACCTTAATATATTTCTCCGGCCCTCCGCCGTGCTCGGGAGACGACACGTTGATGTCTGCTTAGCTCTGCTCGTTCGGGCTAATGACTTTGTTGGGGGTCCACTATTTGCTGCAAGGTGAACTTGCAGTGGAGCGTATCGTCCTCTTCTCGCGCATCATCGAAATCGAAGATCATGATGGCGCAGTTGGGAAGTTTTGCTGGGAGCTCGAAGCCCTCTGGGGCTGCAGCCTTGATGAATTGGCGGCTGGCGCTGCCGTGGCTTACTGCTAGGAGGGTTTCGATGCCCTCGGCGCCCATGAGATTGGTGAGGGTGCCTACCATTCGCTCCTGCAGGGCATGACTTCCTTCTCCACCAAATGGGACCAAATCCTCGCCCGGATCCCAGACGTCGGTGGGAAGGGCATCGTGGGGGCCTTCTTCGAAGGTGCCGTAGCTGCGCTCGATGATGCCGTCGCAGGGCTCGACTGCTGCGTCCGGACCGAGGAGCTCGCATGCGACGAGCTGAGCTGTGTCCATGGCTCGGCGTAAAGGCGATGAGACCACTTTGTCGGGGACGACGCCATGGGCTTTGAGCCATGCGGCTGCTGTCTGTGCCTGTTGACGGCCCAAATCGGTGAGCGGTGAATCGCAGCGGCCCTGGACCAGCTTTTTGACATTGAATTCCGTCTGGCCGTGGCGGAGTAGATATAGACGCTTCATGCTCTCCCCTTCTGTATAACTTGCTTTGCCGGCACAGCCCTACTCGTGGGTATGGCCTACGTAGTCTTCGTCGATCGTAATCTTGGCAATCGACTTTGGGTATTCCGATTCGACCCTCTGGGCCAACGCGTGTTTGAGCTCATCGGCATCCATGTCCAAATCCGAGGGTCGCACGCAGTCAAAGATCACGTTGGTGTGCGTAGGACCCGGCACGCAGCGCAGATCGTGAATTGTAAGACGGCTATCGATCTGTTGAGCCATGGCGTTGATGCGCAAACGCATGCTTGCCAGCTTGGGGTCATCGGTCACGATGGGATCGTAATGGAGCGTGACAATCATGCCGTCTTCGTTCCTAAACGCCTGCTCAATATTGTCGAGCGTGTCATGGCTTTCCAGAGGGCTGGCCTCGGCTGCCATCTCGGCGTGAGCGCTTGCGAACTTCCTGCCCGGGCCGTAATCGTGAACCATCAGATCGTGAACGCCCAAAACGCCGGGGTAGCTCATGATCCTGTCTCGAATGTGCTTGACCAGCTTAGGATCGGGCGTCTGGCCCAAAAGCGGGCTCACCGTATCCTGGATGAGTTCAAAACCGCTCCAGCCAATATAGGCACCAACGGCAAGGCCGACCCAAGCGTCAAGGTTGATGCCCGTCACCTGCGAAACAATTGCGCACGCCAGTACGGCGCCCGTGGCAAGAACATCGTTCTTGGAATCCTGCGCGGTCGCATGCAGCGTCTCGGACTCAATGCGATCGCCGAGCTTTTGGTTGAGGGCCGCCATCCAGAGCTTTACGACCATCGAAAGCACCAGAACTGCCACCAGGGCAAGCGAGAACTCGACAGGTTCGGGGTGGATGACGCGCTCGACCGAGGACTTCACCAGCTCAACGCCAATCAGCAGCACGAGCGCCGCCACGACCAATCCCGAGAGATACTCATAGCGACCGTGGCCGTAAGGATGCTCGGGGTCGGCCGGCTTGCTCGCCAGCTTAAAGCCCAGCACGCTCACGATATTCGAGCTGGCATCGGACAGGTTGTTCATGGCATCCGCCACAATCGAAACCGATCCCGAAACCACACCAATGGCACCCTTTGCAGCACAAAGCGCCACATTGGCGACAATACACACCATGCCTGCTAACGTGCCCACACGCGCACGATCGCCCTGCGCGCGACGAACAATCCACTCGACCATCTGCATCCGCCCCCACGGTACTACCTATATATCTATTGCTTGACCGGATTGTAGTGTAGCCACTTTGTCCCCCAGATACAAAAAGGCCGCAGCCCACACGGGCCGCGGCCTTGGAACACGACAAAGGGATCGTCCTTTTGTCGCACAGGTTTATGCGCTTACCTCAGCAGCGCTCGCCACTGTTTCGGGCGAATCGGCTCCGTCCCCCGTCGCCTGCCCCTTCGCCGGCACCACGCCAAAGCAGTAGCTCAGCGCCGCAGACACCGCAAATGCCGTGCCGCCGGCAACGCAGCACCACAGCAGGTTCGAAAAACCGCCCGTGGCAAAGCCAATAACCATGAGGACATTCGTCATGCCGATGGTATAGGCCGTAACGTGGCCCACGGCCGCAACAAGGCCTCCGACGGCGCCGCCAATGGCCATGCACGTCAGGCACCTGCCATATTTAAAGCCGCAACCGTACAGCGCCGGCTCGCTTACGCCGCCAAGAACACCCGAGATTGAATAGCCCAGCATGAGCGCCTTCTCGTCCTTATCCGCAACGCGGAGCGACGCGCCAAAGGGCATACCCCAAACGGCGAACGTTGCCATCGTCGCGGCAATCAGGATGCACGAATCCGTTCCCACACTCATAAACTGCGCATAGGCGAGCGATAGGACAACGTTGCTGACGCCCGCGATCTTAAGGAACTCCCAGCCCGCGGCAAGCCCCATGAGTGTGAGCAACGATACGATGCCACCGGAATTGCCAAGCATAAACATAAGCTGGCCCAACAGCATGCCCAGATAGCTGCCCGCCGGCGCCGTAATACACAGCGAAACCGGAACCATGACAAGCATGGTCGCAAACGGAACAAACGAAAACGCCACGGCCTGAGGGATAACGCGCCGAAAGAAACACTCCACTCGCCATAGCACAGGCACCGAGATGAGAACCGGAATAACAGTCGTCGTGTAATCGTTGACCGGCGCGGGAAGCAGGCCATACACGGAAGTCATCGATGCCCCCGTCGTCGATGCGGCATCGACGAGCTTAAGCAGATCGGGCGCAATCAATACGCCGCCCAGCATCATGCCCAGCTGCTCCGAGCAACCGAGCTGGCGGGCGGCCGCCCAACCAAGATAAATGGGCAAGAAGTAGTAGCCGGCGTTATAGAGCCAACTGTAGAACAGGCGATAGATTTCGGAATCGGCAGACCATAGGCCCAGCATGCCTTCGCCCATAATGACGGCGACGGTGCGGAACAACGCCGCGCAGACAATAAACGGCAGCGCCGACATCATGCTTTTGGACAGATAGTCCACCACGGCCATGGCGTTTGATGAAACCGTCGTTGTAAACGAGGTGTTAGAAACTTGTGACACAGGAACCCTTTCCCAATGTGACATGCGGACTGTCCCTTTGTTACATCGTGCTGTACCGACCGATTGCGCGGTACTTTTCGTAACGGAGGTTTGTGAGGGTCGCGTCGTCGAGCTGCCCAAGCGCATCGAAGGCAGCAAATGCCGAGGACATGACGGCACCGGCGATCTCCTCATGAGACAGGCCCTTATCGTCAACAATGCCGTCGATGATGCCGAGCGCCAACAGATCGGGGGCCGTGAGCTTAAGCGCCTCGGCGGCCTCATTCGCGCGCTCGGTATCCTTCCACAGGATCGACGCACAGGCCTCGGGGCTCACGACCGAATAGGCCGAGCTCGAGAGCATCAGGATGCGGTCGGCCACGGACAGCGCCAGCGCGCCACCAGAGCCGCCCTCGCCTGTCACCACCGAGACAATCGGTGTCTTAAGGCCGCTCATCTCCATGAGATTCTGGGCAATCGCCTCGCCCTGGCCGCGCTCCTCGGCACCGATACCGCAAAACGCGCCCGAAGTATCGACCAGGCACAGAACCGGTCGACCAAACTTTTCGGCCTGGCGCATAAGGCGACGCGCTTTGCGGTAGCCCTCGGGATGCGCCATGCCAAAGTTGCGGCGCATACGCTCTTTGGTCGTGGTACCGCGCTCAATGGCGATGACCGTTACGGGGCGTCCATCTTTCCAGCCAATGCCAGCCACCACAGCGGCGTCGTCGCCAAAGTAACGGTCGCCGTGCAGCTCCACAAATCCATCCAGGCCCAGCGAGATCATCTCACCCGCCGTGGCGCGATCTGCCGAGCGGGTCTGCTTGACAATCTCGAGCGCGGTTTTTGGTGCCGGCGAGCGCTTAAACAAGTGTCCCAGCTTTTTGCCGCGGCGACCCGTATGCACGATTTCATGCGGTGCCCCCAGGCCGGGCGTGTGCCCTTCATGCAGCGCCAGCAGCTCGCCTACCGTGAGCGCAATCTCGCCACGCGGAACAACGGCATCGCAAAAGCCGTGCTCCAGCAAAAACTCGGAGCGTTGGAATCCCTTAGGCAGGCGCTTGTGCATGTTCTGCTCGATCACGCGCGGGCCGGCAAATGCCGTCAGGGCATCGGGCTCGGCCAGGATAATGTCGCCCTCCATGGCAAAGCTCGCGGTTACGCCTCCGGTCGTGGGGTCGGTGAGCACCGTGATATACAGGCCGCCCGCCTCGCTGTGGCGCCTAACCGCCGCAGAAATCTTGGCCATCTGCATAAGCGAGGTCACGCCCTCTTGCATGCGCGCACCGCCCGAAACGGTAAAGCCGACAACTGGCAATCCCAGCTCGGTCGCACGCTCAAATGCGCGACAGATCTTCTCGCCCACCACGGAGCCCATCGAGCCCATCATAAAGTTAGCGTCCATAAAGAAGAGCGCGGTATCGCAACCGCAGATTTTGCCCCTGCCGCACACAACGGCATCGCGCTCGCCCGAACGCTCGCTCACGCTCTTGAGCTTATCGGCATAGCCGGGAAACGAGAGGAAGTCCTCCGACGCCAGATTGGCATCCCATTCCTCAAACGTGCCCTCGTCGACCGTCATGCGCATGCGCGCGCGACCGCTCACGCGAAAGTGTTTGCCGCAACGGGGGCAGACCTCGAGGTTGTCGTGTAGGCGTGCCTCATCGATCACGCGGCGGCACTCCGGGCACTTGATAAACACGTGGCGCGCGGGAAACTCGGCGCACGACTCGGTCATCGGTCCCTCGAGGACGTTGACCGTCTTCGCTTTTCTATTCATCAGCATAGAGATGCCCCATCAGATCGGTGTGATACATGCCCGACAAGAACTCGTCGTTTGCCAGCACGTCGAGCTGAAGCTCGCTGTTTTCGCTCACGCCCTCAATCACGAGCTCGCCCAGGGCCGAGCGCATCTTGCGAATGGCGCCGTCACGCGTGGGCGCACACACGATGAGCTTGCCAAGCATGGAGTCGTAGTACGGCGGAACTTTCGCACCGGTAAACATGGCGGAATCCCAGCGCACGCGCGGACCACCCGGCACACGCAACGCGGTGACCGTTCCGCATGACGGCAGAAAGTCCGGCGTTTCGGCATTGATGCGGCACTCCATGGCGTGGTTGCGGACCGGCATGTCCTCCTGCTCAAAGGGCAGAGGCTGGCCGGCTGCCACGCGCAGCTGCCACTTGACCAAGTCGGTATCGGTCACAAACTCCGTAACCGGATGCTCCACCTGCAAGCGCGTGTTCATTTCCATAAAGTAGAAATTGCCGTCGTCCGAATACAGGAACTCGATGGTACCGGCTCCTTCGTAGCCGACGGCACGAGCCAGGTCACGCGCTGCCTTGTGCATGCGAGCACGAATGTCGTCGTGTCCATCGAGGCACGGCGCGGGGCTCTCCTCGATCAGCTTTTGGTTGCGCCGCTGCACCGAGCACTCGCGCTCGCCGAGCGAAAACACATGGCCCTGCTTATCGGCCATAATCTGCACCTCGACGTGGTGCGCAGGCGCGACAAACTTCTCCATGTAGCACTCGGCGTCGCCAAAAACGGCCTCACCCTCGGCGCGTGCTTCAATAAAGGCCTTTGCCGCATCTTCCACGCGCTCGACCTTGCGAATGCCGCGACCGCCACCACCGGCACGCGCCTTAATAAGCACGGGGCAGCCAATGCGCTCGGCCTCGGCCGTTGCCTCCTCGGGGCTTTTGAGCAAATCGCAGCCCGGAACGATGGGCACGCCCGCCGCGGCAGCCGTTCGACGTGCGGCGTCCTTGTCGCCCATGCTGTCGATCACCTTGGCCGAAGGACCGACAAACGCCAGGCCATACTTGTCGCAGTCGCGCACGAAGCTCGCCTTCTCGGAAAAGAAGCCATAACCGGGATGAATTGCCTTAGCTCCCGACTTTACGGCACAGGTGAGCACGGCATCGTCGTTGAGGTAGCTCTCGGCAAGACGCGGACCGCCGATGCAATACGCCTCGTCGGCAAGCTGCACGTGCAGCGCGTCCGCATCGGCCGTGGAGTAGACGGCGACGGTCTTGATGCCCATATCGCGGCACGCGCGGATAACACGGACCGCGACCTCGCCGCGGTTGGCGATGAGCACTTTGTCGAACATGAAGCCTTCCTTAACTTTCGTGCATGAGTGCAAAAGACATATCGGCGCGGCAGCAAACCTCACCGTTGACGCTCGCAGTACCCGTCGCAAAGCGGAACGGCCCGCGCGCACGCGTGATGGAGCACACCAGATCAACCGTGTCGCCCGGGCGCACCGGACGCTTAAAGCGCACCTTGTCCAGACTCGTGTAGAACGGCGTCGCGCCGCGCGCCTCCTCGTCGCCCATCAGCAGCACGCAGCAGTTCTGGGCGAGCATCTCGCACTGGATCACGCCGGGGACGACCGGGTTTCCCGGAAAATGCCCCTGTAAAAAGTACTCGTCGCCCGTAATCGTTATCTTGCCGTGGGCCTCGTCGCCCACCAGCTCGGCTTCGTCGAGCAAAAGCATCGGCTCACGATGCGGCAACAGTTCTTTAAGCTCTTCTTTGTTCATGGATATCACCTATCCGATCCTCATGAGGCAGCTGCCAAACTCCACGAGGTCGCCGTCGGCCACGCAGATCTCGAGCACCTCGCCGTCTGCCTCGGCCGTCACCTCGTTGAGAACCTTCATGGCCTCGATGATGCAGAGGGTCTCGCCGGCCTTGACCTTGGAGCCCACGTGCACAAACGGCTCGTCGCCCGGCGCCGGGGCAGCATAGAAAACGCCGACCATGGGAGCGGTCACCTCGGTGCCCTTAGGTTCCGGTGCGGCGGCAGGCGCCTGCGCGGTGGGCTCCGGCGCGCCAGGCACGACTGCGGGAGCCGCAACCGGAGCAGCCATGGCACTCGGCATAGGCATGGGCACGGCAACCGGCTGTGCGGCGCTCGCGCGCTCGAGTTCAACCGCGGTGCCATCGGGCTCCTCAACGCGTACACGCGTGAGGCCGCGGTCCTCCATAACATCGGCTATCTCGGCAAGTCTTTTGGAATCCATGCTCTAGCTCCTCGTATATCTACGCAGTGCGATGGCGGCGTTGTGCCCGCCAAAGCCCAGGTTGGTCGAAAGCGCCCAGGTAAGGTCGGCGCGAACCGCGCGATTGGGCGTGTAATCAAGATCGCAGGCGGGATCGGGCGTGTGGTAGTTAATGGTCGGCGGCACCACGCCCTGCTCGAGCGCCATGGCACAGGCCATGACCTCGATGGCGCCCGTGGCACCGATCATGTGGCCGGTCATCGACTTGGTCGACGAGACGTGCGCGGCGCGTGCCGCGTCCTCGCCGAGCGAACGCTTAATGCCCGCCGTCTCGGACGAATCATTGAGCTTGGTCGAGGTGCCGTGAGCGTTGATGTAGAGGCCCTCGGAAGGCTTAACGCCGCCCTCGGCCACCGCCAGCGATATCGCACGGGCAATGCCGGCAGCCTCGGGATCGGGGCTCGTGATGTGATAGGCATCATCGGTGTTGCCGTAACCCACGACCTCGGCATAAATGTGCGCACCGCGCGCCTGCGCATGTTCCATGCTCTCCAGCACGAGCACGCAGGCACCCTCGCCCATCACAAAGCCGTCGCGGTCTGCATCAAACGGGCGGCAAGCCGTCGACGGGTCAGGATTAGTGGTGAGTGCGCGGCAGGATGTAAAGCCCGCAACGGCATCGGGGATGATTGCGGCCTCGGCACCGCCGGCGAGAATCGCATCGGCATAGCCATGCTTGATGGCGCGGAACGCCTCGCCCACGGCATGGGCCGAGGTCGCGCAGGCGGTCACCACGGGCAGGGTCGGGCCCTTTGCCTTGTGGCGGATTGCGATATTGCCCGAAGCCATATTGGGGATCATCATCGCGATCATATAGGGCGATGCGCGGCGGGGCCCACGGTCGGCAATCGTGTGAACGTTGTCGACGAGTGTCTGCATGCCGCCCACGCCCGAACCCACGTAGACGCCCAGGCGCTCGCGATCGATGGCGCCCTCGACATCAAAGCCCGCATCGTGCATGGCCTCGTCCGACGCTGCCAGGGCAAACTGAACGCAGGGGTCCAGGTGCTTGGCGTCACGCTTGCCAAAGTACTCGTTGCCGTCAAAACCCTTGACCTCGGCCGCCACTTTAACGGCAAACGCGTCGGTATCGAAGTGCGTGATCGGTCCGATACCGCACGTGCCGGCGCACATAGCCGCCCAGGTGGCAAGCGCCGTGTTGCCGAGTGGCGATACGGCGCCGATGCCGGTAATTGCAACCCTCTGTTCCATCATGGTCTCCTCATCCAAGCCGTTGTTCGGCCCTGGTTTCTACATCGCCATTCCGCCGTCGACGCGCACGACCTCGCCCGTAATGTAAGCAGCCGCATCGCTCGCTAAAAAGCGCACCACACCGGCCACCTCCTCGGGCTGCGCCATACGCTTAAGGGGAATCTGCTCCTCGGTTGCCGCACGCACCTTATCCGAAAGCTTTGCCGTCATATCGGTCTCGACAAACCCGGGGGCGACCGCGTTCACTCGTACGCCGCGGGGCGCAAGCTCGCGCGCTACCGCCTTGGTCAGGCCGATGACGCCCGCCTTGGAGGCAGCATAGTTGGCCTGCCCGGCATTGCCCATCAGGCCCACGACCGAGCTCATGTTGACGACGCAACCGCCGCGCTGGCGCATAAAGGTCTTGGTGAGTGCGCGCGTCGTATTGAACGTGCCCTTGAGATTGACATCGAGCACGCGGTCAAAGGCATCGTCGCCCATACGCATGAGCAGGCCGTCGCGCGTGATGCCGGCGTTGTTGACGAGCGCCCAAATGGAGCCAAAGTCGTTGAGGACCGTCTCCACGCAAGTGTTGACGGCGGCGGGGTCGGCCACGTCACATTGATATGCGCGCGCCGTGGCGCCAGCCGCCTCACAGGCTTCGCACGTCTCGCGCGCCGCATCTGCGCTACCGGCATAGACGACGGCGATATCAAAGCCGTCCTCCGCCAGGCCCACGGCACAAGCGCGACCGATGCCGCGCGAGCCGCCCGTGACAAGCGCCACGCGACGTGAGTCGTTGCGCTCGAGCGCGCCGTTGTTCAAGTTGCCCATGTCATTCCTTTCGGGTTACAGCCCTGTGGGCTATGCGAGCTCGTCGGCAATAGCTGCGACCTGTTCGGCCGTTTCGCACGAATACACACGAACGTCGCTCAACGTGCGCTTGACCAAGCCGGACAGCGTTTTGCCGGGGCCAACCTCAATAAACGTGTCGATACCCTGATCCTGCAGAGTGTGCAGCGTGTCGACCCAACGCACGGCATGGCTCACCTGGTTGGCCAAGACATCCGATGCCGCTCGCGGGTCCGCCGGATAGGGCGCCGCCGTCATATTTGCCATAACAGGAATGAGCAACGGGGACGGCGCGTGACCGGCATCGATATATGCAGCAAGGCCACAGGTCGCCTCGGCCATATAGGGGCTATGGAATGCACCCGACACCGCGACCTTCATGGCCCGGCCACCAGCCTCTTTTACCAGGACGTCGAGGGTCTGCAACGCATCGGGCGCTCCGGCCACAACCGTCTGCTGGGGGCTGTTGTAGTTGACCGGCCAGCAGTCCTCGCCTGCCTGTTTTGCCAGGCCCTCAACTTGCGCCGCATCGAGCTTGATGGCGGCGCGCATGCCGCCGGGGTGACGCTCAGCCGCCGTGGCCATAAGCGCCGCGCGCTCGCACACGAGCTCAAAGCCCGCTCGCGTATCGAATGCCCCCGCAAAGGTGAGCGCGGCGACCTCGCCCAGCGAGAATCCCGCACAGGCGGCAGGCACCACGCCGCGCTCGCGCAGGGCGGTAGCCGCTGCCAAGTCGTGCACGAACACGCAAGGCTGTGTGTTCTCGGTCTGCGAGAGTTCCTCCTTGGAGGCGCTCCGGCACTGCTCACTGGTTCCCGGACGCACCTCATCGGCAATGACGAACACCTCGGCAGCCGCCGGCGATGTCTCGATCAAGTCGACGCCCATCGCGGGGTGCTGGGCACCCTGGCCGGCAAACAAAAACGCTACGCCACCCATGCGCACGCACCCTTCAGGACGTGCTCGGCGCCATCGACCAGGTCGTCAACGATTTCGCGTGCGCTCTGGCGCTCGTTGACCATGCCGGCAATCTGCCCACACAGATACGAACCCTCTTCGTAATTACCATCCTTTGCAGCCTTGCGAAGAGCGCCCGTACCCATGGCCCCGAGCTCCTCGGCACTTGCGCCCGCTGCCTCACTTTTGGCGTAGGCATTGGTGAAGGGGCTCTTAAGCGCACGCACCGGATGTCCCGTCGAACGGCCAGTCGCGCGCGTCGAGGTGTCTCCCGCCTTGAGCACCAGCTCTTTGTACTGCTCAGAAACAGTGCATTCGTTTGCAACGAGGAAGCGTGTACCCACCTGGACGCCGGCGGCACCGAGCATAAAGGCCGCTGCCACGCCGCGACCATCGGCGATACCGCCAGCTGCCACAACGGGGATATCGACCGCGTCGACAACCTGCGGAACGAGCGCCATCGTCGATGTCTCGCCAATATGTCCACCAGATTCAGTGCCTTCGGCAACCACGGCGGCGGCCCCGCGACGCGCCACGAGACGCGCCAGCGCCACCGAGGCAACGACCGGGATGACCTTGATGCCCGCATCGTTCCAAGCTTTCATGTACTTGGTGGGATTACCGGCACCCGTCACGACGACCGGCACTCGCTCGTCAATCACGACCTGCGCGACCTCGTCGGCAAACGGGCTCATGAGCATGACGTTGGCGCCAAAGGGTTTATCCGTCCTGGCGCGCAGCTCGTGAATCTGGTCGCGCAGCCAGTTGGCGTCGGCGTTCATGGCCGCGATGATGCCTAAGCCACCCGCCTCGGACACTGCGGACGCCAGCGAGGCATCGGCAATCCAGGCCATACCGCCCTGGAACACGGGCTTTTCGATGCCGAGCAGATCGCAGAGAGGAGTCTTGAGCATCTCTACTTCTCCAATGCCGCCTCGACCGTATCGGCGAACTCGCCGACCGTCTTGGGGTTCTCCTCGGTATCGAGCTGGATGCCAAACTCGTCCTCGACGGCAACGAGGATCTCGACGGTGCCCAGGCTGTCGAGACCAATCTCCTCGAGCGTGGACTCGGGCTTCATCTCGACATCGTCAAGACCGGCGGTCTCGCGGATAACGTCGCAAACGCGCTCGAAGGTCTTCTGATCTGCCATGGTAGTTCTCCTTTGGTTGTGCCCTAGGGCGTTTTTATTTCCTATGTGCGACTACTTCCAACGAAGCAGATAGCCACCTATATCCAGACCGGCGCCAAATCCAACCAAGGCGATGGTGTCGCCTGTGTGAAGTGCACCGGCGTTTGCCAGCCGGTCGAGGGCAAGCGGAATGCATGCGCTCGAAATGTTGCCGGTCTCGCGCAACGTGCGAACCACGCGCTCGTCCGGCACGCCCAGGCGCTTGACCGCCTGGCTCAGGATTCGTTCGTTAGCCTGATGGAATACAAAATGATCGATGTCTTCGACCAAAATGCCCGCATCGATCGCAAGCTTATGGACCGTGTCGCAGATGGCGTTGACGCCGAACTTGAACACGCGGCGGCCATTCATGGACAGCACGCTCGCGCTATCTGCGGAAGCCTTAAACGGCGAGGTACCGACCAGACCGGGAACGCGCAACGTCTCGACGTCGGGCGCCGTCGAAAGCTCAACGGCAAGGGGACTGTCTCCCCCAGCCTCAATCACTGCGGCGCCTGCCCCATCGCCAAAGAGCACGCAGGTGGCACGGTCGGTCCAGTCGAGCGCGCGCGTCATCTGCTCGGCAGCAACGACAAGCACGCGCTCGGCGCGACCGCGGGCGATATAGCCCTCGGCGACATCGAGCGCAAATACGAAGCCGGCACAAGCCGCCGAGACATCGAAGGCAGGGCACGTCGCGCCCAGACGCTCAGCAACGGCACACGCCTCAGCGGGAACAAGGTGGTCACCCGTCGTCGTCGAACAGACGATCAGATCCAGCTGGCTCGCGTCGATTCCGGACACCTGGAGTGCCCGCTCACTCGCCGCTACGGCAAGGTCGTCAAGTGACTCGGTGGTGCAGACGTGGCGGCTCTTGATACCCGTGCGGGTAAAAATCCACTCATCCGAGGTATCGAGGAACTCAGACAGCTCGTCATTGGAAACGCTGCGTTCAGGAAGCGCCGAGCCTGTTCCAAGAATCGTGAAACCCATCACTAACCTCCTTTGAGTTGTTGACGTGTTTACATCGACCAAGAGAGGATAACGCATTTCAGTCTTTGTTGACGTGTTAACATTAAATTGTCCAAATGCGACAAAGGCTTCACATTGTGTCTATCTCTCGACACCATTGCGTCATTCACTTATTCAATAAGGAGGTAGCAGCCGCTATGGATGCCCAATTAACGATTGTCGACGTAACCGGATCGACCAACGATGACCTGCTCGAGGCAGGAAAACAGGGTGCGCCGCACGGCACAGGACTTGCCGCCCGCGCGCAAACGGCAGGACGCGGCCGGCGCGGCCACAAGTGGGATTCAACCGCCGGCAACCTATTGCTTTCGATTGTCCTGCGTCCATGCGTTAATCCCGCAAAGTACTCTGGTCTTGCCGCCGTCAGCGGCCTAGTGGTGCTCGAAGCACTCGAAAAGCAAGGTCTTGCAAACGAGATTGGCCTCAAATGGCCCAACGACCTGGTCGCGCGAGGACGCAAACTCGGCGGCATTCTGGTCGAGGCCGCACGCGATAACGAAGGCAAACCTTTCGCCGTCTGCGGCATTGGTGTCAACGTAAACTACACGCCCCAAGAGGTGCCCGATGGCGGCCTGGCGGCAATCGGTCTCTCGGACCTTAACGAAAACGTTCCTGCCGTCGACATGCTCCTCGATGAGGTCTATCACGCAGTTATAGACGCTGTAGATACCTGGGCAGAGCGCCTCAACGCCAAGGAAGAAGACGCCGGTCCGCTCGCGCCCGTCCACGACGAATATATCGCTCACCTCAATTGGATCGGGAAGCACGTTATCGCCCGCTCCCCCGCTGGAGACGAGCTGGCACGAGGCATATTTAGAAAGGTCGACGATTGCGGCCGCGCATGCATTGAGACCGAGAGCGGCTTGTGCGTCTTCCACTTCGAAGAAGCATCCTTGCGCCCCCTGAGCGAATAGGGCGCCGCAGCCGCCGGCTCGGCAGACGAATTCGCTATCCCAAAATCTAAACTCAAAACAAAAGGGCCCCGCTACCGTAACGGCAGCGGGGCCCTTTAAGCTATGAGCGATATCGCTTAGAGCTTGATGTCGATGTCGACGCCAGCGGGGAGGTCGAGACGCATGAGCGAATCAACGGTGCCCGAGGTGGGGTCGAGGATGTCGATGAGGCGCTTGTGGGTGCGCATCTCGAACTGCTCACGGGAGTCCTTGTTCACGTGCGGCGAGCGGATAACCGTGTACAGGTTGCGCTCGGTGGGCAGGGGGACAGGACCGGAAACGCGAGCGCCGGTCTTCTGAGCAGTCTCGACGATGAGCTTCGCGGACTGATCGACGACCTCGTGATCATAGCCCTTGAGGCGAATGCGGATCTTCTGGGTAGCCAACTTAAACCTCCAAAGAGTGCGAGAGATGTTCTCGCGGATTACGTAACAGGGAGCTCGAACTTAGGCGTTCTTGCTCATGACCTCGTCCACGATGGACTTGGGCGCGGGCTCATAAGAGTCGAACTGCATCGTGTAGGATGCACGGCCCTGGGTCTGGGAGCGAAGGTCGGTAGCGTAACCGAACATCTCGCCCAGCGGCACCTTGGCACGGATGAGCTTGCTGTTCTTGCGATCCTCCATGCCCTCGATCTTGCCGCGGCGACCGGAGAGGTTGCCCATAACGTCGCCCATGTACTGCTCAGGGGTCTCGACCTCGACAGCCATGATCGGCTCGAGCAGCTGCGGATCGGACTTCTTGAGGGCGTCCTTGATAGCCATGGAACCGGCGATCTTGAAGGCGGCCTCGGAGGAGTCGACCTCGTGGTAAGAACCGTCGAACAGGGTGACCTTAACGTCGAGGACCGGGAAGCCGGCGATAACACCGGTGTTCAGGGCCTCCTGGATGCCCTTGTCGATGGACGGGATGTACTCCTTGGGCACGACGCCGCCGACGATAGCGTTGACGAACTCGTAGCCGAAGCCCTCCTCCATCTTCTCGAGCTTGATGACGGCGTGGCCGTACTGACCGCGACCGCCGGACTGACGGACGAACTTGCCCTCAGCCTTCTCGACGTCGTGACCAGCGGTCTCGCGGTAGGCAACCTGGGGCTTACCAACGTTAGCGTCAACCTTGAACTCGCGGAGCAGACGGTCGACGATGATCTCGAGGTGCAGCTCGCCCATGCCGGCGATGATGGTCTGGCCGGTCTCGTGGTTGGTGGACACCTGGAAGGTCGGGTCCTCCTCGGCGAGCTTGGTCAGAGCCAGGGACATCTTGTCCTGCTCGGCCTTGGTCTTGGGCTCGATGGCAACGTCGATAACGGGCTTAGCGAACTCGATCTTCTCGAGGACGATCTCCTTGCCCTCGGCGCACAGGGTGTCACCGGTGGTGGAGTTCTTGAAGCCGACGCAAGCGACGATGTCGCCAGCGGCAGCGTCGTCACGGTCGATACGCTCGGCGGCGTTCATCTCGAGGATGCGGCCGAGGCGCTCGCGCTGACCGTTGGAAGCGTTGACCACGTAGGAGCCGGACTCGGCGCGGCCGGAGTAAACGCGGACATAGGTGAGCTTACCGACGAACGGGTCGGTCATGATCTTGAAGACCAGGCCGGAGAAGGGCTCGTCGAAGGAAGGATGACGCTGGATCTCCTCGCCGGTGTCCGGATCGGTACCGGTAACGGCCTCAACGTCGAGCGGGCTGGGCAGGTAGTCGACGACAGCGTCGAGCAGCTCCTGAACGCCCTTGTTCTTGTAGGCGGAGCCCACGAAGACGAGGTTGAGCTCGTTGGCCAGAACGCCCTTGCGCAGAGCGGCCTTGAGCTCCTCGACGGTGAAGTCCTCCTCCATGAGGATCTTCTCCATGAGCTCATCGTCAAAGCTGGCAGCAGCGTCGAGGAGCTCCTCGCGCTTGGTGGCAGCGATGTCGGCGAACTCAGCCGGGATCTCGTCCATCGGCTCGGGGTAGGTCATACCCTTCTCGTCGGCCTTGAAGTCCCATGCAGTCATGGTGCTGTCTCTTATACACATCTGACGCTGCCGACGATAAGGCTCGTGTAG
>URBM01000001.1 GCA_900545995.1 uncultured Collinsella sp. | reverse complement strand
CCGCAGGAAGCTTGGATACGCCTAGGCGCGGTCCAAGAAATCGTCCGCACCCCCAAGGCTGAATTTAGGAACTATTTCACCGCAACTTATAGGGAATCCTAGGCGATGTGGAGGGGGTTGGCGGCGTCGACGGCGTCGGGGACGTCGGAAGGGCCATCGGGGACAGCGTCTGCCGGTTCCTCATCGGGGGTCTCGATCTGCTTGATCATGACCTCCTGGCCCTGCAGCAGGTATGTTTCGCCGCTGCCGCAATGGGGGCAGGTCTTGCCATGCTCGACGGTCGCATAGTCGCGGCCGCACGCCTCGCAATGCGTCACGGCCTCGACAGGCTCCACAATAAGCTCCGCACCTTGCGTGATGGACTTTTTATCTGCCGCCCAGCGCCAAGCGTCGAGCAGCAAGTCGGGAACGACGCCCGAGACCTCGCCCAGCAGCAGCGTGACGCTCGAAACGCGACTCACGCCATTGGCGCGCGCCACATTCTCGACATCGCGAATGATGTGATAGACGATTCCCAATTCATGCAAGGCGAAAACCCTTCTGCAGCGGTTGATACGATGTCAATCCAATATCAGCGAGCGGCGATCCAGGTGCCCCAGGTTGCCCCGAAACAAGGCGTCCGCTGGGCTTTTGCCCGCGGCGCCGAAGTTGAGGGGCAAGATGGGGTACCTGGGCGCCGCGCAGCGTCGGCAGTGCCGCCGTTCGTCAGAACGGCGGAACCTAACTACTTCTTCCCAAATTTGATCTTAATTGCACGCTTCAATGCGTACTTGCCGAGGCTTGGGAGCTTTTGCTCGTATTTGACCATCGTGGAGCACTCGGGGCGATCGCGATCCAGGTGGATGGCATCGAACGCGCACTTGGTAGTGCACAGACCGCAGCCGATGCACTTGTTGGGATCGACGATCGAGGCGCCGCAGCCCAGGCAGCGGGCGGTCTCGGCGCGTACCTGCTCTTCGGTAAAGGTCTCGACATACTCGCTAAAGGGCGCAGCCTTCTCGCGGTCGCGATCGACATGCGCCACCTCGCGGCTCGCGTTGTCATAGCTCTCAATCACGACATCGTCGCGGTCGAGCGCGGTGTAGCGACGCTGATTGCGGCCGATGGTGAGCGTGGATCCCGGCTGCACAAAGCGATGGATGGACACG
Organism: uncultured Collinsella sp.; assembly: GCA_900545995.1. Taxonomy (GTDB): domain Bacteria; phylum Actinomycetota; class Coriobacteriia; order Coriobacteriales; family Coriobacteriaceae; genus Collinsella. The sequence continues at coordinate 44,487 of URBM01000001.1, read as the reverse complement.
GCGGCCTCGTGACCGGCGGCGATGGCGTCGATGGCAAAGCTCGGACCGGTGTAGACGTCGCCGCCCACAAAGATGTCGGGCTCGGCGGTCTGGTAGGTCTGGGGGTCGGCAAGAGCACCCTGCCCGCGGCCGAGCTCTACCTTGGAGCCAGCCAGCAAGTCGCCCCACACAATGGACTGGCCAATCGACATGACGACGCGGTCGGCGTCGACACGACGCAGATCGTTCTCATCGTACTCGGGCGCAAAACGGCCCTCGTCGTCAAAGACACGCGTGCAGCGCTTGAAGGTGATACCGCACACATGGCCGGCCTCGTCCAGATGGACCTCCTTGGGGCCCCAACCGCAGCTGATGTGCGCACCGTCCTCAACGGCCTCGCGACGCTCTTCCTCGCTAGCGGGCATCCGGGCCTCGCTCTCCAGGCAGAACATCTCAACGTGCTCGGAGCCCAGACGGCAGGCGTTGCGCGCGACATCGATAGCAACGTTGCCGCCGCCCACCACGATGGTGCGGCCGGGCAGCGCGTCGATCTTGCCACTGTTGACCTCGCGCAAAAAGTCGACGGCCACGGTCACGTCCTCGGCATCCTCGCCCGGAATACCGGCGAGGCGGCTGCCCTGACAGCCGATGGCAACATAAAAGGCCTTAAAGCCCTGCTCGCGCAGCTCGTCGAGCGTCACATCGCGACCGACCTCAACGCCATAGCGGAACTCGGCGCCCATCAGGCGAATGACCTCAACCTCGGCCTCGATAACGTCCTTTTCCAGCTTAAAGCTGGGAATACCGTAAGTGAGCATGCCGCCCGGGCGCTCGTTTTTCTCGAACACGACGGGCTTGCAGCCCTTCTCGGCCAGATAGAAGGCGCAGGACAGACCGGCCGGGCCGGCACCGATAATGGCGATCTTCTGGTCGAAGCCGCCGGCACGCGTCGGCGTCACCACGGGCGGGACATAGCGGGTCGCGGCATCCAGATCGCGCTGGGCGATGAACTTCTTGACCTCGTCGATAGCCACGGCGGCATCCACGCGACCACGGGTGCAGGCGTCCTCGCAGCGGCGGTTGCACACGCGGCCGCAGATAGCGGGCAGCGGGTTCTCGCGCTTGATGAGCGCCAGCGCCTCGTCATAGCGGCCCTGCGCCGCGAGCTTCAGATAGCCTTGAACGGCAACGTGCGCGGGACAGGCCGTCTTGCAGGGAGCGGTGCCGGACTCATGCGTCTCGATACGGTTGTCGTTGCGGTAGTTGGGCGACCACTTGGTGTGGTCCCACTTGGTGGCATCGGGCAACTCCTGGCGCGGATACTCGGGCACCCGTCCGCCGGCCTTTTTGCTGCAGAGCTTCTGGCCCAGCTTGGCGGCGCCGGCCGGACACACCTCAACGCAGCGACCGCAAGCCACGCATTTGTCCTTCTCGACCTTGGCGACATAGGCCGAGCGCGACAGGTTGGGCGTGTTGAACAGCTGCGAGGTGCGCAGGGCGTAGCACACGTTGACGTTGCAGTTGCAGATGGCGAAGATCTTGTTCTCGCCGTCGATATTGGTGATCTGGTGCACAAAGCCGTTGTCCTCGGCCTGGCGCAAAATGTCGTAGACTTCCTCGCGCGTCACATAGTGGCCGCGGTCGGTCTCAACCACATAGTCGGCCATATCACCCACGGCAATGCACCAGTCGGCCGGGTCGTCGGCGCAACCCTCGCCCATCACACGACGGCTCGCGCGGCAGCTGCAGGTGCTGGCGGCATACTTGCCCTCGTATTTGTCGAGCCAATGCTCGATATGCTCAATCGGCACCGAGGTGCTCGAAGCATCGATAGCCTTCTCGACCGGAATGACGTGCATGCCGATACCGGCGCCTCCGGGCGGCACCATCGGCGTGGCTTTGGACAGCGGCCCCTTGGACGCCTGCTCAAAGAACTTGGCATAGACCGGATGCTCCTCGAGCTGACTCAAGCGCATGTTGAGGAACTCGGCGGAACCCGGTACCAGCATGGGCAGCACCCACTGCTTGGCGCGCTCGGGATTTTCCCAGTTGTACTCGAGCAGACCCGTGTAGCTCATGTCGTCGAGCATCTTCTCAATCTGGGCCTCGGGCATGCCGGTGAGCTTGACCATCTCGGGCAGCGTGTAGGGACGACGCATCTTCATCTTGCAGAGCACCTCGGCCTGCTCGTCGGTCGCGGCCTCGGCAAACGACCAGTACTCGTAGCCCAGCAGCTCGTCGCGATGCAGCAGACGGTTAGTGCAGTGCTCGCACAGCTTGACGATTGCCTCGCGCGGATGTTCCGGCAGCGGCGGCACGAACTCCGAACCGATGTCGGGCTCGGTGTAGCTAATTCCCGGTCCATTGAGAATCATGGTTGTCCCTTCTCTTGCCGCAGTCCGACGAGGCCGCAGCACCCCTCTTTTTTGCAGGCCGGACATGCCCCCATGCCGTTCACCCGCCATTAGTTGACATTGTGTCAAAAATAGTATTGACGAACCGTCAACAATATTCAAGACTGTTAGGCGAACGGTCGGGCTCAAACGGATGAAAGGCGGCAAGCGCATGAGCGATAATGCAGCGAACACTTCTGTGGCCGACGCCGTCCCCGCGCCCGACAGCGCGGCAAAGCGCCTGACGGGCGACGAGCGCCGTCGCGAGATTCTCGCCGCCGTGCGCACCGTGAGCTCCGAGCTGGGCGTGTCGCATCTATCCGTCTCGGCCGTGACCAAGCGAGCCGGCTGCACGCGCTCGCTGTTCTACCACTACTTTGCCGATATGGACGCCGCCGTCACCGCCGTCATGGACGAGGCAATCGACGGTTTTATCTCCGAGCTCGAGCAGTGGAATGCCAGCCGCACCGTTGGCGATATCGAGGGCGCGCTCGACACCGTCGCCCCGCTCTTTAAGCGTCTGGTCGCCAGCGGCCACGAGCTGCCGAGTACGCTCACCTCAAGCAGTGGCGCGCTCTACGGCGGTTTTTTGCACAACGTGGTCCAGCGCGTGGCGCAATACATCTGCGACACCACCGTGGTGGACTTTGTCGCCCATCATGAGCTACGCATCGACCATGTCTACGAGACGTTCTACACCCTCATCATGGGGTTGTTGATGTATATCCGCACGCACCCCGATGTGCCCGACGAGACGGTCAAGGAAATCATCGCCTCGACACTCCACATCGAGGGCTATACCGCCAAGTATCCGGAGCGCAAGCCCCAGGACTGACGACATTTGGCCAAACTGCCCGCGATCGGAAGAGGGGCCGCGGGCGTGTGAAAGGAGAGCAGCATGCTGTTCGATGTTTGGGGTAGCGATACCCTTATCCACTGGGCCGGCTGGGCCATGGTCTTTATTGGCCTCATCGTGCTCAACGAGGTCGGCCGCCGCACCAAGCTGGGCGCGGCAATCATCTTTGGCGTGGCTCCGCTGGCCATGACCATCTACTGCGTCGCCATCGCCGTCGGCGTTTCGCAGGGTGCCGAGTGGGCGCTCACCAACCCCACCCACGTGTACCAGAACAGCTGGTTCCACTACGCCAAGGTATACGCGGCGCTGGCCGGTTGCTGGGGCTTCATTGCCATTAAGTACCAGTGGGGGAGGATCGGCAAGGCGCATTGGTTCCGCGCATGGCCGTTTGTGATCGTCGCCATCAACATCATGATCGCCGTCGTGTCCGACTTTGAGAGCGCTTATCACTTCTTTGTCCTGGGCCAGTCCACCTGGGTCACCTCCGAGGGTGCCACGCAGCTTGCCGGCTGGAACAACGTGTTCAACGGCATCGCCGGTATCATCAACATCTTCTGCATGACCGGTTGGTGGAGCGTCTACGCCTCCGAGGATCAGACCGACATGCTGTGGCCCGACATGACCTGGGTCTACATCATCGCCTACGATATCTGGAACTTCTGCTACACCTACAACTGCCTGCCCACCCACTCCTGGTTCTGCGGCTTTGCGCTGCTGCTGGCGCCCACCGTCGCCGCCTTTATCTGGAACAAGGGCGGCTGGATCCAGAACCGCGCCTTTACGCTGGCCATTTGGTGCATGTTTGCCCAGGTGTTCCCGTACTTCCAGGAGGAGTCCGTCTTTGTGACCCACTCCACGCTCGACCCCGGCGCCGCTACCGCGGTCTCGATCGCCGCACTGATCGCCAACGTCGCCGCGATCATCTACATCGCCTACCGCGCCAAGAAGCTCGGCCGCAACCCCTACAAGCAGGATGTCTTTGAGGGCACCAGCGATTGGGAGAAGGCCACCGCCCGCCGCGCCAAGGTGGATTACGCACACGCCGAGTAACATGTTGGTCGCTGTTGGCACCTGGGCATAGGCCCGCCTGCCAGATTTTCAATCCAATGTCTCGCAGAGCCCCCGGAAAGCGTTTCACTCGCTTTCCGGGGGCTTTTGTCGTTGCGTCTCTAATCATCATCTATTCAAAAACACGCGCACATATAAAATCGGATTTCAAATCATGCGGCGGCTCTATGGGGTCCCGTTTTTGGGTACAGTGTTGTCCCGATATTGAGCTTGGGGGATGTATGAATGATGAGACGATGGGCCAAGAGGATGCGGCCCAAGATGCAGAAGCGTGTGCCGAAGCCCTGGAGAGCCTAGACCGGATTTCACTTGATGAGATTGCGTTTGACGATTCGGGCGTTGATGTGCAGGATGAGTCGGAAGCCGAGGCGCAGTCCGATGATCAGGATGCAGACGACGTTGAGCCTGCCGAAGATGAGGCAGATCACGAAGACACCGAATGCGAGGCCGACGACCAGCCCGAATCCGACACGAGCGAGGAAACCATCTTGCTCGACAGCTTGCCGGCCGAAGATTCGCTGACCCGCGAGCTTCCCGGCCTGGGCTCCGCTCCTGCCGTGGACGAGACCATCGCCATGGGCGATATTCCCCTGCCGTCCGTTCCCTCGGCACGCGAGGCCGAGGTCCGCCATCGCAAGATGTCGCCCAAGCGCCGCAATCTGATGGTCGCCGGTGTCGTGGCCGTCGCGCTCGTCGCCGGCGGTGCAGGCTATGCTGCCTGGAACGGATATCAGCAAGAGCAGGCTGCCGCTGTCGCCGCCAATGCCCACACGATGATGTCGGTGCAGATTGGCGCGCATGCCGCGGGCCTCGACTGTTCCACTGGCTCCAAGATTCCCGTACAGGTGAGCGGTCAGGATTCTGACGGCTCCTCCGTGAGCGAAACGCTCTATGTTGACGAGCACGGCCGCGGCATCAAACTGCTGCCCGGCGATTACACGCTCTCCATCGCTGCCTCCCCCATCGCGGCCGACGGCACCATCTATACCGTCCCGACCACCAAGACGCAGGTCACCGTTAAGAGCGATGGACAGGATTTAAGTGCCCAGGCCACCTTTAAGCTCAAGGTGCCTTCGGCCGACACGGTGACTGACGACCAGATCGATGCCGCCGCCAAGTATGCCGAGGAGGGCGGTGCAAGCTCCGCCGCGGCTGCCAAAGTGCTCCAGCAGGCAGCAACCGCGCGGCGCGACGCCGCCGTCAATGCCGTGAGCGCGCAAAAGGCACAGGCGTCCCGTGATGCTGACGCTCGCCACAAGGCAACCGACCTCTACCAGCTCGATATTCCCGTCGAGTGGTACGGCAAGGTCGCAACTTGGCAAAACGGAAGCACGCTATGCATCTATCTGGGCGACGACGCCAATACGCCGCTCGTGACGCTCGTCGCGGTGCGCGAGGGCGAGAGCTTTACGCCCGATGAAGGCGATACGGTTTTGGGCGCGGCCAATCTAGGCAACGGTTATACCGTCTACGCCAGCGGCCCCGTCTATCCGTACGTGGTGCCCCAGACCATCAACGGACAGACGCAGAACCCCGTGTCAACCTACCCCATGGACACGGCCATTGAGCTTGTCGAGCTTACGACCGGCAACCGCTATACCTATAGCCAGATCAAGAACGTGCTGGTCGGCAAAGACGGCAAGGCCGACGCCGCCGCCAAACTCGAGACCGACTACCTCGCCCAGATTCTGATGCCGAGTATCAAAGCCCAGGACTAGCCTGGCGCAGCAAGGTGCTCCCCAACCGTGATGAGGGAGCCAGGAGGTCCTGACCCCACAGGTCCATAGATGATTAGGCAAGGAGCCACTTCCATGCGGGCACAACGTGGACCACACCGTGCTCGCATGAAATATCGGTCTGTTCATCCATGGTAACGATTGCCGACTCGCCAAGATCGAACTGGGCCATCGAGGCATCAAGCGCGGCAATTTCGCGCTCGCGCGTTTTCTCACGTGCCATATCCGCACTCACCTGAATCAGGCTATAAGCCCGCATGAGAAGCGCGTCCCCAGCCACAAAGTCCACCTCATGGCTTTTGCTCTTCTCTTTGATCAGCAGGCGGCAGACCGAGCCGGTCCTCACCGCGGGAGTCTTTCTTCTTAGCGCATTGAACACTGCGGTCTCGAGCCTCTGGCCCTGGTCCAATGCCGATGCCGGAGAGAATGCTCCAAACATCGCAGGGTCGACAGCGTAGACCTTAGACGCAGACCGCATGTTATTTGCCAGTGAACGCGTGAACTCCGGCACAGAAAATAACAGGTAGGCGTCCTCATAATACTCAAGTAAATCGCTGAGCGAATTACGACTGACGGGTATCTGTCTGCCCTTGAACTCGTTGTACACTTTGTTCACTGACAGCTCTCGTCCCGAAGATGCCATACACCGCGTCAAGAACAGCGATGCCAGGCGAGGGTTCTTGACGTCGTAACGTTCAACGACGTCCATGGCGACCGTTCGCGAAGCATATTCCTGTAGCAGCTGAATCGCGTCTGCAGGCGTCTGCTCAAGCGTCGCGATGAATCCCCCTCGTTCAAGATACCCGATCAGATGATGTCGAAGCAGCGCCGCATCGCTCGGAGAAAAGGTCGCATCTGGCTCGGGAACGCTCCCCGTCTTATATCGAACGTATTCCGAAAAACTCAACGGAAAAAGCTCTCGCACAAGGGAACGACCCCTGAACTCGCTCTTAAGTTCTGAGGACAGCATCTTAGAAGAAGATCCCGTCACATAGACGGTCGCTTTCTCCGTATCGACTACACGCCGCAGAAACGCACCCCATTCGGGGATTTCCTGGATCTCGTCAAAGAAAATGTAAGCGCCCTCGGTTCGAGCAACAGGATACAGCGCATAGAACGTGTCGAGCACGTCCGCCAGCAGCGATGGCTCATACGGGCGCAAGCGCTCATCCTCAAAATTGAAGTAAAGCATCCGGTCAAGCTCGACGCCCCGGCTCTGAAGCCGCCGCATCTCCTGATACAGGCGATACGTCTTTCCACAACGGCGGGCCCCCACAATCACATTTACGATGTTGTCGCGCTTTGGCTCCTGTGGGTTTCCTAGATCAAGGTCTCGCTCAAAGACCTGCGGAACCCCCTGCTGTTCAAAGTCCTTTATTTTCTGGGCGATCAAGTCGTTGAATGCCATGATTCTCCAATCTTGCTCTCTAGCTAATCAAAATTATAGCGATTCTTGATTAATTAGAGAGCAAGATTGTGTGTAGCTTGATTAACACTTAAGCAAGTTTTATCACCGTTATTGCTCCGAAGGATATCGAGTGGCTAAGAGGACAACCGAGCTCGAATGCGACTCCCCGAGCAGTCAATTTGGGACGGGGCTTTTTTGACTACCGTCCCCCTGTAGAAAAATCCCTAACGCAGTTGCGGTGAAATAGGGATTGTTTTTGCTGGTCAAACCGCAAAACAGTCCCTATTTCACCGCAACTTTTTGGTGGCCTTTTTGGTGGCACTCAGCGCCAGGGGTCGGCTTCGAACATTGGCTCGCGCTCGGGGCGGCGATCGCTGTAGGGATCGTAGCCGTCATCGTCCTCGTTCTCGGCACGGATGTAGGGGTCGCGCGGCTTGGGCGCCGGTTTGGGAGAAGCCTTCGGTGCGACCGGCGCGGCGGGCGCTGCCTCAGCAACCGGTGCGTGCGTCTTGTTCTCGTCTTTCATCTGCATATCTCCTTGCCATGTACTCATGCTCAACATCATCGATTGTCGCACGAAAAAGGGCGGCGGACCCGATTGGATCCGCCGCCCTTGGCGTTTTGCGATGAGGTGCGGTTAAAGCCGGCCCCATAATTTACTCGGCGTCGGGAACCTCGTAGGTGGCCGCCGGCGTGTTATCGCACACGACGGTAAAGCCGCCGTCCTTGTCGACATCGACCGTCACCTGATCGCCCTCGCGCACCGTGCCGTCGATGATGGCCGCTGCGATGGCATCGACAACCTCACGCTGCACCAGACGCTTGAGCGGACGGGCACCAAAGACCGGGTCCAAGCCGCCCACGGCGAGCAGCTGCTTGGCCGCCGGGGTGATGGCAAGCGTCATGCGTTCCTTGGCCAGACGTGCGCGGACGTCGGCGAGCTGAATGTCGACGATCTTCTCGATCTGCGCCATGCCAAGCGGATGGAACACCACGATATCATCGATACGGTTGAGGAACTCGGGGCGGAAGGTCTGAGCCATGGCCGCGTCGACCTGATGGCGCATCTCCTCCTCGTCCTTGCCGGAAAGCTCAGCGATAGCCTTGGAGCCCACGTTAGACGTCATGATGATGATCGTGTTCTTGAAGGATACCTGGCGACCCTGACCGTCGGTCAGACGGCCGTCGTCAAGCACCTGCAGCAGCACGTTGAAGACATCCGGGTGAGCCTTCTCCATCTCGTCGAGCAAGATCACGGAATACGGACGACGGCGCACGGCCTCGGTGAGCTGGCCGCCCTCGTCGTATCCCACGTATCCCGGGGGCGCACCGATCAGACGCTGGACGCTGAACTTCTCCATGTACTCGGACATGTCGATACGCACGAGTGCGCGCTCGTCATCGAACAGGCACTCGGCTAGAGCCTTGGCGAGCTCGGTCTTACCCACGCCGGTGGGGCCCAGGAAGAAGAAGCTGCCAATGGGCTTGTCCGGATCGGAGAGGCCCGCACGGCTGCGGCGCACAGCTGCGGCGACGGCGGAGACGGCCTCGTCCTGGCCGATGACGCGCTTATGCAGCTCACCCTCCAAGCCCTTCAACTTGTCGAGCTCGCCCTGCATCATCTTGGACACGGGCACGCCGGTCCAGGCACTCACGACCTCGGCGATCTCATCGGAGGTCACCTGTTCGTTGAGGCCCTCGCCGTCCTGCTGCTTTTGTGCCTCGAGCGCAGCCTCGGAATCCTGAATCTGTTGCTGCAGACCCGGGATCACGGAATAGCGCAGCTCGGACGCACGGCCCAGGTCGCCGTTACGCGTCGCGCGCTCCTCTTCGCTCTTGGCCTCGTCAAGCTGGCTCTTAAGCTCCTGCACGTGGTCAATGGCGTTCTTCTGGTTGAGCCAGCCGGCCTTTTGCACGTTGAGTTTTTCCTGGACCTCGGCAATCTCCTGGCGCAGGGCCTCCAGACGCTCCTTGGAGGCGTCATCGGTCTCTTTCATGAGCGCCTGTTCCTCGATCTGCAGCTGAGTGAGCTGACGCGTGGTGGCGTCGATCTCGACCGGCATGCTGTCGAGTTCCATGCGCAGGCGGCTTGCCGCCTCATCGACCAAATCGATGGCCTTGTCGGGCAGGAAGCGGTCGGCGATGTAGCGATCGGAGAGGTCGGCAGCTGCCACGAGCGCGCTATCGGTGATATGCACACCGTGGAAGATCTCGTATTTCTCCTTGAGGCCACGCAGGATCGAGATGGTGTCCTCGACGGTAGGCTCGCTCACCATCACGGTCTGGAAACGACGCGCGAGCGCCGCATCCTTTTCGATGTACTTGCGGTATTCGTCGAGCGTGGTCGCGCCGATCGCGTGCAAGTCGCCACGGGCAAGCGCCGGCTTGAGAATGTTGCCGGCGTCCATGGAGCCCTCGGTGGCACCCGCGCCCACGATGGTGTGGAGCTCATCGATGAACAGGATGACCTTGCCCTCGGACTTTTGCACTTCCTTGAGCACGGCCTTCAAGCGGTCCTCGAACTCGCCGCGGTATTTGGCGCCGGCGACCAGCGCGCTCATGTCGAGCTCGATGAGGTCGCGGTCGCGCAGGGTGCTCGGCACGTCGCCGGCCACGATACGCTGGGCGATACCCTCGACGATGGCCGTCTTGCCGACGCCCGGCTCACCGATGAGCACGGGGTTGTTCTTGGTGCGGCGGGACAGGACCTGGATGGTGCGGCGAATCTCATCGGTACGGCCGATGACCGGGTCGAGCTTGCCGGCGCGGGCCAGATCGCAGATGTTGCGACCGTACTGCTCCAGTGCCTCAAACTGAGTCTTGTCCTCGGCAGACGTCACGCGGTCATCGCCACGCAGCTCCTCGTAAACTTGCTCGATGCGCTCCTTGGTGACGCCGGCGTCGCGCAGTACGCGGCCCGCCTCGCCCTTGTCCTCGGCAAGCGCCATCAGCAGATGCTCAGTCACCACAAAGCTGTCGCCCATCTTGGTGGCCTTCTTCTCGGCCTTTTCGATGACGCGGACGAGCTCGTTGGACAGGCCCATCTGCTGGCCCTCGCCCGAAACCTTGGGCGCGTGGTCGATGGCATCCTGTGTGGAGCGTGCGAGCTGAGCCGGGTCGGCACCGATGCGCTCGATGATCACGGAGATATTGCGCTCGCCGGCACCGAGCAGGGCAGACAGCAGGTGAATCGGCTCCACCGCGCCGGCCTGTGCGTCGGCAGCCGTGCTCATGGCGGTCTGCAACGCCTCGCGCGACGTCATTGCTAGCTTATCGATTCTCATGGAATCACCTCTCTTGGGGCGGCCGCCCTACGGGGCGGCTTCACGTTGTTCGAGAAGTATTGTTGCCAGCTTTGCGCGATCTTATACATAAATCTAAGTCTCTATATATAAGATTTTATGAGTGATTAAGAGATAGGGGATAGAGATGTCGGCCCGCCGCCGCACAGGCGCGCTACCGTCTCAATCTGTAACATCTAGCGACTGTTTATGGCTCCAGATGTTACAAATCAAGATGAAATGACCAACGGCGCCCGTTTGTCTCAATCTGTAACATCTACTCGGCAAATAGAGCCCTATCTGTTACAAATCGAGACGAACAGAAGACACCCGAATCGAGAATCTAAATCTGTAACACCAGGCCCACTTTTAGCGACCAAGATGTTACAAGTCGAGACAAACCAAGAACCACCACAAAGGTGCCCGTCCCCTTTGTGGTGGTCCAGAGAAGAATCAGCCCCGATTAAAAGAGGCGGCATCAAGCCCAGTCTACGTTTGGCGACCCCAAGACCCAACGAGAACGCAGCGATGGAATCGAGAACCGACAATAGCCCGTTCGCGCAGATAGAGGCAGAGATTCAAGGTCAGAGTCCGGCTTAAACGGCTTAGCTATCGCACGTCACATTGTTCTCGTCGTCCCCCTATCATATTTATAGTGCTTATAGTGAAAATAGTGAGTTTAGTGAGAAGAGTATCGCTCAAAACTCGTGGACTCAATTATTGACCTCACGCCCAGAATGAGTGGGGCAAATATTTCTATTAGAGGTCAAATCGAAGCCCAATAGGGCCTTTTCACCCCGTCATTTCGATCGATCGCTTTCTTTTGAAGATTGTCGTAAGCTGGTATCACTTATCTTAATGAATGCATACTATTTGCGAGGTACCCGCCGTGAAACGCTCCACCTATATCGGCCTGCTCGTCTTAGCGTTTGCGATTACCGCAGTCGGCGTAGGAATTATCTATCTCGCATTTCTCCCCGCCTCTGCGACGCAGGCGGCGGTTGAGACCGTAAGCTATCCCATCGAGGTCCTCACCGATATCGTCAAACCCGATTCGGTCACCGTCGATTTTGACGGTACGCCCGCAGCGCTTGGTGTCAGCAACTATCCCCGCATCGAACTTGGGGCCAGACGCTACACCAAAGATGAGCAGCTTATCGGCAAGGCAACCAGTTTACTCAAAGGCAAGACGTTTAAGCGGTGGTACGGCGCCGCAATATATCGAGCCAAGAATGGCCAAATGGTTGGCGGATATTATTCGACCCTTGAGCTCGATGCGGCAAACGGGAGCAAATTGTGCAACGTCTCATACGACCCCGGCTGCGTGGACAATGAAGGACCGGGGGTCTATATCTCGGATGGCGACGTAATCTACGTCATGGAGGGCGACCAGACGGCAGTCGTCGATTTTATGGATCGGTGTACCGAGGATGCCTACGAACAAACCTGCGAGCCCGATCCGCAGACAGCGCGCAACAGTGGCTCGGCACGCACTTGGCTATTTGACGATGAAATAACCTGGACCCCATCGAAATAAGGTCCCGCCGGGCAGGCACCTTTGTGGTGGTTTCGGCTCCGATGTTCCACTGTCTCGATCTGTAACATCTAGCGGCCCTTTTCGATCCTAGATGTTACAGATTGAGATGAGATGATCGGCGGCGATTGTTTGTCTCAATCTGTAACACCAGGCCCACTTTTAGCGGCCAAGATGTTACAGATTAAGACGAATCGAGCCGCCACAAAGGCGTCTGTCCCCTTTGTGGCGGTTTTCGACAAAAAGAAGCCACCCCGATAACAGAGGCGGCATCAAGCAAGTCTATTTTTAGCGTCCCTCAAGACCCAACGAGAACGCAGAAATGTAGCCCGGGGCTTACCCTTTCCCGAACGCGACCCTCGCGAAGCGCGTGAGCGGGCGGGAAAGGGTAAGCCCCGGGCGGACAATTAAGTGCGTTACTCGGCAGCGGCCTTGAACTTGTTGTAGTTGATCAGGCAGCCGGCCTTGACGATGGCACGCTCCTCTGCCGTCATATCGGCAATGTAGAGCTCAATCTGCTCGACCGTGCCGTCGGTGCGCACCACGTAGGCAGCGATGTCCTTTAGGTCGCCATCGAGCGCGGCGCGTATACCCGGCACAAAGACGTAGTCGCCCACCTCAAAGTTGGGCTCGGCCTCCATCTGGAAGGGCACCATGCCCCAGTTCATCACGTTGGAGCGATAGCGCTTGGTGGCGTACTCGTGGACGATGTTGGCCAGGCCGCCAATCACGCGCTGGCAGCTCGCGGCCTGCTCGCGGGCGGAACCGTCGCCGGGCTTCTTGGCGTAGAGCATGGAGCCGTACTCGGTCGCCTTGGCATCTGCCGCGACGCCCGCACCAGCCAGCGCCTCAAACACACCGGCAAGCTCGGCATCAAGCGCGACCAGGTCACCCGCGGACTCGCCGGCCACGCGGCGCTTCTCCACGGCGTCGACCTCCTTGGAACGGCCCACGTAGGCCGGGTCGCGGCGGCTGAGCGTAAACTCAGCCAAGCCCAGCGGGTTGGAGCGGAAGGAGCTCGTCTCGCCCGAGGGAATAAGCTCGTCGGTCGTGGTGACCGGGTCCATGATCTTGGAGCACACCTTGAGCAGAATGTCGTCGCCGAGAGGCTCCATCGCGGGCCACGGCTTGATGTTGGGGCCTTCGACCAGCTCGTCGGCAGGCTCGGCCTTGCCAAAGCCCCAGTACACGCGCTTTTTGTACGGCGCGTCGTCAAAGGTGTACTCGCAGGCCTCGTCCCACGTCTCCTCGGGCAAATCGGTCGCCGGTGTCAGGACGCCGCCGTTGGCAGCCGTCGCCGCGATGGAGCGGGCGTCCATCAGGGCCACGGCGCTCAGCTGGCCATTACCCGGCTTGGAACCCTCGCGGTTGGGGAAGTTGCGCGTAGTGTGGCGGATCGAAAGGCCGTTGTTGGCGGGCGTGTCGCCGGCGCCGAAGCACGGGCCGCAGAACGCCGTGCGAACGATCGCGCCGGCCTCCATGAGGTCGTAGATGTAGCCGCGGCGCGTGAGCTCGAGTGCCACGGGCTGGCTCGTGGGATAGACCGACAGCGAGAACTCGCCGCAGCCGGTGTTGGCGCCCTTGAGCACGCGGGCGGCCTGGACCACGGAGCCGTAGTTGCCGCCCGAGCAGCCGGCGATAACGCCCTGCTGCACGTGCAGCTTGCCGTCGACGATCTTGTCGAGCAGGCTAAAGTGCGTCTTGCCCTCGCCGATCTTGGCGGCCTCGAGCTCCACCTCGTGCAGGATGTCCTCGAGGTTCTCGTTGAGCTCGTCGATCTCGAAGCCGTTGGAAGGATGGAACGGCAGCGCGATCATGGGCTTGATGCTCGACAGGTCGACCTCGACGCAGCCGTCGTAGTAAGCGACATCGACGGGCTTGAGCTCGCGGTAGTCGTCGCCGCGGCCGTGCATGGTCAGAAACGCGTGCGTGTCCTCGTCGGTGGCCCAGATGCTCGACAGGCAGGTGGTCTCGGTGGTCATGACGTCAACGCCGTTGCGGTAATCGGTCGTCATGCTCGCGATGCCCGGGCCCACAAACTCCATGACCTTGTTCTTAACATAGCCCTTGGCAAAGACGGCTCGGATGATGGCGAGCGCCACGTCGTGCGGGCCGACGCCGGGGCGCGGGGCACCCGTGAGGTAGATGGCAACGACGCCGGGATAGGCGACGTCGTAGGTGTCGCGCAGCAGCTGTTTGGCCAACTCGCCGCCGCCCTCGCCCACGGCCATGGTGCCCAGGGCGCCGTAGCGGGTGTGCGAGTCGGAACCCAGGATCATCTTGCCGCAACCGGCGAAGTTCTCACGCATAAAGGAGTGGATGACGGCGATGTGCGGCGGGACGAAGATGCCGCCGTACTTCTTGGCCGCGGAAAGGCCAAAGACGTGGTCGTCCTCGTTGATGGTGCCGCCCACGGCGCACAGCGAGTTATGGCAGTTGGTGAGCACGTAGGGCAGAGGGAACTGCTCCATGCCCGAGGCGCGCGCCGTCTGGATGATGCCGACAAAGGTGATGTCGTGGCTCGCCATGGCGTCGAAGCGAATCTTGAGCGCCTCGGGATCTCCGAACGTGTTGTGTGCTTGGAGGATCGAATACGCGATGGTGCCGCGCTTGGCATCCTCGGGCGTCTGCGTAATGCCGCGCTCGGCAGCCTCGGCCGCAGGCACAACCTCGCTGCCGCCGCGCAGGTAGATGCCGTCCTCGTACAGCTTGACCATACTGTCTCCCACTCTGCCCAAAAGATTTGGGCGCATAGCATACATTCGTTCAATATCGTGCCATAGAACGGTTGCGAGTGGGTTACGAATCTGCACGTTCACTTTATCTCGGTAAAGTAAAGGACGAGCCCGGTGTGGGCCGGCAGATTTGGTGCAAGAGCGTCCCTTTCGACTAGTCATTTAAAAACGTCCCCCATGACTGCCGCATCCGGAGCAAGGCAACGCCGCAGGTAGAGGACGGACAGCGAGCGACGTCCAGAGCGAACAAGTTGGCATGAAAAAGGCAAGGCATAGACCTTCTGGTCATGCCTTGCCTTTTGAATGACAAATTGTCGCTCTGGGCGGCGCGCAGCGTCGGCCCGTTACGCGGGTTGGTAAACCCGCGTAACTACAAATCTCCTCCCGCGCCTAGCAGCTTGCGCATGACTTGCTCGGGGTTGACCGAGCCATCGCGCGGGGCCAAGGCGGTGATCTTCTTCTGCATCTTGTACTCGTGCAGCTCGTCCTCGAGCTGGCGCACGCGAGCACGGAGCTTTTCGTTTTCGCGCTCACGCTCCTCGGCACGCTCCTTCATATCGAGGATGCGCACCACGCCGGCAAGGTTGATGCCCTCGTCGGTCAGCTGATTGATGAGCTCCAGGCGCTCGATATCGGCACGCGAATACAGGCGCGTGTTACCGCCCGAGCGCTGGGGGTTCACCAGTCCCTTGGACTCGTAGACGCGCAGAGTCTGCGGATGCATGCCGGTCAGCTCGGCCGCCACGCTGATCATGTACAGCGGTTTGTTCCTATTGTCCTCGGCCATGCTACCTGACCCCTTTCCGTCTCGTTATCGTCCATCATAAGCCCGCGGGCGCGGGCGTGCGCCACGACCGCCCTAGTACGTCGCCTTGTAACGGTTGACCTTCTCGCGATAGTCGCGCGTGTCGGCCTCGCGCAACTTGGTCATGGCCTCGCGTTCATCGTCGGACAGGTTCGTGGGAACTTGCACCTTGATCTCGACAAGCAACGCGCCCGTGCGGCCGCGATGCTTGACGTCGGGCGCACCCATCTCCTTAAAGCGGAACTTCTTGCCCGTCTGGGTACCCGCGGGCACCTTCAGACGAACCGTCGCGCCACCGGGCGTGGGCACGTCCACCGTGCAGCCGAGCGCCGCCTCGTAGACCGAGATCGGCACCTCCATGGTCACATCGGCACCCTTGCGCTTAAACAGCGGATGCTCCTCCACGTGCGTGGTCACGACCAGGTCGCCGCGCTCGCCTCCGGCAACACCGTACTCGCCGCGGCGCTTGTAGCGCAGCTTGCCGCCGTCGACCGCGCCCGCGGGTACCGAAACCGTAATGGTCTGCTGCTCGCCCGTCGAGGGAATGCGGTAGGTGACCTTGTGCGTCACGCCGCGAAACGCGTCCTCGGCCGTCACATCGACGGTCAGCGACAGGTCGCCGCCCTTGCGCGCGCGGTTGCGGCCCGCGCCGGCACCGGCAGCGCCCGCAGCCCCGGCAAAGCCAGAGCCCCAATCGCTGCCCCAGGCGCCGTTGCCGCTAAAGATGCTGTCGAAAATATCGCCCCAGCCGCTCGCGCCAGCACCGGCACCATAGCCGCCGCCATACGCACCGCCCGCGCCCGGCATGCCGCCGAACATGAGCATCTGATCGTACTCTTTGCGCTTCTTCTCGTCCGAAAGCGTCTCGTAGGCCTCGCTAATCTCCTTAAACTTGGCCTCGTCGCCGCCGGCATCGGGGTGATATTTTTGCGCGAGCTTGCGAAACGCGCTCTTGATCTCTTTGTCGGAGGCGCTCTTGGATACGCCCAGGATGTCATAGAAGGTTTTGCCTGCAGCCATCGTAGCTCCTCTCCTGTTACGTCCGCCGCCCATGCAGACGACGGCTCATGCTTTCATATGGCACTAGGCCAGAAAGGGCCCCGGGTGTTGCCCCGGGGCCCTTCTCAATTACTCCTCGGTGCTCTCGGCCGTATCGGCCGCAGCATCCTCGGGCGCCGCTTCGGGCTCCGGCGCGGGGCGCTTCTCGCCACCGTACGTCACCGTCACCATCGCGGAGCGCAGGATGCGGTCCGCCATGCGGTAGCCCTTCTGGTACACGTCGTTGACGGTCTCGTCGTACTGCGATGCGTCCTCGACGCGGCCCACGGCCTGGTGCTCGAGCGGATCGAACGCCTCGCCCTTGGGGTCGATGGGCTCAACGCCCTCATGCGCGAACACATCGAGCAACTTGGCATGCACCGCGTCAACGCCATCGACGAACTGCTTAAAGTCGTCGGAAAGCTCTTGGCTGCGGGCGTGGTCGATCGCGCGCTCGATATCGTCGACCACCGGCAGCAGCGCGGTGACGAGCTTCTCGGTCGCGCGCTCGCGCTCGGCGATGCGCTCGTTGGCGGTGCGGCGACGGAAGTTCTCCCAGTCGGCCTGCAGACGGGCGGTGCGCTCGGTGGCGTCCTTCGCCTTGTCCTCGGCGGCCTTCTGAGCCTCTGCAGCGGCATCGAGCTCATTGCGCACATCGGCAAGCTCCTTCTGAGCCTGCTCGAACTTGAGCTTAAAGTCGTTGTCGGCGGCTTCCTCACCGGCGCGGATAGCGGCTTCCACCATCTCGTCCTCGGTCATCGTCGCCTCCTTGTTGGAATCCTCTACCTGGTTCTCGGCAGCCTCGGCGGCCTCGGCCTCGTTGGCCTCGGTATCGTCGACGGCCTCTACGGGAATCTTCACGTCCTTCTCCTCAGAGTCAACGGGGGCGGCGCCAGCGGCAGCCGCCTCCGTGCGAGCTTTACGGGCGGACATGATTACTTGTCCTCGTCGTCCACAACCTCGTAGTCGGCGTCGACGACGTCATCGTCGGCAGGCTGGGCACCGGCGGCACCGTCGGTCTGCTGCTGAGCGTCGGCGTAGACAACCTGAGCCAGCTCGTAGGCCACAGACTGCAGGGACTCGCCGGCGGCCTTGATGGCCTCGACGTCAGAGCCCTCGAGCGCCTTCTTGGCGTCGGCGATAGCGGCCTCGGCCTTGGACTTCACGTCGGCGGAAACCTTGTCGCCCAGCTCGTTGAGGGTCTGCTCGGTGGAGTAGCACAGGCTGTCGGTCTGGTTGCGGACCTCGACCTCTTCCTTCTGCTTCTTGTCCTCCTCGGCATGAGCCTCGGCGTCCTTGACCATACGATCGACTTCGTCGTCGGACAGAGCAGTGGAGCCGGAGATGGTGATCTGCTGCTCCTTGCCGGTGCCCTTGTCCTTAGCGGAGACCTTGACGATACCGTTGGCGTCGATGTCGAAGGTGACCTCGATCTGCGGCACGCCGCGGCGGGCAGCCGGGATACCGGTCAGCTGGAACTTACCGAGCGACTTGTTGTCGCGGGCAAGCTCGCGCTCGCCCTGGAGCACGTTGATCTCGACGCTGGTCTGGTTGTCGGCAGCGGTGGAGTAGACCTCGGTCTTGGAGGTCGGGATCGTGGTGTTGCGGTCGATCATCTTGGTCATGATGCCGCCCATGGTCTCGACGCCCAGCGACAGCGGGGTAACGTCGAGCAGCAGGATGCCCTCGACGTCGCCGGTGAGCACGCCGCCCTGGACGGCAGCGCCGTCGGCAACGACCTCGTCGGGGTTCACGGACATGTTGGGCTGCTTGCCGGTCATGGTCTTGACGAGCTCCTGGACGGCGGGCATACGGGTGGAGCCGCCGACGAGGATGACCTCGGTCAGATCGGAGAGCTTAAGCTTGGCGTCGCGCAGGGCGTTGGTGACAGGCTGCTTGCAGCGCTCGAGCAGGTCGCGGGTGATCTTCTCGAACTCGGCGCGGGTCAGCGTGTAGTTGAGGTGCAGCGGGCCGGACTGGTTCATGGTAATGAACGGCAGGTTGATGGTGGTCTGCTGGGCGGCGGAGAGCTCCTTCTTGGCGTTCTCGGCGGCCTCCTTCAGACGCTGCAGGGCCATGGGGTCCTGACGCAGGTCGACACCGTTCTCCTGCTGGAACTTATCGGCCATCCAGTCGATGACGCGCTGATCCCAGTCGTCGCCGCCCAGGTGGTTATCGCCCGAGGTGGACAGAACCTCAAACACGCCGTCGGCGAGGTCGAGGATGGAGACGTCGAAGGTGCCGCCGCCCAGGTCGAAGACCAGGATGCGCTGGTCGGTGCCCTGCTTGTCCAGGCCATAGGCCAGGGCAGCAGCGGTCGGCTCGTTGACGATACGCTTGACGTTGAGGCCGGCGATCTTACCGGCGTCCTTGGTGGCCTGACGCTGGGCGTCGTTGAAGTAGGCCGGGACGGTGATGACGGCGTCGGTAACGGTCTCGCCCAGATACTTCTCGGCGTCAGCCTTCATCTTCGCGAGCGTCATGGCGCTCACCTGCTCGGCGGTGTAATCCTTGCCCTCGATGTCGACGACGGCACGGCCGCCCTGGCCCTCCTTGACCTCATACGGCACGGTCTTGATCTCGGAGGTGCACTCGGAGTACTTGCGGCCCATGAAGCGCTTGATGGAGAACACGGTGTTCTTGGGGTTGGTGACAGCCTGGTTCTTAGCGGCCTTACCCACGACGCGGTCGCCGTCGGCACGGAAGCCCACGACGGACGGGGTGGTGCGGTCGCCCTCGGCGTTCACGATAATGGTCGGAGAACCGCCCTCGAGAACGGCCATAGCGGAGTTAGTAGTACCAAGGTCGATACCAAGAATCTTGCCCATTAGAAATTCCCTCTCTCTTGTGCGTTTGCACCGACTCGGCGGTCTGCCGAGCAGTGTTTCGGCTTGTCTTTCAGGATGTAGTGTATCCCCTTATGGGCCGGAATATACAAAATCTAAGTCAATTCATATAAGATTTCTTATTGCCGAGAGTTTAGGTTCGCAAATACGCAGGTAGACGCACTGTTTGAGTTCTCGGCAAATCCATCGAGATCTATGTAGAGATGGCTGAGGTTTGGGTCCGAGGGTGCCTGGGGGCCGTCTTGCGGAAAGCTCATCCCGGTTTGAACGTGGATTCCGGGTCGCAGTTTCCGTCTGAAGGCTCAACCGGAAACCGTATCCCGTTTTGAGAGCTGATACCGGCTCGCATTTTCCGCTAGCGGGCCTAACCGGAAACTGCAACCCGTTTTTCGACAAAATAATGGGATGCGGTTTCCGCAAGCACGCTCAATCGCCCTATATTTCAAGTCACCTTTAGCTAACATTTATGCAGCTCAACGGCCCCACCTGCGCGTTTTTTAGTAAACCTTGGCATACTCGGCGAACGGTATGAAGATGCCGGCCAGAGGGTATTGCAAACGGTCGCTCCCGTGGTATGTTTTTGCCCGAATCAAACCGGCGCGCATCGCCTGTAGCGTCGGTCAACAGAGAGGAAACTACCATGGCTCATCCCGTAATTGATGCCGACGAGTGCATCGCTTGTGGCGTTTGCGTCGACTCCTGCCCCGCTGGCGTTCTGGAGCTCCAGGACGTCGCTACCGTCGCTGACGAGGACTCCTGCGTCGCTTGTGGCGCCTGCCAGGACGCTTGCCCCGCTGGCGCGATCACCGAGATCGTCGAGGAGTAACAACTCCCCCACCTGCACACTCAAAAGTACACCGTGCACAAAAAAGGAGGCCTCCGCATCGCCGCGGAGGCCTCCTTTTTTGTGCGGATAACTAATTTGGCACCGTCGCAGGTTGAGCTCACGTCAGCGAAAACACCCCTAAGCGAGCAAGGTGACGTGAAAGAGGAGGGAAGCGTACTTTTTGTACGCAACCGACGATTGAACGTCAGATTGCCGCTTAGGGGCGTTTGCAGCGTCGGCTACGATAGATCGTCCTCGTAGGGCATCAGGTCTGCTAGGTAGCCTTTCTCCTTGAGCATCGCCTCGATCTCGTCGAGGGTTTGCTCGTCCTCCGCCGCGATGCGATGGAAGTGATAGCCGCTTGTCACCGTCAGCAGTGGAAAACTCTTGCCGCTGGCAATACCCTCCAGATAGCGCTCGATATCGCGACGGTTGCGAATGTCCAGATCGGCTGTGATCTTGCCATACACGCGGTGATTGACGATCACGTTGAGAACGGCGCCACCCGCGTCGACGATACTCGTAAGCTCGTCGCCCGCCTGCTCCACGCTGTGGCGCACCTTAACAAGACGCGTGGGCACGGCGGGGCTGCTGGGGGCCTCCTGCAGCACGTAGCCGCGATTGGTGGCCACGATATCGTGCCCATCGGCGCGCAGCAGGGCGATGTCTTGCACGACAATCTGGCGGCTCACACCCACCTCACGAGCAAGCGCACTGCCCGAAACGGGCTCCTTGGCTCGCTCGAGCACGCCTATGATGGCACGGCGACGCTCGCGGGCGTCCATTATTTACCGTCCAGCAGACGCAGGTGCTTAAGCGAGAGGTCGAGAATCGGCGCAGAGTGCGTCAGCGCCCCCGAGCTAATAAAGTCAACGCCCAGGTCGGCGAGCGCGCGGATATTGCTGGCGTCCACGTTGCCCGAGCACTCGGTTTTGGCGCGACCGGCGATAAGCTCAATCGCAGCAGCCATGTCGTCGTGGGTCATGTTGTCGAACATGATGATGTCGGCGCCGGCCTCCACAGCCTCGCGCACCATGTCCAGGTTCTCGCACTCGATCTCGACCGTCGTGGTAAACGATGCATGGGCGCGCGCCATCTCGATCGCACGCGTCACGCCACCGGCGGCATCGATGTGGTTGTCCTTGAGCATGACGGCCGTCGACAGGTTGTAACGGTGGTTGCTGCCGCCGCCGATCTCGACCGCGGCCTTCTCGAA
The DNA here is from genome assembly GCA_900545995.1 of uncultured Collinsella sp. Taxonomy (GTDB): domain Bacteria; phylum Actinomycetota; class Coriobacteriia; order Coriobacteriales; family Coriobacteriaceae; genus Collinsella. The sequence goes on along the minus strand of URBM01000001.1, from coordinate 22,766 downwards.
GACGCGCATGCCCGGCGTGGTCTTGCGTGTGTCGACAAGCACGGTCTTGGTGCCCTCGAGCGCCGCGGCCATCTGGTGCGTATAGGTAGCGATGCCGCTCATGCGCTGCAGGTAGTTGAGCGCCACGCGCTCACCCGAAAGCAGCACGCGCGCATCGCCACGCACCTGGCCCACGTGGTCACCGGCGTGCACCTCGTCACCATCGGCAACATCAAACAGCACCGAGCTCTGCGAATCCAGCAGCTCAAAGGTGCGAGCGAATACATCCAGGCCCGCGATGATGCCATCGGCCTTGGCGATAAGCTCCACCGTGGCGGGACGCGCCGTGGGACACACGCTCGCCGTGCTCACGTCCTCAAAGGTAATGTCCTCGCGCAGAGCCTGCAGAATCAGATCATCGACGACGAGCTTCATGGTAATGGGATTCATGGTCTACTCCTCCACGGCCTGCGTGCCGGCGGCACGGGCCAAATCATCGATTGCCAGGGTATCGGCGCTCAGGGCGCGATGACGGCCATCGAGCGCGGGATCGCCCGCCTGCTCCACGGCCAGCGACTCGCCGGTACGCATATACCACGCGGCGCGACGACCCCAGACCAGCGCCTCGAGCAGGCTGTTTGAAGCCAGGCGATTCTTGCCGTGAACGCCGTTGCAGGCCGTCTCGCCGGCGGCGTAGAGCTCGGGCATCGAGGTGCGGCCGTCCTTGTCGACCCACACGCCGCCCATAAAGTAGTGCTGCGTGGGCGTGACGGGGATGGGCTCGTCCAGGATGTCGCGACCGTCCTCAAGGCAGCGCGCGCGAATGTTGGCAAAATGCCCGGTCACCACATCGCGTTCGACGGGGGCGAAGCTCAGCCACTCGTGCTCGGTACCGTCCTGCTTCATCTGTTCGCGAATAGCGGCGGCGACCACGTCACGCGGCTGCAGCTCGTCGGTAAAGCGCTCACCGGCGGCATTGAGCAAAATCGCACCCTCGCCGCGGCAGCTCTCGCTGATCAGGAAGGTGCGGCCCGGCTGCGGTGAGAACAGTCCCGTGGGGTGGATCTGCACGTAGTCCAGGTGCTCCATCTTAATGCCATGCTCCTGAGCAATGTAGCAGGCATCGCCCGTGAGCTGCGGGTAGTTGGTCGAATGGTCGTATACGCCACCGATGCCGCCCGTCGCCCACAGCGTGTGGCGGGCATGGATCTTAAACGGCTCGCCGGCATGCACGCCCTCGGCGGCATTTGCCAGCTCGTCGGCAGGACGAACCGAGCTGTTCTCGTCCACGGGAACGGCGACGACGCCGGTGCACATCGTGGCGCCGTCACGCTCGCCCGTTAGGATGTCGGTCATGGCCACGTGCTCAAAAATCTGCACGTTGTCCAGCTTGCGGACAGCCTGAAGCAGCTTGGTCGTAATCTCCTTGCCGGTGATATCGGCATGGAAGGCAATGCGCGGACGGCTGTGTGCGCCCTCGCGGGTAAAGTCGAGACTGCCATCGGCCTTGCGCTCAAAATCCACGCCCATCGCTAGCAGGTCGTTGATGACCGAGCGGCTCGAGCGGATCATGATGTCGACGCTCTCGCGGCGGTTCTCGTAATGGCCGGCGTGCATGGTGTCCTCAAAGAAGGCATCGTAGTCCGTGCCCTCGGGCAGCACGCAGATGCCGCCCTGCGCGAGCATCGAGTCGCACTCGTCGACCGCGCCCTTGGAGAGCATGATCACGCGCGTGCTCGTCGGCAGGTTGAGCGCCGCGTACAGGCCCGCCACGCCGCAGCCGGCAATGACGACGTCGCACTCCATATCGGGGTATTGCTTGGTTTCCACAGGAATCCTCTCCCTTGAATGTGGCATAAGGGACCATCCCTCATGCCACATTGTTCTAGCGCGCTGCGTACTCGAGCATACGGTCGAGCGTGAGCTTGGCCTGGTCTGCTGCCTCGTCCGAGACGCCGATCTGCACCTCGCCCTCGCCCGTTTCCAGGCAGCGCACGAGCTTTTCGAGCGTGATGAGGTCCATGTTGACGCAGGTGGGCTGCACCGCGGGGAAGTAGAACTTCTTGCCGGTGCCCTGGCAGCGGCGCTCGAGCTCGTAGAGCACGCCGCGGACCGTCACGATAATGAACTCGCTCGCGTTGGACTCCTCGGCGTACTTGATGATGCCGGCGGTGGAACCGATGTAGTCGGCCTCCGCCAGGACGTCGGCCTTGCACTCAGGATGCGCCAGCACGAGCGCGTCGGGGTGAGCCTCCGTCGCGTCGACGATCTGCTCGACGGTAATGATGTGGTGGCGCGGGCAGTAGCCATTGTTGAGAATGACGTGCTTTTGCGGCACCTGCTCGGCTACGAAGCGGCCCAGGTTTTGATCGGGGATGAACAGGATATGCTGCTGCGGCAGCTCGGACACGATCTTGACGGCGTTGGAGCTGGTGACACACACGTCGCTCCAGCTCTTGATCTCGACCGTGGAGTTGACGTAGCAGACCACGGCAAGGTCGTCACCGTACTCGGCGCGGGCGGCGTCGACCGTCTCGCGCTTGACCATGTGCGCCATGGGGCAGTCCGCGCCCGGCTCGGGCAGCAGCACGGTCTTGGTGGGGTTGAGCAGCTTGGCGCTCTCGCCCATAAACTCCACGCCGCACAGCACGATGGTCTGCTGCGGCAGGCTCTTGGCAAGCTTTGCCAGGTAGAAGCTGTCGCCGACGCAATCAGCCACGGCTTGGACCTCGGGCGCCACATAGTAGTGCGCCAGGACCACCGCGTCACGTTGGGTTTTTAGTTGCTGAATGGCCTCGACGAGCTCTGCAGGCACCAGTGCCGCGCGCTCCGTTGCCGTCGTTGCCGATGCTAGGCCGGCCGCGATATCGCGTGCAAGCTCCGACGCATCCATGTTCGCGCTCTGTGCCATCAAGGCCCCTCTCTTTTGGCGAATCTTGGGGCTTTAGTATGACACCTAGGTTTACAGCTGACAAGACAGCTGTAAACCTAGGTGTAAAGTTGAAATAAAGATTCGATCATGTGGCAGGTCCATATTCGAACTGGCAAGCTGAGGATAGCCGAGCTCTCGATGGCGCAGGAGGCATCTTTCGCCACCGCAATACCGCTCGGCGCGAGTTGCACGACGCGGGGCGCAAATGGGACGCGTCTCCGCAAGCGGCGCGTGCCCGATGTGGCAAAATCGAATTACTAAGGGGGCCGAATGCTCAAGATTATTGCCTGCGACGACGACGTCACTTTTCTAGATAAACTGCACCGGATGATCGACCGTTGGTCGACCGAGACGGGCACGGCGGTCGATGTTGCGCTCGTCACGCGCGGCGAGGACCTGCTGGCCCGCCATGCCGCATCGCGCGCCGACATCATTCTGCTCGACATGATCATGCCGCTCGTCAACGGCATGGACACCGCGCGCGAATTGCGCCAGGCCGATACCGCCGTGCGCTTGGTGTTTCTCACCTCATCGCCCGAGTTTGCACTGGAGTCCTACGAGGTCCGCGCCTTCGACTATCTGCTCAAGCCCGTGACTTACGAACGCCTGGCGCAGTTACTCGACGAGCTTTCGAGCATGCGCCCGGCGGCGACCGACGAGCTCGTGATCAAAACGTCCTTTGGCTACCACGCCCTGCGCCTGTCCGACATCGAATATGCCGAGGCGCGCAACAAGCACGTGGTCTTCCACCTGCGCGACGGACGCGATATCGAGGCACTCGAGTCGTTCCGCAGCGTCGAGGACCGTTTGGCGCAAAATGTCACCTTCTTTAAATGCCACCGTAGCTACCAGGTCAACTTGCGCAACATCGACCACTTCGATCGCACGGACATCGTCATGCGCTCCGGCGCGTGCATTCCGCTGTCGCGCAGCAGCAAGCAGGGGTTCCAAGACGCCTACTTTGCGGTGCGCTTCGAAGGCAGGAGGCGCTGATGGTCTCCTCGGTCGAAATGATCCTTTGGGCTATCCACCACGCCACAACGCTACTCTTTGGCGTCTTTGCCTCGGCGGCGCTGTGCGGTATCGAGATCAACCGGCGTCATGCGCTTGAACTGGTGCTGGTCGGTGCCGTAACTGGATGCGCATTTGGCCTCGCCAATGCCGTCGGCGGCGAGCTTTTCGCCCGCCAGGTATATCCGCTCGTCGTGCATCTGCCGCTCGTCATCTATTTGTGTGCGCGCTACCGCCTGAGCCCGCTGCTTGCCGCGCTCGGCATTACGAGTGCTTATCTGAGCTGCCAGTTCAGCAATTGGATGGGCATCGCCGCCTTTGCCGCAACCGATTCGCAGATCGCGTACTATCTGGCGCGTATTGCGACCACACTCGCCGTCTTTGCCGTCCTGTTGCATTGGGCCGGCGACACCGGTCCGCGCTTGGCGATTAAAAGCACCACCGAGCTGGGCATCCTTTTAATCCTGCCGCTCGTCTATTACGTCTTTGACTATGCCACCAACGTCTACACCACGCTGTTCCACTCGGGCTCGGTGGTGACGGTTGAGTTTTTGGCATTTGCGCTCTGTGCCTTCTATCTTATGTTTCTTGCCGTTTACCTGCGCGAATACGAAGAAAAAGAGGCTGCCGAGCGAGAGCGCTGGATGCTCGAAACCCGCGACAGCGCCGTCATCAAAGAGCTCGAGGCTTGGCGTCAATCTGGGCGCGAGCTGTCGATTCTTCGCCACGATATGCGCCACTTCCTACGCGGCCTGGCCGCTTTAATTGAGGAGGGCCACACCGACGAGGCACTCAAACGCATCGATGAACTCTGCGAAGCCGGCGATCGCACCGCCGTACGCCGCTTCTGCGCCAACGAGACCGTAAACATCGCGCTTTCGTCATTTAACTCGGATATCAATAGAAACGGCATTACCGCCAACCTGCGCGCCGCCGTACCCGAAACCATCCACGTAGGTGACGCCGACCTGTTTAGCGTGCTCTCAAATGCCTTGGAAAACGCTATCACCGCCGCAAGCGCCGCACCCCAAGGAAAGCGATTCGTCGACTTTGACCTGCGATTAGAGGACGGCCAGCTGCTGCTGTTAGTTTCCAACACGTTTGACCGCGCGCCGCGCATGGTCGACGGTGTGCCCGTAGCCGGGCACACCGGACACGGCTTTGGAACCAAGAGCATCAAACTTGCCGTCGAACGCATGAACGGCAACTGTCAGTTCCGCATTAACGGCGATCGGTTTGAGCTGCGCGCTGTGATGTAGAAGTGCGGCGCCGATCTCGAGGCGCGTCTTGCCCGCCAGGCAATCGCTCGCCGGCGCCAATCCGCTACAGCGGGGCGGCCGCCGGAGTCAGCTGCTTGATGTAGGCCCACATGCGCTGCTTAGCGGCCTTGTCGGTGAGCGCCGCCTCGAAACCGTCGAGCGCGAGCACGCGGCGACCCTGCACATGGGCGACCAAGCCGGGCCTGAGCATGGCGGTGTCGAAGTCATCGATCGCCACGAGCATATCGGCGTAGGTCTCGCGCATGGCGTCAGCCGCGTTGTTGTCGAGCAGTAGCACCGCCTCGGGGTCCAAAGCCTCAAGCGCCTCACGGAACAGCTCGCACGGCAGAGTCTCGCCCACCGCGACCGCTCCGTCACCCACGCCGGCGACGCTTGCCAGCACGCAAAAATCCTCGGGCGCGTAGCCGATGGCCCCAAGCGCCTTGCGCAACGCCGCGCCATCCGGGCCGGCGGCAAGCTCGCCACCCGAACGCTCGGCCTCGTCCAAATCGCCTTTGACCAGCACGATCGGCGAGCACGCGTTGCCCGCGATACGCACGCCACGACCCGCGAGCGATGCGAGCTCCTGCTCGGTCGCCTGGGCGATGGCTTCTTTTTTCTGGCTTTGTGACGTGGGCATGCGCTCTCCAATCGTTTGCGTTCCCACCATTATATAAAAGAGCTGCCCGCGAGTGGTTGCTTTGCGGGCGGCTGGGTATAAGCACGGTCGTACTGAGTTTTACGCGGCTGAGCCGCGTCGCATTATGGAGGTCACCATGGCTGACATTAAGCAGATTACCCCCGAGAACTTCGATTCCGTCGTTAACGACAGCCTGCCCGTGCTGGTCGATTTTTGGGCACCGTGGTGCGGTCCCTGCCGCTCCCTCTCGCCCATCGTTGACGAGGTTGCCGATGAGCTGGCGGGCAAGCTTGCCGTTGCCAAATGCAACGTCGACGACAACCAGGACCTGGCCATGAAGTATGGCGTCATGAGCATCCCCACGCTGGTTGTGTTTAAGAACGGCGAGGAGATTGACCGCTCGGTTGGCGCTCTGCCCAAGACGAGGCTGCAGGCGCTGCTGGAGAAGCATCTGTAATACGCTTGTTACTTACCCGCCGTCCATGAGCGCTTTTGCACCGCTCGCCGGACTTCTGGATGCACCGAGTGCAACCACGGATAGTATGGTAGTCACAAACAGCCCCCAGTGAACGGGTGCGGGTCGCACAGACTCGTACCCGTTTTCTTATGCAGCTGCGCGCAGAGCGGGCGTAGTAAAATCTGAACCACTGAACTGCCCCATACAAAAGGAGATTTTCCATGCATGATGTTGGAATGAACATGAGCCAGCTTGCCATGAGCGTCAAACAGGTCGACGACACCATCGAGCTCGCTCATGAGTGGAGCCATCAGCTGCTGCATGCGACCGAGAATTTTGACATGGAGCGCATCGGCGCCAAGCTCGAGGCCGCCATGGCCGCGCTGCACGAGGCGCATGACGCGCTCGAGGGCTACGAGGAAGCCATCGAGGCCGACCACAACTCCGTCGGCTCCGTGAAGCTGGTGTAACGTGGCCGAACATGAGCACGGCTGCGGGTACGAGCACGAGCATCCGCACGGGGCGGATGGTGACGCAGGCTGCCACTGTAGTGGCTCCGGCTCCGAGCTGGTCCGCTTTTCGGTTACCGCACCGGACGACCTGCTGCGCCGTTTTGACGAACAGATCGCGCGCCGCGGCGACGTGGCCAACCGCTCCGAGGCCGTGCGCGACCTGATTCGCGCCTCGATCGCCAAGGAGCAGATGCGCACGCCCGATGAGCATGTTATCGGGTCGCTCACCATGATCTACGACCACCATACCGGCGACCTGACGCGCCGTCTGGACGAAGTGCAGCACGACTACACCGACGAGATCGTATCGACCATGCACGTGCATCTGGATCACCACAACTGCTTGGAGATTCTGGCGCTCAAGGGTCGCGGCGAACGTGTCTACGAGCTGGCTGACCGTCTGCTGGGCCTGCGCGGCGTTAAGCACGGCGAGCTCACGTGCGCCGCCACCAAGCAGAGCTTGGGGCTGTAACAGCACACATTTCAACGAAGGAGGGTCGCATGCGACATGCGCATATCCATGTAACGGGCATTGTGCAGGGTGTCGGCATGCGACCGTTTGTGTATCGCGAGGCCATGGCGCACGGCATTTGCGGCTGGGTGCTCAACGCGGGCGACGGCGTGCATATCGAGGCGCACGCTTCGGTCGAGGCGCTCGACGGCTTTGTCGCCGCGCTGTCGGAGCACGCGCCTGCCGCGACCCGCGTTGAGCATGTCGAGGTTATGGACCTAGCACCCGGCAACTGGGACGCCGCTAACGAGCAGGGTTTTCGCATTGTGGCGTCACAGGATCAAACTGCCCACACGACGCTCATCTCACCCGACATCGCCACGTGCGACGACTGCCTGCGCGAGCTGTTCGACCCCGCCGACCGACGCTTTCACTATCCCTTTATCAACTGCACCAACTGCGGACCGCGCTTTACCATCATTCGCTCGCTGCCCTATGACCGAGCGGCCACCTCGATGAATCGCTTTCCCATGTGCCCCACCTGCGCCGCAGAGTATGCCGATCCGCTCGATCGGCGATTTCACGCGCAGCCCGATGCCTGCTTTGATTGTGGACCGCATATTACGTGGCGTGAGGTCAATTGCGGTGTTGTGCCAACGGCGGTCGACGCGACACCAGCCGTCGGCTCCACGCGCGAGGCCAGCGATGCCATCATCGAACGCTGCGTCGAGCTGCTGGCTGGCGGCGGCATCGTCGCCATCAAGGGTCTGGGCGGATTCCACCTGGCCTGCGATGCCACCAACGAACAAGCGGTACGCGAGCTGCGCCGTCGCAAGCGTCGCAGCAATAAGCCGCTTGCCGTTATGGTGCGCGACCTTGCCGACGCCGAGCGCCTGTGTCACATCGATGGCGTTGAGCGTAATCTTCTTGCCGGCAGCGTTCGTCCCATCGTGCTGCTGCGTCGCCGCGCAACCGGCAACGACGCCTACGGCTCCCCCGACGCCCCTGAGCTCGCGCCATCCGTCGCGCACGACTTGCCCGAGCTCGGCGTCATGCTCCCCTACACCCCGCTTCAACATTTACTGCTCGCCGCGGCCGCGGCGCGCGGCATGAGCGCACTCGTCATGACCAGCGGAAACCTGAGCGAAGAGCCCATCGAGACCGACGATGCCCTTGCATGGGAGCATCTCGTTGCCGCCGGCATCGCCGACGCGTTGCTCGGCAACGACCGCGCAATTCTGTCGCGCTACGACGACTCCGTGGTACGCGTGGTCGACGGCGACGTCATGCCCGTGCGTCGCGCACGCGGATATGCGCCGCAGCCGCTGTCGTTGCCGGAGCTCAACGGCACCACGCCCTGCGTGCTCGCCTGCGGTCCGCAGCAAAAAGCCACGATCGCGCTCACGCGCGAGGACGCCAACGGTCATACGACCTGTTTTGTGTCGCAGCATATCGGCGATGTCGAAAACGGCGCGACTTTCGATGCTTGGAGCGCCGCACGCACGCGTCTGGAAAACCTCTTTGACCTGGCGGCTGCCGCCTTGGCATGCGACATGCATCCCAGCTATCTGTCGAGCCAATGGGCGCGCGAGCAGGCACGGGAGCACAATCTGCCGCTTATCGAAGTCCAGCACCATCATGCGCACATCGCGAGCGTAATGGCAGAGGCGATTGTCGCAGGCCGGCTTGCGCCCGATGCACGCGTCCTCGGCATCGCCTTCGACGGCACGGGCGCCGGCACCGATGGCACCATATGGGGCGGTGAGTTTCTTATCTCCCGTCTCGCCGATTTTGAGCGCGTCGCGCATCTGCGCACCTGGGCGCTCCCCGGTGGCGCCGCATCCGTACACGATGCCCGCCGCAACGCCTTTGCCCTGCTCAGCGAGCTCGACCTGCTCGAGCACCCGGGAGCTGTGGGGCTCTTGAACAGCCTTGACGAGCAAACGCGCAGCATAACGGCAACGATGATCGAGCGCGGCATCAACAGTCCGCGCACTAGCAGCATGGGTCGCCTGTTTGATGCCGCAGCCGCGATTTTGGGCATTTGCGGCCAGGCAACCTACGAGGGCGAACCCGCCATCGAGCTCGAAGCCGCCGCCTGGCGCGCGCTCGACAGCGAAATCGCCCATTTTCCCGACGACAACGCCGGCTATTCCGCATCTGACCCATCGTGGCTGGACGGCCTCTATGTTCTGGACCAGAAAGCACTCTTTGAGGCACTTTTGGGAGGAATTGAAGCCGGAGCGCCCGCCGACAGGCTCGCACTCGATTTCCATGTCGCCGTCGCGCGCTCCTCGGCGCGCATCGCCAGCGATATCTGCGTGCACGAGGGCATCGACACCGTCGCGCTCTCGGGCGGCGTGTTCATGAACCGACTTCTGCTTCAGCTTCTCACCCGCGAGCTCAAAAGCGCAGGCTTTACTGTCCTTGTCCCCCACACCGTACCCGTCAATGACGGCTGCATCGCCTACGGTCAGGCAGCAGTCGCACGCACTCGCCTCGCACAGGTCGCGCCACAATAGGCTGTTCGGCCAGCCCGCAAGCCGCCGTCTCACAGGCGTAACGCGTTTGCCCGCGAACCCCGCGAGCGCTACCATCAACTGATGGATTATTGAGCGCTCATCCAGCGCAAAGCGTATACAAGGGGAACAATATGTGCCTTGCCGTTCCCGGTAAAGTAGTCAAACGCGACGACGGCCTCAAGGCCACCGTCGACATGATGGGCATCGAGCGCCCCGTGTCGCTGCGGCTCGTGCCGACGGCGCAGGTTGGCGACTATATTCTCGTACACGCCGGCTTTGGCATCCAGATTGTCGACGAGCAGGAAGCACAGGAAACGCTCGAGCTTGTTAATGCCATGTCCGAGCTGGTCGAAGAAGACCAGCTGGCCACCAACCCGGCGGAGGCTTACTAGTGGCGCCCGAGCAGCCGGCTCGCTCCGGTATCGATTTCTCGGCATTCCGCGATCCCAAGCTGGCTCGCGAGCTCATCGAGCGCATTCATGAGCTTGTCGGCGACCGCGCCATCAACCTTATGGAAGTCTGCGGCACGCATACCGTGAGCATCGGGCGCTATGGCTTTCGCTCCATTATGCCGGCCGGGCTCAAGCTGCTGAGCGGCCCGGGCTGCCCCGTCTGCGTCACCGCCAACCGCGACATCGACCACGCAATCGCGCTCGCCAACATAGGCGGAGCCATCATCACCACCTTTGGCGACATGATGCGCGTGCCCGGATCATCCACCTCGCTCGCTGCGCAAAAGGCGGCAGGACGCGACATCCGCATCGTCTATTCCCCGCTCGACGCGCTCGACATTGCCGAGCAAAACCCCGATCGCCCGGTCATTTTTATGGGCGTGGGCTTTGAGACTACGACGCCCACCATCGCCGCCGCCATCTTGGAGGCCGAGGCGCGCGGGCTTTTGAATTTCTCGGTCTATTGCGCCCACAAGACCACGCCGCCGGCGTTGCGCGCCATCGCTAACGACCCCGAGACCGCCATCGACGGCTTTATCCTGCCGGGCCACGTCGCCACCATCACGGGCTTGGCCCCCTTTGGCTTTTTGGTCGACGAGTTTAAGACTCCAGGCGTGGTAACGGGATTTGAGCCGGTTGACATCTTGCAGGGTATCTGCATGCTGGTCCAGATGGTTGTTGAGGGGCAACCCGCGATCGACAACGCCTACCGTCGCGGCGTCAATGCCGACGGCAATCCTGTGGCGCGCCAGCTGGTCGAGCAGGTATTTGAGCCGTGCGATACCACGTGGCGCGGGCTGGGATCGATTGCGGCTTCGGGACTCGCCATTCGTCCCGAGTTTTCGCACTTTGATGCCAGCATGCGCTTTGACGTGTCCATCGAGCCGACGGTCGAGCCACGCGGGTGCCGCTGCGGCGACGTGCTGCGCGGGGCCATTACGCCGAGCAGCTGCCCGCTCTTTGGCCGCACCTGCACGCCCGAGCACCCCGTCGGCCCGTGCATGGTGAGTTCCGAAGGCAGCTGCGCGGCGTACTACCGCTACCGCGACTATTAGGTTCCGCCGTTCTAACGAACGGCGGGCCGGTCGACGCTGCACCTCACCCATATAATTCCGTCCTCGATTGGAGTTTTCGATATGTCCCGTACTGCCACCGATAGCACTGTCCTGTTGGGCCACGGCTCTGGCGGCCAGATGATGAAACGCATCATCGATGAGGTCTTTTTGGATGCCTTTGGGTCGCCCGAACTGCTCGAGGGCAACGATGCCGGCGTCGCTGCGCTGCCCGCGAGCGGGCGCATCGCCATGTCGACCGACAGCTTTGTAGTCTCGCCGCAGTTCTTCCCCGGCGGCAATATCGGCCGACTCGCCGTGTGCGGAACCGTTAACGACGTCGCGACCTCGGGCGCCAACGTGCGCTACCTCTCATGCGGTTTTATCCTCGAAGAGGGCTACCCCATGGACAAGCTGCGTCAAATCGTGCAGACCATGGCCGAAACGGCGCGCGAGGCGGACGTGGCGATCATCACGGGCGACACCAAGGTGGTCGAGCGCGGCGGGGCCGACGGCGTCTACATCAATACCGCCGGCGTGGGCGAGGTGCCCGAGGGCGTGGCGCTCAGCGGCGCCAACTGCCAGCCTGGCGATGTCATCCTGGTGTCGGGTACACTCGGCGACCACGGTATCGCCATCATGAGTCAGCGCGAGGGTCTGGCGTTTTCGAGCACCATCGAAAGCGACGCCGCGCCGCTCAACCACCTGATTGCCGATGTGCTTGCCGCAGCACCCGACACACGCTGCTTCCGCGACCCCACTCGCGGTGGCCTGGCGTCCACGCTCAACGAGTTTGCCCAGGCCAGCGGCGTTGCCATGGAGGTCGACGAGGATGCCGTGCCCGTACGCCCCGACGTGCAGGCAGCCTGCGAGATGCTCGGCTATGATGTGTTGCAGGTGGCAAACGAGGGCAAGATGGTCGCCGTGGTGCCGGCCGAACAGGCAGATGCGGCACTGGCCGCCATGCGCGCCGCCCGCTACGGCGAGAATGCCGCCATCATCGGTCGCGTGCTGCCGCTTGCCGAGGACGCCCGCCCCGCCGTGCGCGTACGCACCGGCTGGGGCTCGACCCGCATACTCGACATGCTCGTGGGAGAGCAGCTGCCGAGGATTTGCTAACGACAAAGGCTCAGGGCTATTAAAGATATTCAGATTCCAAACATGCCCGGCACGCATGCCCAGTATCATGGGGTGCGTTTTACAACTCAAGCGGCAGGAGCACCCATGGCAGCAGCTTTTTCCCATGTGATCTTTGACCTGGACGGCACCATTCTCAACACGCTCGAGGACCTGGCGGCCGCCGGCAACCATACCTGCGAGATGCACGGCTGGCCCACGTTTGCCGTAGACGAGTACCGCTACAAGGTGGGAAACGGCATGCTCAAGCTGGTTGAGCGCTTTATGCCTGCCGAGTATGCGGGCGACGGCCGTATGTTTGAGCAGACGCTTGCCGAGTTTAGGGCTTACTACGGCGAGCACAAGGAGGACCACACCGCCCCCTATGCTGGCACAATCGAGATGCTTGACCGCCTGCGCGCCGCGGGCGTGCAGCTTGCCGTGCTCACCAACAAGGACCACGTCTCGGCGGCTCCGCTTATCGAGAAGTATTTTGGTTCCGAGCGCTTTGCGCTGGTACAGGGCCGCGTCGATGCGTTTCCGCCCAAGCCCGAAGCACCCGTCACGCTGCATGTGATGGAAGAGCTGGGCGCCGACCCGGTGACCACGCTCTACGTGGGCGATTCCAATGTCGATATCCTAACCGGCCACAACGCCGGCCTTAAGAGCGCGGGCGTCAGCTGGGGCTTCCGCGGCCGCGCAGAGCTGGAAGCCGCCGGCGCCGACTACGTGGTTGACACCCAGGCAGAGCTCGCGGCGCTGGTGCTGGGCGAGTAACGAAGCCGCCGCCCAGCACGAACGCAGCGATTCTGCCGCGCGGAAAGCGCATCCCGTTTTGGAGCTCCGGATTGGGACGCGCTTTCCGTTTGAGGCGCGTCGGGGAAACGACATCCCGTTTTGGAGCAATATTCCGGGTCGCATTTTCCGCTACCCACCCCATCCGGAAACCGCGACCCGGAATTCGGCCAAAAACCGGGCCGCATTTTCCCGACCGCTCGATGCGACGCCGGTGCAAGGAGTGTCCCCAACTGCCGGCAGAAAAGGAACGTCCCCAAGTGCCACCTTGTCATGAGGAACGTCCATTACAGTCGAAATTGTCAGCCCGGGACCGTCTCGGGCTACGATTGAGGCGCGCCCAGAACGGGCCGCCGACCGGGCGCCCGCGCACGGCCGAACGTCCCTGCCCCCGAGAGGGCCCGTTGGGTGCTGCCGGCGCGGGACGCGCCGCCCCCGACGGCTGATAGGAAAGTGCCGGGCAGGCGCCGCGGCTGGTAATGTGAGTGCCGAGGGGGAGGCCATCCGGTCGAACGACTACCGGAAGGATACCACCGTGAAAGCGCCATCCACCAGACCCGCGGCCGTGCTCGGCCTGGACGTCGGCAAGTCGTCGCACTGGGCCTGCCTGATCGACCGCGACGGGGAGGTGCTGGCCAGCGCCCCCGTCCGCAACAGGGAGGCCGAGCTCGACGCGCTGTTCGCCTCCGCGCCCGCCGGCACGCTCGTCGTCGTCGACCAGTTCCGCAACATAGGGTCCCTCGCCGTGAGGCGGGCCCGCGCCGCGGGGCTCGGGGTCGCCCACCTGCCCGGGCTCGCCGGGTTCGGCGGGGCGTGGGGGATCGCCCGCTCCGGGGCCGAGGGCCCGCGGGCCGAGGCCGCCGGGGAGGCCGCGGCCGCCTCCACCGCGCCCCCCGCCGGCGCTCGTCGAGGCCGAGAACAGGCAGGTCAGGTTCCTGGCCGCCCGGATATCGGAGGCCCTCGACGAGGCCGGGGCCCTCGAGGCCGAGACGGCGGCGCTGCTCGAGGGCGACGAGACCTACGCGTGTCTGCTCACCGTGCCCGGCATCGGCCCGAGGACCGCGGCGCAGCTCGCGGTGTCGGTCGACATCGGGAGGTTCCCGGACCACGACCACCTGGCCTCGTACTGCGGCATAGCCCCGAGGGTGAGGAGCTCCGGCACGTCGGTGAGGTCGGTCAGGGCGTCCAGGCGCGGCGACGCGAGGCTCAAGTCCCTGCTGATCTTCTCGTGCAACAGCCTGGTGAGGTCCTCGGGGCGCTACGGCGAGTACTACCGGGCCTGCAGGGCGCGGGGCATGGGGCACGGGCGGGCGCTCAAGGCCGTCGCGAGGAAGCGGCTCAGGGCGATATACGCCGTGATGCGCGACCGGGTGCCCTACCGGGAGTAGCCCCGACGGTTGACAAAACTATAGGAACACCCAACTGTCACCTTGTCATGAGGAACGTCCCCAACTGCCACCTTGTCATGAAAAAGGCGAGGCATAGACCTTCTGGTCGTGCCTCGCCTTTTTCATGACAAACTATCGTCCTGGGCGTTTACAGCGTCGAGCAGTTGCGGCGTTTGGTAAAACGCCGCAACGAACTAGCTCATCATCGCATTCATCATCTCGGTGGTTGCGGAATCGTCGGCAGACCACTCGTTATCCTCGTTGGCGGAATACTTAAAGGTAACCTTGGTGTCCTTGGGCTTGGCGGCCTTGGTCACATCGACCATCACCTGGCCGGCAAGTTTGTACAGGTTGTCCTCGGACGGCAGCTCGTCGAGCGCTGCAATCTTCTCCTGATACTGGGTGGCGAAATCTTCGACGATCTTGTTCATGGACTTGCAAGTGATGGTGACTTCGGCAGTCGCGGTACCCTTGTCCTCGTCGACCGTCACGTCGCCGATCTTGTAATCAAAACCCTCGAGATAGCTCTTGGCGTACTCCTTGGGATCGATGCCCAGCTGCTCAAACTCGTCGCCCGAAGCCTCTTTCAGACCGGAGAGGAAGTCATCGCCGCCGTTCTTGATCTCGTCAAACTGGCTCGTAAGGTCGCTGGTGATGAGCTCCTCCACCGAAGGCCCTCCGCAGCCGGAAAGCAAAACCACGCACGCAACCAAAGCGGCCATCAGGGGCGCAAGCAGCAGCTTCTTTTTCATGACATTCCTCCAAACAAGCGGCGCCGCGTTCCCCGCACAGCGCACGTCGTAACAGCAAGTCCATATTAGCGGCCCGGCCCAACCCCTGCGTCGCAAAAGCGCAGACGGCTCAATTTGACGAGCGAATGGCCTGTAAAGCAAACCCCCTGCAATAAAATGCACCTGCTAGGCCTATTAAAAAAGGGCGGCCGGATAACCCGACCGCCCTTGCACATCCTTATGTTGTCGCAGTCTACTTGCGAACGACCTTAACGATGGCGTCACCGGCGGCGACGGCAGACTCAGCCTCGACGGCGAGCTCGACGTCGGCAAACTCGGCGGTGTTGGACACGGCCACGACGACGCAATCCTTGTAACCGGCAGCGGCAATCTTGGCGCGGTCGATCTTGAGCATGGGCTGGCCGGCCTTCACGACGTCGTCGGCCTTGACGAAGCCCTCGAAGCCGTCGCCGTTCATGTTGACGGTATCGACGCCAACGTGCACCAGAACCTCGATGCCGCTATCGGACTGCAGGCCCACGGCGTGACCCATAGTGACGGTCACCTTGCCGTCACAGGGAGCGTAGACCAGGTCGTCCTCGGGCCACACGGCGCAGCCCTTGCCCAGAACCTCGCCACCAAAGACGGGATCGGGCACGTCGGCCATCTTGATGACCTTGCCCTTGACGGGCGAGCACAACACGTCGGCGCCGGCAGAAGCAGAGATGGAGGCCGGAGCAGCAGCTGCCGCGGGCTCAGCCTTCTTCTTGAACATGTCAAACAGACCCATACGTTTTCTCCTCTTGATTAAGCGCAACGTTTTGCGCATGCCTATGGTGATTATAGTGCCAAATGGTTCAAATGCTAAGGTGAGGACTCGAATCGCGAGCCCTTCCCGGTAGTGCTCGTGGGATGAGCATCTCCTTTGCATCGCGGGTCGATAAGCCGAGTATCGCCCGCGTACGGGACGGGCAGAAGCGGGCGCGCAAAACCCGACACTTCTTTTCGTTCTCGAGTCCTGCCGCCGCCCCGTCCCTGACACTTCCTGATACCGGCCGAAACGTGCCAAAATAAGCCTGTCCCCTTTTAGCCGGTTTAGCGAGTGCGGGAGTTCGCATGGATATCAAACGCAAGATCACCGAGGCGCAGGGCCTCACCCCTACCGAGCAACAACTCGGCATTGCAGCCCTTGCCATCGGCGAGGACATCCGTGGACTTTCTATTAAGGAATTTGCCGCGCGCACCAACGTTTCGGTCGCGAGCGTGCACCGTTTTTGCAAAAAGCTCGGCCTCGAGGGCTTCAAGGATCTCAAGGTCGAGCTTATTCGCCTGGCAACCGAGGCAGGAAACCGCCGCGACGTGGATATCAACTTTCCCTTCGATGCTACGTCCACCCCTGCACAGGTTATGGAACGCATGGAGGGGCTCTACCAGACCACATTGGCCGAGACGCAGGAGCTGCTCGACCCCGCGCAGCTTGACCACGCCGCCAAGCTCATCGCGAACGCCCGACAGGTCGACATCTACACGGGCTCGCACAACCTCTATCCAGCGGGAATGTTCCGCGATCGCCTGCTCTCCGCCGGTAAAAGCGCGACGTGCCACGACGGTGTCGAGGCCCAGGTGCGAACAGCACTCGCCTCGGGCCCCGGCCATGTGGCAATCGTCATCTCCTACAGCGGCCTTGCCCCCAACCTCAAGGACATCTTGCCGATCCTCAGCAGCCGGCATGTCCCGGTCATCGTCATCGGCACGCCTTATTGCGCGCGCATTCACCCTGGCTTTGCCGTCTACCTTACGGTGAGCGACCACGAGAGCATGACGCATCGCATCACGCAGTTCGCGAGCCACATCGCCGTGCAATACGTGCTCGATTCGCTCTACAGCAGCTACTTTGCCAAAGACTACGACCGCTGTTCCGAATTCCTGGAGCGCTCGTTCCCCTACACCCGCCTGCCCGGGCTCAAGTAGCGACGAGCGTGGATTTTCGAACGCTTATCTCTAACTAGTCATTGGGGACGTTCTTAAACGACTAGTCAAACAAGAACGTCCCCAACGCCTAGTCGTTTAAGAACGTCCCCAATGACTACCCCCAACAACGGCAACGCCGATGTTTTGGCAACGACAGCGAAAGCCCGCCAGAGCGAGCAAGGTGACTACCCATCCGGAGCAAGACAACGCCGCAAGAAGAGGACGGACAGCGAGCGGCGTCCAGGGCGAACAAGTTGGCATGAAAAAGGCGAGGCATTGACCTTCTGGTCATGCCTCGCCTTTTGAATGACAAATTGTCGCCCTGGGCGGCGCGCAGCGTCGGCCGGTTACGGCGTTTGGTAAAACGCCGTAACTACTCTCGGGCTCCGTACTGCTCGTAGTAGGCGTCGATGGCGGTCTTGAGTTCGTCATCGATGACGACCTTGCCGTCGATCTCGTGGTTGTAGAGGGTCTCGACGACCTCGGCCATGGAAACGATGCTCGCTACGGGGAAGCCGTACTTGGCCTCGATCTCCTTCTGCGCGGTGGTCACGCCGCCCTTGCCGACCTCCATGCGGTTGAGGGACACGATCAGGCCCTTGATCTCGACATCGGCAGCAGCCTTAACCTTGGGATAGGTCTCGTCGATGGACTTGCCGCTGGTGGTAACGTCCTCGACCATGACCACGCGGTCGCCGTCCTGGGGCTCATAGCCCAGCAGGTTGCCCTTGTCGGCGCCGTGGTCCTTGGCCTCCTTGCGGTCGCAGCAGTACTTGACCTCCTTGCCGTACAGCTCGTGGTAGGCAATTGCGGTCACGACGGCCAGCGGAATACCCTTGTAGGCCGGTCCAAACAGCACATCAAAGTCGTCGCCAAAGTTATCGTGGATGGCCTGGGCGTAATACTCGCCCAGCTTCTTGAGCTGATAGCCCGTCACGTAAGCGCCGGCGTTCATAAAGAACGGGGACTGACGGCCGCTCTTGAGCGTAAAGCTGCCGAACTTAAGAACGTCGGACTCAACCATAAACTTGATGAACTCTTGCTTGTAAGCCTCCATGCGGGCTCCTCTCGTAATCGCGTACATGCCTTCCAGTTTAGCGCAGGCGAAGCGTCGATGCGGGTGTGCTTTAAGGCCACAGCATTCTGTAAAGGCTTTGTCAGGGGCAATGGTTTTCCGAACAATGGGGTTGACACGATAAACCCCCTCGTCAAGAATACGGGCGAATTAAAAAGGGTACGAGATACCCAAAGCGCGCTGCGCCCGGCCTTAAGGAGGTGTGCCATGGAAGGCAGTCATAGTCGAAAAACCTGCATGTCGCCCTCGGCACGCCGCAAGGATTCCGTATTCGCATAAGCGCCACGAACCGATCGTCAAAACCACCACAAAGGTGCCTGTGTCCCCTTTGTGGTGGTTCGTGAGCTTGACGTGAGCGACATCTAGGTTTTTTGAAGCAAATACGACACGTACGCTAACTCCCTTCAACAAGGAGGACCCTATGCTGATGCTCAAAACCGCCACGGTACTCGAAGCTATCTCCAAGCGCCGCCGCACGGCGCGCCCTGCCGCTCACACCGGCCTTGCCAAGAACACTATATTCGCCGCCACCCATAGCGCCGAGAACACCCCCGTGCTGCTCGATGCCACGGCAAAAGGCCTCACCGCCGAGCAGGCAACCGAGCGCCTGGACGCCGTCGGCCCCAACACCATCGAGGCGCCGACCAAGACGCTAGCCCGCCGCATCGCCGACGCGTTCATCGACCCCTTCGCCGGCATCCTCGCCGCGCTCGCGCTGGTTTCGCTCTACATCGACGTGCTCGCCGTGCCCGAGCCGCAGCGCGACCCCTCCACGGTCATCGTCATCGGCATCATGCTGCTGGTATCGGGCGGCATGAAGTTTATCCAGGAAGCCCGCAGCGGCAATGCAGCCGAGGCCCTCAAGGACCTGGTCTCCAACACCTGCACCGCCCTGCGCGACGGCGAGCGCACCGAGATCCCCTTCGACGAGCTCGTCCCCGGCGATGTGATCCGTCTCTCTGCCGGCGACATGGTGCCGGCCGACGCCCGCATCATCACCGCGCGCGACCTGTTTGTCATCGAGTCCGCACTCACCGGCGAGAGCGAGGCCGTCGAGAAGACCGCTGCCATCACCGTCGTCGAGGGCGCCGATCGCTCTGCGCTGCCGCTCTCTACCTGCAAGAACATCGTCTTTACCGGCACCTCCGTGCAAAACGGCACCGCCATGGCGCTTGTCGTCTTTGCCATCAACGCCGCCACCAAGGGCAACGTCATCGACGCGTTGTTGTTCGCCACGAGCGTGGCCGTAGGTATCACGCCGCAGATGCTTCCCGTCATCGTGACCACGAGCCTGTCACAGGGCGCCAAGGACCTCGCTCGTCGTCAGGTTATCGTCAAGGAGCTGCCGGCGATCCAAAACCTCGGCGCCATGGACGTGCTGTGCTGCGACAAGACCGGCACCCTCACCGAAGACCGCATCGTGCTCGAGCGTTACCTCAACACCGATGGCAACGAGGACGCACGTGTGCTGCGCCATGCGTTTTTGAACAGCTTCTTCCAGACCGGCCTCAAAAACCTTATCGACCTGGCCGTAATCGACCGCGCCGACGTGACGCCCTCGACCGTCGTGCCCGATTCCATGCTGGGCCAGAGCCTGCGCGACCGCTACACCAAGGTCGACGAGGTGCCCTTTGATTTCTCGCGCCGTCGCCTGAGCGTAGTTGTAGCCGACGCCCAAGGCAAAACCCAGATGGTCACCAAGGGCGCTGCCGAAGAGATGCTCGAAATCTGCTCCTTTGTCGAAATCGATGGCATCGCCCAGCCGCTCACCGAAGATAAGCTCACTCAGATTCGCAAGCAGGTCGCCGGGCTCAACGCCGAGGGCCTGCGCGTGATTGCCGTGGCGCAGAAAACCAATCCGCGCTGCGTGGGCGAGTTTGGCATCGCCGACGAATGCGACATGGTGCTGATGGGCTTTTTGGCCTTCCTCGATCCTCCCAAAGCAAGTGCCGCGGGCGCCGTCGCCACGCTCGAGGCCAAGGGCGTAGCGGTCAAGGTCCTGACCGGTGACAACGACCGCGTCGCCGCCACCGTCTGCGAGCAGATCGGTATCGACGCGAGCAACGTCTTGCTGGGCTCCGAGATCGATGCGCTCGATGACGCCGAACTTGCCGAGCGCGCCGAGAAAACCCACCTCTTCGCCAAGCTCTCGCCGCTGCAGAAGGCGCGCCTGGTGCGCGTCATGCGCGAGCTGCTCGGCCACACCGTGGGCTTTATGGGCGACGGCATCAACGACGCCGCCGCCATGCGCGCGAGCGACTGCGGCATCTCGGTCGATTCGGCCGTCGACATTGCCAAGGAATCCGCCGATATCATCTTGCTTCAGAAGGACCTGGGCGTGCTCGAGCGCGGCATCATCGAAGGCCGCCGCACCTACGGCAACCTGCTCAAGTACCTCAAGACCACGGTGAGCTCCAACTTTGGCAACGTGCTGTCCGTGACCGTCGCGAGCCTGTTCTTGCCGTTTTTGCCCATGAGCGCCCTGCAGCTGGTGCTGCTGTCGCTGGTCTACGAGATCGTATGCATCGCGCTGCCGTGGGACACCGTCGACGACGCCTGGACCGCCCGTCCGCGCGCTTGGGACGCTGCGTCCATCAAGGGCTTTATGCTCGAGCTGGGCCCCGTGAGCTCGCTGTTTGACATCGTGACCTTCGCCGCGCTCTTCTTTGTGGTGTGCCCTGCCACCGTGGGCGCAAGCTGGTCCGAGCTTGCCGCCGCGGGCAACGTCACGGGCATGGCGACCTTCGCCGCGATCTTCCAGAGCGGCTGGTTTGTCGAGTCCATGTGGTCGCAGACGCTCGTGATCAACATGCTGCGCTCGCCGCGCCTGCCGAACCCGTGCGACCACGCCGCCCCCGCGCTGTGCGTGCTCACCGTCCTGGGCTTGGCGCTTGTCACTTGGCTGCCGGCAAGCCCCATCGCCGATGCGCTGGGCCTCATGCCGCTGCCGCCGAGCTTCTTCGTGCTGCTCATCGGCATTGTTGCCGCTTACATCGCGCTCACCCAACTGGCAAAGCGCCGCTACATTGCCCGCCACGGCGAGCTGCTGTAGCACGGTGAGCCGCCACAGTAGACAGCCCAAGGGCAAAACCACCACAAAGGTGCCTGTCCCCTTTGTGGTGGTTAGCTCGTCTTGGGGTGCCAGGACCAGAAGAAGTTGATGAGGGCTACGCGCGAGGAGGCACCGGTCTTTTTGTTGATCGAAGCGATGTGGCGATAGAGCGTGGAGCGCGAAAGGAAGAGTGCCGCCGCCACGTCCTGCACGCTGCCGTCCGAAACGACCAGCGCCTCCAGAACATCGCGCTCGCGCTTGGTAAGCCCAAAGGCGGCAACGAAGCCATCGAGCCGATCGTCAAACGAAAGCTCCGGCGCCTCCAGGGGCACCGTGTCGGCCTGGCCGGGCTCACAGCTCACGCCAAGATCGTCGGTGGCAAGCGCCAGCCCGCCGTGCGTCGCCTCGCCCTCACCGTCTTGTCCAAACTGTCCCAACAGCGAAATCGCGATGCCGACAAACAGCACGAGCACGACGCTCACTGCCGCCAGCACGTTTTGACTCGAGACAATCGCCACCGCCGGAGCCGTCACGAGTATCGAGCAAACGTTGTTGATAACACGGCCCATGCACGGCCATAGATACGCCCAGCGGGCATACATCGAAATCGCGGCGAACTTCGCGGTGAAGAACACCACGAAAAAGCCCGTGCCAAGGTAAAAGATAATCGTGGCGGCAAGCGTGTTGCCACCGTTGCCATCGGTGATAAGCACAAAGAACGAGAGCGTGGACAGCATGGCGGCGCACGTCATGATGATATTCATATACGAACGCCCACGCAGGTCATACAGGACGCCGGCGGCAAGGGCGCTCACAACCAGCAGCAAGCGCGGCCAGTCGCCCAGATCGATAGCGCCAGCGGCATGCGAGGTCGTAAGGCCGGCATTGAGGGCCGCGAACACGCCGGTGAGGCAAGCGGTCGCCACCGTCAGACGTACCACGGCACCCTGAAAGGCCGCCTTTGCCTCGGGGTCATCGTGCCACCTGGCGCCACGCTCCGACGCATCGACCGATAGCTCGGCAATCTCGAACTCGGACGCAGGCTCATCACGCAATTTAGCGCGGCGGGCACCGTGAAGCAGCCCCACCAGCGCAATCGCACAGGCAATGAGAACAGACTTCTGGGGAATGCCCGCAGGCATCACCATATGGTTGAGCACCTGCACCAAAATGCCCGCAGCATAGGAAACCGCCACGGCGCGCGCCAGGCAGGGCGTCTGCGCAAAACGCCGCGCAAGATTGGCATGGGCGGTCGATCCGCAATAGCCCAGCGCACAGCACGCCACCAGGCCGCCGGCAATTAGCACCTCAAACCGCACTGCCATAATCATCAGCAGCAACGCCGATACCAACAGCACGCCTGTAATATCG